>NC_021846.1:358380-716760 GCF_000439435.1 Spiroplasma taiwanense CT-1
TTATATGGAAAAATTGCAACAGAAGGAGATAATATTAATAAACTAATTGATATTCCTAAAAGAACAATTAATCCATTATTTTTAAAACATGAAAATTCTACAAATTTTATTGCAGATATAGGATCGGGTTCTAATTTTAGTGATCTTACTGCTTGAAAAGAATTTGATTTTGGTTCATTTAATAGAGCTAAGGCATATTTTTTAAGAAATGAAATTTTATCACAGGCTGTGGATTTAAAATATGAAGCAAGAGCAGAGGTAGTACTTCAAGATAATGTTTCGGAAATAAATTATAGAATAATAAATCTTGATAATACTTGAAAAGATAGAATAACTATTTATGATGGTTTTATGCCAAGAAATAAAAATGAAATTATAATTAATTCACAATTTGCAAGAAAAAATAATTTAAAACTTGGAAGCAATATTACTATTGGTGGAGGAAATTTTACTATTTCAGCTTTTGGAGTAGATCCGTTATCTTATTATCCAATTACAGATTTACTAACTCCAATACCAAATAATGAAAAATCTGCTATTGTTTTTGCAGATAATAGTGTTATTTCTGATCAAATGATAACATTTGATTTTTCAAAATATGCTACAAATTATGCATATAATATTTTAAAAAGTTCAGATTCACAGAATGCACAAAAAGGTGTGGCAGCTTTTGTAGCACATTCTTTTTCAAGTATTAAAAATTTATTATATAATTATAATTTTTTATACAATAAAAATGAAATTGATCAAAATTTTTATGATTCTTCAAAATATAATGAAAATTACACTAGTTTTAATAATTCTCCATTATCTTATAATTGAACTTTGACACCAAAAATAACTGAAGTTTTCAATATTATTTCAATATTATTTTCATCTCTAATTTGTTTAATAACATTAATTGCAGTAGTTGTTGCAGTTAAAAAAACTATTCATTTAAATTCTGGAGAAATTGGAATATTAAAATCTATGGGAGCAAAATCATCTGAAATAGCTTCGTCTTATTTATCATATGGAGTAATTGTTATGTTTATTGTTATACCAATTGCTTGGATTATTGGGTCTTTTCTTCAAGAACCAGTAGCATCATTTTTTTTACAATTTGTTAGTGGACAGTATAATTTAGCAATTTTTAAATACTTACCATTTGTTCTGGGATTTTTAATTTTTGGAGTTTTTTTAGCAATTGTTTCATACTTTACAGCATTTCTTTTGATTAGAAAACCAACTTTAGAAATATTAAAGAGAAAAGATAGTCAAAAAACAATTCTTTGAATTAGAAAATTAAAGTTGGCATTAACTAATAAAAGTAGATTTTCAATTAGATTTAGTAGTGAACTTGCAATATCAAGTTTTTCAAAGACTTTATTAACAGCTGCAACAATATTTTTTGCAGGATTCTTCGTTTCAGGATCTTTAGCAATTCCTGGAATTGTAGATAATTTTGTTAATAGTTATAATAGAAATATTAATTATTCAAATAATTCAAGAAATATAGAATTAATTGGAAATGCTCCTCTTGCAAAAACTTCGCTTTCACCAACTCAAGAAGTTGATGAATATGAAGAGAACTTATTTAATACAAATAATATTTTTGGAAGTGAAATTGAGCAGATTTCTAAATCTGTTTCTCAAATAGGCCCTTCTCCAGATAGTTCAGTAATTCCTCAAATTCTTATTTCTCCAGAAAATAATAATCAATTTTCAACATCTTGAACTTATGATAAACTTTCAAGTACATCTTCTCAATATGATTTTTTAGTTCGTGAAGAAGCAATTGATGAAGAAACAGAATTAAATTCATTGATATCAATAATTGCAAGTATTTTAGGAAATAATTTATCACAATTGGTGGGAAGTGGAATATCAATAGCAGATATTCAAAAAATGATTGAATGAACTGTTCATTCAAATTCAAGTGAATTAGAAAATAATTTTTCTGTTAGACTTAAAAAAATTTTAGAAACCTCTGATTTATTGACTAATGGTCTTCCTCAATTACTTGTAAATTTTATTAATAATTCTTCAACAACTGAGGGAAATTGAAAAGAACAAATTATAAATATTATAATTTCTCAAACACCTTCATATATAAAAAACTATGTAACAAAGAGTGAAAATAGGCTAAATAACTTTGAATTTGGATGACAAGTAAATAAATATATTCCAGGAGTGGATAATTTATATACAAGTATAAATATAAAATCACAAAATGATAAGAATTTACCAATTATTGGTTTAAATTCAAGTCAATCTGCGTATAATATTGAAAAAGTTAATAGTGACAAAATATTTAAAAGTGAATATCAAGCTCAATTAATTAATAAAGTTTTATATGGAAATACACTAGCAAATGAAGATTATGAATTAATAAGTGATATCTATGATAAAGAGACAAAACAATTATCAGTCCCTGTTATATCAAATGAACAAACAGATTTTAATATTAATAATAATTGAGATTTATTAAAAGATATTAATATAAATTCTAAAAGAATGGTAATTACAAGTACTCAAGAAAATATTCCAAATGATGCTTGAATGTATGATGATAGAGATTGAAATCACTATAAGGCATCAAATATTTTAAATGAAAACCAATTTTTAACAATGAGTTCATTACAAGGAAGTAAGTTTACTTATGCTCCAATATTTGATTATAAAAATGGAAGTACAGAAGTAAATGATTTTTCTAAATATAAGTATGCAGATCTTAAAAATAATTCCTACGCTTTTTATAATTTAACTTCAACATTTAACAAAGATGGTAGTGAAGATTTAAACTTGGAAATAAGACCATATTATCAATATGAAAATATAGTTTTATTTCTTCCTAAAAAATTTCAACTAGATTTTGAAAAAATTAAAAACTTAGGTAATTCTGATAGTTCAGCATGATGAATTGAAAATCTAGATTTCATTCCTGAAAAAACTTTAAATGCGTGAAAAAATACTGATAGTAGTTTAAAAGATGAAAATGACTTTTTCGCAATTAGACCGTATTCATTATTTTTTGACCAAAGAGGTGAATACAAAAGAGAAAATGAAAATTTATCAGGAGAAGCACTAAAGAATATTAAAGAAGCTTACAATAACTTTTTTGCAAGATCAATTAGAGAGGCAAATGGACCTATTAGTTTAAGTAATATTGATTTAAATTGAACTGGTATTTCTAATGGTAATGTTTCTAAAATTAATTTTAAAAAAGTTGGAAATATTGAGGTTTATGGTAAATCATTAATTATTGCAGATCAAAATTTAGTTAATTTAATAAATGGATTTAGTATTGATAAATATACTCCATTTAATTTACAATATGAAGACTTTAATTCACAAAATAATAGTAGTTATACACAAGATGGAGTAACTATAAATACATATGAAAAATTAAACCCAAATACTATTGTTAATAATGATAAAAGTCAATGAGTTTATGGAGAAGATGAAGTTCAAAAATCTGTTAGACCAAATATGTGATATACTGGAATTTATTCAAATGCTGAAGAACCATATTTTATTACAATACAAGCTTCATTTGCAAGAAATCCAAAAATTGGAGAAGATACTTTAAATGGTAATACTCCTTATAAAAGCTCAATTGAAATTGAATCAACAACTTTCTTAAGTCAAGAAGAGGCATTAATTAATCAAATATCTGCAATTGTACTATCAATTGGAATATTATTTATTAGTTTATTAATAGTAATTATGATTTTAACTGTAACATTAATTAATGACTTATTTGTAAATCAATATAAGCGATTTATGATTGTTATGAAATCACTTGGGTATTCAAATTTTGAAATAATTTATTACACTTTTGGTTTTGTAACTGGATTTTCAATTTTAACTTATATAAGTGGTGTTAGTTTAAGCTATGTTGCAATTTATGCAATAGTTAAAATAATTAATTCAATAATTGGAATAATTCCATTCGGAATGACTTGATGAGCGCCATTTGTAGCAACAATTTTAGTATTTGGAATGTATATAATTTCAATTACAATAACTACAAGAAGAATTAGAACAGAATCACCAAGTACATTAATGGCTTAAAAATTATTATTTATTAATAATTTTTTTCCTTAAAAAGTCACTTTATTTATAAAAAATAAATTATGGTATAATTATATAAATTAAAGGGGCAAATTATGAGTGAAAAAGTTTATCAATTAAATTCAGACCAAATTGGTGTAGTTAGTTTTTCAGAACCATGATTTTTAGGTCATATTGAAATTGAAGGAGAGACAGAACAAGTACAAATGTTTTTTCCATCTTTAGAAGAAGGACTTAAAAAATTTGCACCATTCTTTAAAAAACATGTTATTGATTTTTGAAAAGAACAAGGGGCAGAAGGCGAAAAAAAAATAAGGGATTTAAAAAATTATGTTTTAAATACGTGAATGAATCCTGGTATTGAAACAATGAGAGAAGCAATGTTTGAAAAGTATGGGCATGAAGAATTTAAAGATAAAACAGGAGTGGAATTAATTGAAGATGGTTATGATTTTTTAGCAGTTACAATTGGTCATATTTGTCTTCGTTTTAATAAAATGCATTTCTACTTTAATGGATTACATGTTTCAACAAGAACTGTTGATAAATTCTTGGCAGTTAATTTCTGATCAAAAGTTAAAGAAGAATCTTTAAATGAAAATCAAGATCAAAATATATAAATAAAAAATCTCTTAATTGAGATTTTTTATTTATATATTTTTAGTAAATCATTCTTTTTTATATTTAAATATTTATTTGTATTATTTGCCAAAACAAATATAGATCTTGCTTCTTGGTTAAAACTTGTCATTTTATTTGGTTTAAAGTTTGAATAAATAGCAATTACTTGATTATGAATATCACAAAAAACTAAATCGACATCTTCTTTAAAACCAAAGCTATTAAATCCTTTTGTATATATTAATCTAAAACCATTTTCAGATGAAATTTTTTCTTTAAAAATTAGCGAATTAAATTTTTTTGTACTATTTCTTATAGTTCTAACATTTATGTCTATAATTACTTGATTATGAACTAATTTATTTGAAAAATTTTCTCTTGAAATATCTTTTCTATTTTCTTTTTTTGCTAATCTGAAAAGAAAATAAATTTTTCTAATTAAAGACATAATAAATCACCTAATATTAATTATAACTAAAAAAATAAAGTATAATATAAAAAAAGAAAAGAGGTAATATATAATGGCAAAAGTTGCTATATTTGTTGCTAATGGTTTTGAAGATACTGAAATGGTTGCAACTTGTGATGTTTTAAGAAGAGCTGAAAAAATGTTTTCAGGAAGTTTTCCTGTTGTGGATATTGTTTCAATAAATGATTCAAAACATGTAAAAGGTGCTTGAAATATAAATGTTATTGCAGATAAAGTTATTAGTGAAATAGATTTTAATAATTATGATTGTTTAGTTCTTCCTGGAGGAAGAACTGGAGTAGATCATTTAAAAGAATCTGAAATATTAATGAATGCTCTTGAAAATCATGCAAAACAAAATAAAATAATTGCAGCGATTTGTGCTGCTCCAGAAATACTTGGAAAACTTAAATTAGTTGACAATGTGGAAATTACTCACTATCCTGGTTGTGATAAAGATTTAGATAATGCAATAAAAAAACCTCACATTGCAGCAATTAGTGATGGAAATTTTATAACAGGAAGTTCAATTGGTGCAGCACTTCAGTTTGGTTTACAAATTGTAGATCACTTTACTTCAACAGAGCAAATGCTAAAACTACATGACTCTTTAGTTTTTAATTATTAGAATAATTTAATATTAAATTAGATGAGAAAATTACTTTCTATTAGAGAAAGTAATTTTCTCATTTTAGTTTTTCATTGCTTTTTTTTTGCAAAATTCTTTTGAAAGGAAAGCAAAAAAATGGAAAAAAAATATATTCACCAGTTAATGGTGAAGTTGATTTAATTGAAAATTTAAATGATGGTGTTTTTTCTGAAAAAATGCTTGGTGATGGTTTTTACATAAAACCAAAATCAAATCATTTTTTATTCTCCAATTGAAAATGGAAAATTAAAAATGATTTTTGATACAAAGCATGCATATTATTTTGAAATTAATGAAGAAGTTAATTTTTTAATGCATATCGGTTTAGATACAGTTACATTAAAGGGCAAACCCTTTAATGTAAAAGCAAAAGTTGGACAAAATTTAGATATCAATTCTCAAATAGTGGAAGTTAATTTTGAAATGATAAAGCAAATGGACAATACAATTTCAATAGCAACACCAATTGTTATGGATTTTAATGAAAATTTAGGTTGAAATTTTAAAATTATAAAAAAAGGAATAGTCAAAAGGGGAGAAATAATTGGAGAATTTTATTATGAAAAAAACCTAGAAAATTCTGTAGATTTTAAAGATAAAATTCAATCTATTGTTAATTCAAAATCTAGATATGATCAAGCAGCACAAATAATATATAAAAGTATAGGAACTCATTCAAATTATACAAAAGTTTTTAATTGTATGACAAGATTAAGATTTGAAATAAAAAATAAGGATTTAATTAATGAATTAGAAATTAAAAAAATTCCAATGGTAAAGGGCATTATTTGATCTGGTAAACAATTGCAAATTATTATTGGTGGAGAAATATACAAAGTAAGAGAAGCTGTAGAAGATTATGTAGTAAAAACTACTTCGGGAAATAATGAAAATATAAAAATAATTAACTTACAATTGGAAGAAGACTATTAGGAGCAATAACAGGAATAATTTTTCCATCGTTGCCTATTTTAATGGCAGGTGGATTATTAATGAGATTAAAAACAATTCTTGTAGTATCTGGTGCTATTCAAGATTTATCCGTTTCTGATAGTTCAGGCATACAACCAGATTTATTTTCATATGCATTTAACATTGTTGCAGAAACAAAAATTAAATTATTTGGAATTTATATGGGTTATAATACAATGAAATATTTAGGTGGCCCAACATTGCTTGCAATTTTTATGAGTTTAGCTCTTGCTGGAGCTACATCAGTTCAATTTTTAACACAAATGTCTGCTTTTGATTTATTTTCAATAGGAACATTATCAATTAAAACAGGTATATTTACAAATTCGGTTTTACCTCACATATTTGCTGCAATTGGTTTATTTTATTTAGATAAATGAGTAAAAACTTGAATGCCCCATCAATTGATATATTGTTTAAACCATTTATTGTATTATTTGTAGTATTTATGTCAATGTTTTTTATAGCAGGTCCTATTCTTTCTTTGATAGAACAAACAATAGGTCTTGGGGTAGGATATTTATCAAAAATACCTTATGGAATTGGTACAGGAATTATGGCGTTGACATGACAACCATTAGTAATTACGGGTATGCATGTTCCAATTGTGATGCCTGTTGCAATTGGAGTTAGTCAGGGTATATATACAACATTAATGTTTCCATTAAATATAGCTACATTTACTCAAGTTGGTGTTGCTATTGCTGTTGGAATAAGAACAAAAAATATGAAATTAAGACAAGCAGCTTTTGCTGCATTACCTGGTGGTTTTGTTGGAGTAACTGAACCAATTATTTATGGTGTTAATTTACCAAAAGTAAAACCATTTATTATAGCAATAATTTCAGCATTATTTTTAGGAATACTTGCAGGAATTCTAGGAATAGAAGCAAGAACTCCTGGTGGTCTTGGAATATTTGGAATTTTAGGTACTTTAATGGAACCAAGATTAGCTGAAGAAGTTGTATCAGGACAAACTTTACTTCCAAGTACAATTAATTTATTTACAGGAGAAGCAAATTCTATGCTTTTAAATGCAATACTTTATGGATTAATGTTATTTGCTTCAATTGCAGTATCTTGTAAAATAGGAATGTTATTTTATACAGAAAGAGTTAAAGAAAGTAAACAAATAAAAAGAAATAATGAATTACTAGTTAAAATGTATGCTCTTTCAAAAAAAATTAGTATTGAAGATGCAAAAAACAAAATTGAAAAAAATTTAAAATAATTTAATTTAATATTTAATAAAGATATCATTGAAAAAATGAAGCAAGTGAAAAAAAATTATGTTCAAATAATTAAAACAACAACAAAACTTGATTCTTTAATAAAATCAAATGAAAATAAAAAACAATTTATTGCAAATAGGGTTAAAAAATATTCATCTAATATTCAAAAAAATGAAAAAAATTAAAAATTTTAATAGAAAAATATGAACTACTTTCAAATAATAAAAATATAGTAATTTTAGAAACTGAATTAAAAACACTAAATGCAAATAGAAAAAATATTGAGTGATTTGAAAATTTTCAACTTGAATGTAAAATTGAAATAACAAAAATATTTGAAGCATTAAACTTAGATACTAATAACTTAAACTTTGATTTAATAAAAGATAAATATTGAAATGCTTTGCATGTTTTGGATATAAGTTATATGATTAATGAAGTTAAAATTCCAAAAATTACAAAAAAAAATGTTTTTATCATAGAATAATTTATTTAAAATAAAAAAACACGGAGTAAATACTATGATTCATGTTTTTTTATTTTTATATGTTTTTAAATTAGATTTTTATTAAATATGTTAACAAACTACTTTCTATTAATGAAAGTAATTTTTACATTAAAACAATTGATTGTTTTTTTATTGGAAAATTCTTTTGAAAGGAGAGAAAAAAATGGAAAAAATTAAAGTATACGCTTCAGTTGATGGAGAAATAGACTTAATTGAAAATTTAAATGATGGTGTTTTTTCTGAAAAAATGCTTGGTGATGGTTTTTACATAAAACTAAGTTCACAAATATTTAAATCACCAATTGAAAATGGAAAATTAAGTTTAATTACAGATACTAAGCATGCATTCTTTTTTGAAATAGAAAAAGAAATTAGTGTATTAATGCACATTGGATTAGATACTGTTTCTTTGAAAGGAAAGCCATTCAATATTTTATCTAAATTAAATCAAAATGTTAATTTAGATACAAAAATTGTTGAAGTTGATTTGGAATTAATTGAAAAATCAGGATTAAGTAGTATTTGTCCAATTACAATAAATAGTGAAAAAATTGCATATAAATTTAATTTATTAACAAAAACAAAAAATGTAAAAACAGGAGATTTAATTGGAGAATTTGAACAAGTTGATCAAAAAGAATTAGAAAAACCTGTTATTAGTATGGAAGATTTCTTTAGTTCAGATAACACATATAGAAAAGTTGCCAAAAAATTAATAGTTGGATCTTCAAATTATGACGAAGTTTTCAACTGTATGACAATACTTCGTTTTAAAATTAGAGATACTCAAAAAGTAGATGTAGAAAAAATAAAAAAAGTAGATCTTGTTAAGGGTATTATTTGAAATGGAAAACAATTACAAGTAATTATTGGACAAGATGTTTATAAAGTAAAAGATGAGGTTCTTTTATTAAATCAACAAAACGTAGGAGATATAGTTCTTTAAGCTAAAAATGCTGTACCTTTAGGCATGAGATTTATGCAAATGTTTACAGGTATTATGGCTCCATTAATTCCAATATTTATTGGAACAGGGTTATTTCAAGCATTAATCGGAATATTAAGTTCTGATATGGCAGGAAATTTAATGCCCACAATTACTGGAAATATTTTAGATACAGCAGAGTATGGCGTGGGTTGAGCATTATTACATGCCGTTGGAAAATCATCAATAATTTTTATGGGTATTGTAATAGCATATAATGCGGGAAATTATTTTAATCTAAATAGACCAATTTCTGTTGGTATTGGTATAATTATGTCTTCACCATTATTATTTGGTACTGGAGGACCAGCATTAATGGGTAATTAATGAATTTTAGCAGATTTTGGAGATCCACTTTCAACAGGAATACCTATTTTAGATGGAATGAAATTAGAGGGGACAGATATATGAGTAATTTTACCCCTTAATGTATTGTCAATTGGACCTCAAAACCAAAAATTATTTGTAATTATTTTTACAATATTTTTAGCAAAAAAATTGATAATTGAGTAATTAAGTGAATACCAAAAGAAATTGAATTAACTTTTAGATGATTTATAGTTATTGGTCTAACAATGATACCAGCATTCTTTATTTTTGGACCAATATGATTTTATATTGAAAAACTTATAGGAATAATATTCTATTATGTTACAAAATTACCACTTGGTATTGGAGTTGGTTTAGTTGCAGCAGTTTGACAACCAGCTGTTATATTTGGTGCACATATGGCAATAGGAATGATATTTATGGTAGACCAAATGTCAAATCTTGGTTTTGGTAATTTTGGATTTACTTCATCATTAACAGTTTGAGCTCAAACTGGAGCAGTTATTGCTGTTGCAGTATTTACTAGAAATGCAACTCTAAAAAGAGAAGCAATTGGTTTAGGAATTCCTGGCATTTTTGGAATTACAGAACCAATTTTATATCAAATAAACTTACCAAAAAAAAGACCTTTAATTGCAGGGGTTATTAGTGTATTTTTTGTATCAAGTATATTAAGCGCATTAGGTGTAACTTCAAGAGTTACTTCTGGGGTTGGAATATTTGAATTATTTGGATTCTTTAGTGATGCTGGAAGTTTTGGAGTCACTGATCAAACTGGCCAACAACTTAGTGGTATTACAAATGAATTGTATATGGTTGCAGGGTCTTTTGGTTCATTTGCTTTAGCCTTTGTAATATGTATGTTTTTATATAAAGAAAGAATTCTTGAAAAAAAACAATTTTTAAAAGAAGAAAAAAAATTAGTAGAATATTTAGTATTAAAAAATTTAGTTAAAAAAGAAGAAGCAGAAGCATTATTAAAAAAATTCAGTGAATTTTCAAATACAGTACCAATTCTTGAATTTAAAAAAATTGAAAAAAAATATCAAAAAATATTATTATTAATAGAAAAAATTAATGTTTTGGATAGTAAAGAAATTAAATATAAAGATAAAATCATAAATAAAGGAAAAGAACTTTTAGCTAAAAATGATAGAGAAAAAGCTGAAATTTTATATAAAAAATTTAATATTGATAAATTTACTAAAATGAAAAAAGAACATCAAATAAAATTAACTGAATTACAAAAATTATAGGATGAACAATTTGTTATTAATTTTAGAACTGAATACTTTGAAAAATACAGTAATTTACTAAATTCAATTGATTCTTTAAAAAATAACTCAGATCTTGAATTAATTTTAACAAGATACAAAAATATTTTAAATTCATTACGTATTACATATAGATTAGATGAATATGATGAAGCTGAGATTAATTTTTCAAAAGAAATTAGAGAAATGAAAAAGATAGAAAATCAACATAAAAAGGAACAAAAAAACTTTTAACAACTTAAGGAGTATTAAAAAAATGAACAAAATACCAAATAATTTTCTTTGAGGTGCATCAAGTAGTGCATATCAAATTTAAGGAGCATATAACGAAGATGGAAAAGGATTAAGCGTTCAAGATGATACTAAAGGGTTTATTTCAAAATTTATAACTGATGAAATATCTGATTTTAAAGTTGCCGCAGACCATTATCATAATTATAAAGAAGATGTTGTTTTAATGGCTGAAATGGGATTTAAATCATATAGATTTTCAATAAATTGAACAAGAATTTTTCCAAAGGGAGTAGAAAATAAACCAAATCTAAAAGGAATAGAATTTTATAATAATTTAATAAATGAGTTAATTAAATACAATATAGAACCTTTAGTAACAATTCATCATTTTGATCAACCATTACATTTGGAAGAATTAGGTGGTTGAGCAAACAGGATGATGATTGATGCATATTTAAAATATTCAAAAACATTATTTGAAAATTTTGGAGATAGAGTGAAATATTGACAAACTATTAATGAACAAAATATGATGATTTTATTTGGACACTTATTCTCAATAAAAGCAGAAAAAGATGAAGGAACAAAAATTTATTAACAATTTCATAATATGAATGTTGCACAAGCAAAAGTTATAAATTTATTGCACTCAATATATCCAAATTCAAAAATTGGTCCAGCACCAAATATTGCTTATGTATATCCAGCAACATCAAATCCATTAGATTCAATTGCTGCAAATAATGCAAATTTAATCAGAAATTGAATTTATATTGATTGCTTAGTAAAAGGTGAATATAGTCAAATTCTTTTAAATTGATGCAAAGAAAAAAATTATCAAATTGAAATTTTTGATGGAGATATGGAAGAAATGCAAAGTTGTAAAGTTGATTTTATTGCATTTAATTATTATTCAACAATGACCGCAAAAGTTTCTGTAAAGAATTCTGAATTTAAAATGGGAAATCAACAACAAGCATTTAATATTGAAGGATTATTTCAAATTATTGAAAACCCAAATTTGGAAAAAACGCAATACGGATGAGAAATTGATCCAGTTGGATTTAGAATGACTTCAAGGGCTTTGCATGAAAGATATGGTTTGCCAATAATAATAACAGAAAATGGCTTAGGAGCAAAAGATATTTTGACAGAAGATAAAAAAGTTCATGATCAGTATAGAATAGATTATTTGAAAAAACACATTGAGCAAATTCCTAAAATAATTTCTGATGGTATTAAACTATTTGGATACAATCCTTGAAGTGCAATTGATTTAGTTTCAACACATGAAGGAATTAGTAAAAGATATGGATTTGTTTATGTAAATAGAGGTGAAAAAGATTTAAAAGACATGAAACGTTATAAAAAGGATAGTTTATATTGATATAAAGAAGTTATAAAAAATAATGGAATTTAATAAGTGATTTTAGAATAGAGAATTATATATAATTCTCTATTTTTATTTTAATGTGATATTATAAAATGATTATATGTAAAAAAAGGATATTTATATGAAATTTGATAAAAACAAATATTTATAGATTTGTATTTTTATTAATTGGAATTTATTTACACTAGGTTTAAGTTTATATTTGCCAACAGCTGTTGGTGTAATGCATTTAGATTTTACAATTTAATCTGTACTAATGGGTTGAAAAGATTTAATAGATGATAAGAATTCATCTGAATATGGAACTCTTGATGCTTCAGTTTCAAATGGTATTTACTATGAAATTGTTTTAGTTATTTATTTTTTTATTATTTCAATTATTTCAATTATATTTTTGATAATTTCAAAAAGTAAAAGAAATCAATTTTGTACAGGGAATAGTAAAATTAAATTACAAATATTTTTTATTTTTTTATCAGACATAGTTATTGTTTTTCTAGAACCACTTTTTCTAATGATGCATGAAAAACTTTATATTACTCATGAATTTGTAAAAGAAATTAAAAAACAATCATATCAGATAAAATTATGAATATTTATTTCAGGTTTTTTACTGACCGCTTTGGGCGATGCAATTTGAATTAAAACAAATATATTTTTGGGTCCTTATAATTCTATTGTCCCAAATTTTCAAAAAATGACAAAATGAAATTATATTAGCTCTAGAATATCGATTGATATTATAATTTTAATTCCAGGAATATTAATATCATTATCAATAACATCAATTAATTGAGATTTAAAATCAAAATTTTTTTTAGATTATTTAAATGTAGGTACTATATTTTTTATAATATGTTTTGGTCCAGTGGTTCATTTCATTCAAAAGTTTATTGATTTATTAATAGGAAAAATAAAAAAATCTAGATTTAGTAGGAAAATATTTTTTTAATATAAAAAGTTTTTATAAAATTAATAATTTCCTGTAATATTAGTTAAAATTAAAAAAGAATAAAAAGTAGAGAAGAGTAAAAAAAATGAATATAAAAAATTTTAGTAATACTAAAAATTTGGGAAATAGTTTTTTAATAGAATATGAAGCAAAAAAAGCTATTTTAATTGATACTGCAATGAACTCAGAAGAAATATTAAGTTATTTAAGTCAAAATCAAATTGAATTGACAGATATTTTTATTACACATGGTCATTTTGATCACTTAATAGGTTTGGAAAAAATTTTAGAGAAATTTGAAAATGTAAATGTATACATTGGTCAAAAAGATGTAATGTGTTTGTATAACAGCAAAAAAAATTTATCAATGCTTAAAAAAAATAATTGAAAATTAGAAAAAGAAATAAAAAATGTAATTGCAGTTACGTATATTAAAGAGATTATAATAGGTAGTTTAGATATTTTTATTGAATGTGTTGGTGGTCATACCCCTGGATCAATTTTTATAAAAATTAAAAATTTTAATTGATTATTTGTTGGAGATACTTTATTTAAAGAGGGATTTGGTCTAAATGGAATATTCATGCCAAGATGTAGTCAAAATAGATTTAGACAATCAATTAAGAACATTTATCAAAATAATGATAAACATACACTTATTTTTCCAGGCCATAAAGATTTTGGAATGAAATTAGAGTCAATTAAAAATAAATATCACAAGTATTTAAAACAATAGCAAAATAAAAAATATTTTATAATTTAAAAAATGCTTTTTTATTAAAAAAAGTTTATAATAATAATGTCATATTAGAAAAGAAGAGGGAACTCTTCTTTTCTATTTGCAAAATAAAATTAATGAGATTTTTATATAATATAGGAGGAAAAAATACCATGATTGATGGTGCTCAGTTACTTGATGCAATTTATGAAATTGTTCAAGATAAAAAAATAGAAAAAAGTATAATTTTTGAAGGAATTAAAGAGGGTTTTCAAAAGGCATATGAAAAATTCTTTGATCCTGAAGCAATTGTAAGAGTTGATATTGATGAAAATACAGGCCAAATTAAAGTTTTTAAAGAATTAACAGTTGTTCAAAAAATTGAAGATGAATGATTGGAAATAGGAATAAATGCTGCTAAAGAAAAATATGGAGAAGATGTTTCAATTGGTAATAATGTATATGAACCTGTTGAATTTACATTAGATTTTTCAAAATTAGCAGTTATGCAAGTTGGACAGATTATTAAACAAAAAATTCGTGAAGGTGAAAAAAATAAAATTTATCAGGAATTTTTGGAAAAAAATCATGAAATTGTTGGTGGTTTTGTAAAGGATATTACAGAAACAAGTTATTTAGTTGATATTGATGGTTCAATAGTGCCAATTTGATATAAAAAAATAATTCCAGGAGAAACTTTTGATATTGATCAGAGAATTTGTTTTTATATTGAAGAAGTTTCAAAAGATAATAAACATTCTCAAATTCAAGCATCAAGAATACACCCTGAATTTTTAGCTAAACTAATTGAAATAGAAGTTCCAGAAATACTTGAGGGAATTGTAGAAATTAAATCAGTTGCAAGAGAACCAGGAAATAGAGCAAAAATTGCTGTTTATTCTCATGAAGAAGGTGTAGACCCAATTGGTAGTTGTGTTGGAGCATCTGGAAGTAGAATTAAAAATGTTACAAAAGAATTAGCAGGAGAAAAAATAGATGTTGTTTTATATAGTGATGATAAAAAAACATTTTTAATGAATTCACTTGCACCTGTAAAAGTAATAAGTATTGAAATTGATGAAGAAAATAATGAAGGCTTTATTGTTGTTCCAAATGAACAGTTATCATTGGCAATTGGTAAAAAGGGAATGGCTGCAAGACTTGTTGCGAATTTAGTTAACATGAAAATAAATATATTTTCATTAGAAAGTGCAAATGAAAGAAAAGTTGCAGTTCATTGAAATGGGAATATTACAGAAAGTGAGTTAAATAATCCCGAATTTATTAATAAAGTAAATAAAAGAAGAGAAAAAGCTTCAAGTAATAACTTAAAAACAAATAGATTTCAAAAACCAAAAACTGAGAGTACTCAAGAAATTGATAATTCATTATTTGTAAAAGACTCTTCAATTGATGAAATTCAAGCATCAATAGCTGCTTTTGAAAATTTAAGTAATAATGAAGCATCATCATTTGATGAAATTGATGACCAATATGATGATTATTACGAAAATAATTAAAAAAATTTCAATTCATGGAAAATAAATATATTAGTCTTAGAAAAGATGTTTCATCAAATAAAATGTTTCCCAAAATAGAGTTAATTAGAATCGTTAAAACAAAAGCAGGAGAAGTTTTTATTGATAATAGTAAAAAAGCAAATGGTAGAGGTGTTTATATTAGACCAACTATTGAAGCAATAAACAAAGTTAAAAAGACTAAATCTTTAGAAAGAGGTTTAAAAACTAATCTTGATGACTCAATTTATGATATGTTAATTAAAGAGGTAGAAACTAATTGGGATTAGATGTACAAAAATTGCTAAATTCATTAGGTTTAGCTTCTTCTGCAAGTAAATTAGTTTATGGAGAAAAGCTATTTGAAAATATTAAGCAAAAAAAAATTGGTTTAGTTTTAACAACATCCGATATGGGAATAAGTCAGTTAAAAAAAATTAACAATAAATGTGTTTTTTATAAAATAAAAATTATAAATAATTTATTTAATTCAGAACAACTAAATCAAGCAATTGGTAAAAAAAATATTAAAAGTATTGGAATAAGTGATAGAAATTTTATAAAATTAGTTCTAAAAAATATTGAATAAATAAAGAAAAGGAGATGTAGATATGGCAAAAAAGGAAAAAAATAATAATCAAAAGCAAGTAGCCAAAAACAAATCCAAAGCTCATACTGCTAATCTAAAAAATCAGTTAAGAGAAACAAAAGAAACAGGTTTAATTGATGGTGTTTTTATATATACAGAACCACTTTCAATTGCAGATTTTGCAAAAAAATTAAACAAGGGGCCTGCTGAAATTGTAAAGTGATTTTTTACTAATGGAAGTATGGTAACTCAAAATCAAATTTTATCTGAAGAACAAATGGGTGAATTATGTTTAGAATTTGGATATTATTTTAAAAAGGAAATGTCTGTTACAAAAGAAAATATATTTGAAACTTTCGAACAAAAAGATGACCCAAAAGATTTAAAAACAAAACCACCTGTTGTTACAATAATGGGTCATGTTGATCATGGTAAAACAACTTTGTTGGATTCGATAAGAGATGCAAATGTAACTGAGGGTGAATTTGGAGGAATTACGCAACATATTGGTGCTTATCAAACATCAATAAAAGGTGAAAAAATAACATTTATTGATACTCCAGGTCATGAGGCTTTTACAGAAATGAGAGCAAGAGGGAGTGAAGTTACAGATATTGTTATTTTAGTTGTAGCAGCTGATGATGGAGTTATGCCACAAACTGAAGAAGCAATAGACCATGCAAAAGCAGCTGATGTTCCAATAATTGTTTTTGTAAATAAAATAGATAAACCAGATTCTGATCCAGAACGTGTAAAAATTGAATTAATGAAATTTGGTATTGTTGCAGAAGAATATGGTGGAGATATTCCATTTATTAATGGTTCAGCAAAAACTAAAATTGGATTAGATAGTCTTTTAGAAACTATTCTTTTAGTTTCAGAGTTAAAAGATTTAAAAGCAAATCCAAATAAATTTGCAACAGGAACAGTAATTGAAGCTAAATTGGATAAGAATCGTGGACCTATTGCTACAATTTTAGTTCAAAATGGTTCATTAAATTTACGAGATATTTTAATTGCTGGTGCAACTTTTGGATCTATTAAAGATATTGAGAATGAAAATCAATCAAAAATCCAAAAGGTAAAACCAGGTCAACCTGCTTTAATTATTGGATTAAATGAAGTTCCAAAGGCTGGAGATAAATTTATTGTTGTTTCAGAAGAGAAAATTGCAAGAGATATTGCAAAAGCACAATTTGAAAAACAAACAAATGATGCAAGACAAAAAAACAATAGTTTTACTCTTGATTCAATAAAAAATCAAATTGAAGCAGGAGAATTAAAATCAATTAATATTATTCTAAAAGCCGATGCTCAAGGAACAGTTGAAGCAGTTAGAAATTCAATGTTAAAAATTAATATTGAAGGTGTAAAAATAAATGTAATTCGTGCAACTGTTGGAGCAATTTCTGTAAGTGATGTTACACTTGCAATGGCTTCAAACGCTCTAATTTATGGTTTTAATGTTAGACCAACTTCACAAGTTAGACAAAAAGCAGAAGATGATGGTGTGGAAATTAGATTACATAATATTATTTATAAATTAATTGAAGAAATTGCTGAAGCAGCAACAGGAATGTTAGATCCAGTATTTGAGGAAAAAACTTTTGGTGAAGCAGAAGTTAGGCAATTGTTTAGACATTCACAAGTAGGAACAATTGCTGGATGTAGAATTATGAGTGGATTAGTTCCTAGAAACTCAAAAGTTCACATTTTAAGAGATGGAATTGTTATTTATACAGGAGAGATATCTTCTTTAAAAAATAAAAAAGATGATATAAAAGAGGCAAAAGAAGGTCAGGAATGTGGAATTACAATTAAAAACTTTAATGATTTAAAAGAAAATGATATTATAGAAGCATATAAAATAGAAGAGGTGAAATAATTTTATGTCAAAAGATATTAAAATAGAACGTACTCAATCAACTATTTTGAGAGAATTGAATTTGATTTTACAAAGAGAATTCCCAGACAGTGAATATTTAAATTCTTTAATAATTCATGAAGTTAGACTTACAAATGATATGAGTCATGCAAAAGTTTTCTATTCATTTTTAGATACTACAGCAAATGTTGAAGAAGTTGAAGATGAACTAAAACAAAATTTGAAGGAAATAAGAAAGTTACTTGCAAGTAAAGTTGAAATGAGAAGTGTACCAGAATTGAATTTTGAATTGGATAAAACATTAGAAAATGCAAATAAAATTGAAAAAATTTTAAAAGAAGTTAAATAAAAAAAGATTGCTTTAAAGCAATCTTTTTTTATTTTTGCAATCTGGATAAAATCTTTTGAATTCTACTTGTAGTGAGTGTGAATAATATAATTGCAAATAAATCAAAAATCATAAAACTTAATCAAGCGTTGAAAAAGATTATAATTCCATAACCATTACCATATTCAATATATGTCCAAATATAATTCAATATTGCTGAGCTAAAAGGAGCAAAAATGAAAATTATCATACTGGCAAATGTTGAAGCAACAGCTTTACCGTATTTGTTTTCAATATTGTATATCCTAAAAACTTTTTCATATAGTAATCAAAATAAAACTACTCAAATCATCAATCCAATAGCAGATGTAAGCCTAAATAAAGGACTTAGACCTCAGATTAAAAATTGTAATAAACCATCTAACAAACCTAGAGTCATACCCCAGTATATACCGACTACTTGAAAGCTTATAGCTATAATATAATATTTTAAAGCAAATCCCACATTTACTGATGTAATAAATAAGGGAATGATAACATTAATAAAACTAACAGCTGTAGACATACTTAGTAACAAACTGACAAGAGCTATTTTTAGAGTCTCACTCTTAATTCTTGCACGTTTGTTTGTTTTGTTAAGTTTGCTGATTTCATACTCCAAGTCTATTGTATTTATAGCTACAATATCTTGATTTAATTCATCAGTTTTTTTCATTGTAATTTTTTAAAATCTCCTATCTAAACAAACAAAAATTTGAATTCAAATTATATTCACCTCATTTAATATTATATTATAATTATTTTAGATAATGAGGGAATTTATGCATAATTACTTTACAGATAATTTAAAAGGAGATATTTTCGAATTAAGCGAAAAAAATTATCATCATTTAAAAAATGTTATTAAAATTAATATAAATGAAAAAATAGTTTGTGTATATAATTCAAACAAGTATTTATGTAAAATAGTTGAAATCTCTAATGAAATTTATTATGCTAAAATTGAAAAAAAGCTGGAATTTGAAGAATCATATATAGAAATTAATTTAATTGTTGGTATTATAAGAGAACAAAAATGGGACTTTATTTTACAAAAAGCAACAGAATTAGGTGTAACAAAAATTGTTCCTGTTGAATTTAAAAGAAATGTTGTAAAAATTGATTTTAAAAAAGAAGAAAATAAAATATCTAGATGAACAAATATTTGTAAAAGTTCAGCTGAACAATCAAAAAGAAATTTTGTTCCCATAATTGAACCAGTTATTAGAAATTTAAATGAATTAGTAAAATATAAAGCTGATTTAAATTTAGTTTGTTGAGAAGAAGAAAAAAAATTAACTTTTAAAAAGGAATTAAAAAATAAATTTAGTTCAATAAGTATTGTAATTGGACCAGAAGGTGGTATTGAAAGGGATGAACTTGATCTTTTAAAAAAAATTGGTTATAAATCAATAACATTAGGAGAAAATATTATGAGAGCAGAAACTGTTCCATTATTCATTATAAGTTGTATAAAATATGAAAAAAGTTAATGAGGGAAAATTGATGAAAAATGAAAAAAATGTCAATTTTATTATTGAAGATGTTAAATTGATTAATGATCAGTTAAAAAAAGTAGAATTAGATTATAACTTAAAAAAATTTATTGATAAAAATATTTATTTTATAAAAAAACAATTATCTGACTTTTTAATTGTAAAGAAACATGGAAGTTATGCAATAGATTCAATTTATAATTTTGATAAAAAAATTAATGTAGATTTACTAGCAATTAAATATGTCAGTAAAAAAATGTATAAAATTTATGAAAGTGAAATATCTACAAAGGAGCATTTTGCTGATTGTTGAATTTGTGAAATCAACCAATTAATTTTTAAAAAGTTGGTTAAAAAATATGAAATAAGTGATAATGTTAAAGTTGAATGGAAAACTAAAAAATATAAATTATTGAATAATAAGGAACTATTTATTTTTAATGATTCAATTGAAATTAGTTTTTATAAAAATAATTTAATTGGGTTTTCTATTATTATAAGAACAGTACTATTGCATAAAGATTATCCATTAATTATTTGTAGTAAAAATAAATATAAAAGAAGTTTTTCATTAGAATTTGTTAAAACATTTAGAATTTTAAATAAACTTTTAATGAAAAAAATGCAAATTTTATTTTATATTATTAAATTAAAAAATATAAATAAGAAGCAACGTTTAATATTTAAAATAAATATTATGTCAGACATTCAATATCAACTTTTAAAAAATGAATATTTTAGAGTTTGATTAGATAAATCTTTTGCATTTAATTTTTCTTCCAAAAAAGATGTTGACAATTTATTAGAATCAAAACTTATTTATTATAAAAAAAACAAAAAAATTTCAAAGTTTTATAATTCTTTTAAATTAGTAAATTTAATTTGAGTTTTTAATAAAACACATACTGATACAAAAAAATTCTTAGATTTTTATTTAGATTTTTGTAAAAAAATTTGAAGTAATAAACCTAATAAGATTTATTACTGATATGATACAGTAGCTTATTTAAAAAATATGCAAGGCACAACAAATATATCAATTAAAAAAAGTTCAAAAAAATATGATAATTTAGAAATGGAAATCATTTCAAGACCAATTTATCCTTTAAATAAAGAAAATGGTATATTTTTGGTTTTTTTGCAATATTATAATTTTGAGATTAATTAGGAGATAATAATGAAATTGAATTCAGAAATTTGAAAATTTAATATACAAGTCAAAAAGATTACTACTGAAAATATTGAATTTGCTAATAAAATAAATAGTTTTTTTAAATTATTAAAAAAATCTTTTAATGAGAAAAATATAAAACTACATAAAATAGGTGATTTCGCCTACAATTCATATAATGTTTTTAACAAAGTCTTAAATATAGATTTGGCAGCATTAAGATATTTTTCAAAAATTAATTCTAAACCAGTTGATTTGCAAGAGGAAGTTTTGAATATATGTAAGGATTCAAAAATTATAAATGAAATTCATACTGATAAAAATTATATAAATATTATTTTTAATTTTAAAAATATAATAATAAATTTTAGAATTATATCATTAATTTTTTTAAAAAAAGATAAGACAAAATTCTATATTGCAAATGGAAATAAAAATTTACAAGAAGATTTAGCAATTCAATTAACAAGAGATTTTAAATATGCAAATAAATTAAGTTCAGGATTATTATTTTCATTAAAAAGATTAATAAATTATGTAATGAAAAATGAATTTTGTTACACCTATAATATTGATATTTTAATTTTAAGATGATTTTATGAATTTATTTCAAAAACACTAGAAAATTTTATTCTGAATATTTATATTAATACTGAAAAAGAACTTGATATAAAAAAATTTTTATTAGTTAATAATTTTAAATTATGAATTAAAAAAAATGTGAAATTTTATGATCTTATTACTTTTATTATTCATAAATTTAATCAAACAAATACTTATTATTTTAATAGTTTTAATTTTCAGAATGAAGAAATTTTTGAAAATATTTCAAGATACTCTATAAATACAAATTCAAATTTTAAAATGCCACTTGATTATTTAACAAATATTAATATTTTTGATACAAATGATTATGATCAAAAAACATATATTCAAAATAATCTTTCAAATGTGGAAGGGCTTTCAGGAATTTCTTGAGATAAATTTAAAAATGAGGGACATAGATATATTGTTTCTCCTCTAATAAAAACAGGAATAGCAAATATAGCAATGTTTCAAAAATGATTAACAAATAAGTCCAATGAGCTATATTCAAATTTAAAATCGGAGTTAAAAAGTGAAATAAAATCTACAAAACAAAGAGAAGCAATGGCGGAATTAAATAAAATAGCAAATAATTGATTAGTAAAATATCAAAGTAAATTAAATTATCTAAAACCTTTTTTTGATAGAAAATATCCATTTGTATCATTATATAACCCTGAACAATTGGCTTCATTAATTGTTCAAACAATAGACAAAATAGATCAATCACAGTGAATAATAAAAAATGATAACTAAAATGTTATCATTTTTCTTCATCTTTTTTTGATTTTAATATTTCAGTACGTTTTTTTACGTAATCTTTTTCGACTTTTCCAATATGATGATATAAATCTCGACTTGCCTTAATCCTTAATTTTTTTAATTCTTCATCACAAAACACTCACGTTAACCAAACTATATGGAAATGTCTTAAATATTTAATTTCTTTATCATTATACATTTCATAACTTAATTTTTGTGCTTCATTTTGTGCATAATCAATTCATTTTTGTGGGTCAATATCTTCATTAAATGAATCTCTTGCTAATTCTTGATAAGTTAGTGCTTTTTTAACAATAATATCTTCTAGTGATTGAAGAGTTGAAGCAATTTCTGTAACAATTGCTTGATCAAATTCAAGGTATGAATTGAATTGATGTTTTGATAAATAAAACATTTTAGTATTTAAGTTGTTGACTGGTGTGCCACCACTACCTAAATGTTCTTTTTCAGAAATAATCTTAAACTCAGCTTCTATTTCTTTATAAAAATCTGATTTAACAAGCATAAAAACCACTTCACTTTCAATTTTTATTATTATACCATAAAAATATTTCAAATTTAATTTGGAAGCAACTAGAAGGAATGTATAATAAATCTAGTACTATTTTCAGGAGATGATAATTATGTTTCAAAAATCAGGAGTTTTTTTAGTAAATAAACCATCGGGAATTACTTCAAATGATTTAATTCAAAAAATTAAGAAGAAATTTGATTTAAAAAAAATTGGTCATGCAGGTACTTTAGATCCATTAGCAAGTGGATTAATGGTTGTATTAGTAAATCAAGCAACTAAAATTTCAAATTATCTTTTAAGTAGCGATAAGAGTTATATAGTGACTATGAAATTGTTTTTACAAACTGATAGTCAAGACATAACTGGAAAAATAGTTGAAGAAGAAGAATATAAAAAAATTTCTAAGTCCTTAGTTAAAGAAATATTAAATAAATATGATGGATATATTTATGACCAATATCCACCAATGTATTCTGCAGTTAAAATTGAAGGAAAAAAACTTTATGAATATGCAAGAAATAATCAAGAAATTTCAATTACTCCAAGAACAGTTACTATTAAAAAATGTAATTTAATAGATTTTAATCAAAAACAAGGAACGATTAAACTTTTTGTAAACTCTAGTAAAGGAACATATATTAGAAGTTTAGTAACAGATATTGCAAAAGGTTTAGGAACTAGTGCAACAGTTTTAGAGCTAGAAAGAATAGGTTCTGGAAATTTTGAACTAAATCAAGCAAAAAACATTGAAGAAATTCAAGAAAGTGACTTATTAAGTATGTATGATTCTTTAATGCAAAATGAGCATGATTTAATAGAGTATCATAAAATAAAAGATATTAAACAAGGTAGAGCAATAAATTTACCAGGAATTAATGTTCCATTAATTTTTATAATTGATGATAATAAAGAGGTTATTGCAGTTTATAAACATATTGCACATGATTTATATAAATGTCAAAGAGGACTTTGAGAAGAATCACCGTGAGAAACTTTATCAGAGGCTGAAAGAGATAATAAAAATGGTTAAAATTAATTCAGATTTGAGTGATCATCAAAATTTTAACTTTGACAATACAAAAACTATTATTTGTATTGGTTTTTTTGATGGTTTTCATAAAATACATCAAAAAATAATTCAAAAGACAAAAACACTTGCAATTCAAGAAAATAAAAAGTCAATTGTTATAACTTTTTCTCAAAAAGTTAATGATTTTCTAAAAAAAATTAATAATAATATTCAATCACAAAAAATTAAATATAAATTAATTGAAGACAATGTAAATCCTGATTATTTACTTGAAATTCAAGTAAATAATCATACTTTAATGATTTCTCCAAATGATTTTTGTAATTTTTTATTAAATAAACTTAATGCTTCAAAAATAATTGTTGGAAGTGATTTTAAGTTTGGATATATGGGTAAGGGAAATGCAGATTTTTTAAAACAATATTTTGGAAGTGAAAATATTATAATTTTTAAAAGAAATAAAGATATTTCATCAACACAATTAAAAAATTTATTTGAACAAGGTGAAATAAAAAAACTTAATAAGCTTTTAAATTATAACTTTCTTCTTGAGATTAAAAGAGAAAGTGACAATATTTATTTAATTGATAAAATATCAATTAAATTAGCAAATGGAAAATATAAAATTAATATTCTAAATCAAAGTTATATAGTTAATATTATCAATAACTCTATATTTTTTAATGAAATAACTAATTTTAATAAAGAAATTATTGAAATTTTAGAAAAAATAGAATAAAAGAGTTTTAATTTGTTATACTTAATAAGTATTGATGTTTTTACGTTGTTATGATTTCCCTAAAATTATAACTTTGTTAAAACAATTTCAATCAAGAATTAATAGGGAGAATTTTAAAAGAATGGTTTCAAAATCACAAATTGAGAAAATTGTAAAAGATTATGGTGATAATGGTAAAGATACTGGAAAAGCAGAAGTTCAAATTGCAATTTTAACAGTTGATATTCAAAACTTAACTGAACATTTAGCAATTCATAAAAAAGATATCACTTCAAGAAGAAGTTTATTAAAAAAAGTTTCTCAAAGAAGACACTTATTGAACTTTTTACTAAGTAAAGATGTTAACAGATATAAAACAATTATTGAAAAATTAGGATTAAGAAAATAGTAATTGTTAAAACTTCATTTTAATGAAGTTTTTTATTTTTTAAGAAGTTTAGATTTATTTTTTTACTTATTTGTAAAAAAATAAATCTTTAATATAAAATATTATTGTATGGATATATTTGCCCTTGCAAAAAACATAATATGTTTAATTTTTACACCTTATAGATAAATTATTTTTTTTAATGTATAATATAAACATATTTTGGTATCATAAGTAGATAAATATCAAAATTTATTAATTTTTTATTAGAAAGACGGTGTGAAATATATGGCAAATTCAAAAAAAGGACCAGATAAAGTAGCTGTTAAGAAAGCAGCTTCAAATGCAAAAAGATCAGAACACATTCAAACAAGAAAAAAAGTAACTGATCCAAAACCAACAAAAATAGTGGATAAATCAATTAAATTATCTGAAGGACAAGAAAAATTTATTTGAGAAAAAGCAGAACCAGTTTCAGCAACAAATCAAACAATTTATAGACAAGATATTGCTGGAGCGTTAATTAAATCAAATGAATTTGGTTTAGAATCAGAATTTGGTTGAGTTTATGCTTTAATTGATCCTGAGGGTGAAACAGACGATGTAAATAACGTTGTTGCATTGCACTGATTAAATGCTAGGGTAAAACGTAAAGTAGATCAACCTTGAACAGCTGTTGTTACAGGTTCAAGAGATATTTCTGGACTATTTAATTTTAAAAAAGAAGTAAAAATTCATGGAAATGCTTTGAGCAAGACAAGAAAAACAGTTTTATTCCAATCATCTGTTGTTGAACCAAAAAAAATCAATGTTGAAATAAGAACTATAACACCTAAGAAATAATAAAAAAATACCTGTTTAGGTATTTTTTTATTATATAATTATCTTGTCCTTCGGGACGCCAAGAATATTTGTTATTCTTTATGTTTGTGTGAGACATTTAAGACCGCTCAATAAATAAGTATTTCCTATCTCATGCATTTTATAGCGGGCGGAAATATTTTTTTTATTATAAATTCTTTTAATTTTGGGGGAGTGTTTTGCTTGCAAAAAATCATTTTAATAGTCGGGCCAACTGCAAGTGGAAAAACAGATTTATCAATTAAAATTGCAAAAGAATTTAATGGTGAGTGTATTAATTCAGACTCAACACAAATATATAAAGGAACAGATATAGCAACTAATAAAATAAACTCTGATGAAATGCAAGGAATAAAACACCATTTACTTTCTATTAGAGAAGTAAATGAAACTTATTCTGTTGCTGATTTTCAAAAAGAGGCTAGGGGTAAAATAAGGGATATTATATCAAGAAACAAAAATCCTATAATTGTTGGCGGAACTGGACTATATGTGAATGCTTTAATAATGGATTACAATTTTACTTCAAAAGATCATATTAGTAATTTTAATAATAAATTTTTACATTTAAGTAATCAGGAATTATGAGATTTACTAGACAAAATTGATAATTTGGAAGCAAAAAAAATTCATCCTAATAATAGGAATAGAATTATTAGAGCATTAGAAATTAACAAATTAAATGATAACATTAAAAGCAATATCATTAAAAACAATAAAAATTACATATATGATAATTTATTAATTATAGGCTTAATACCGAACAGAAGTGACTTATATAATAAGATAAATAATAGAGTATTACAATTAACTGACAGAGGACTATTTGATGAAATAAGAAGTGCTTATATAAAAAATAATTTTAATAAATCTGCTCAGGCCTTAAAATGTATTGGAGGTCCTGAAATAATAAAATTTATTGAAAAGGAAATTGACTATGAGCAATGCATAGAGTTAATGCAAAAAAATAACAGGCACTATGCAAGAAGGCAAATAACTTGATTTAAAAATCAATTAAAGGGTGTAAACTGATTTGAACATGATTATTCAAACTTTGATGATGTTTGCAATGAAATAATTATTTTTATAAAACAAAAATATAATAATTATTAATATAAAGAGTTAGGAGACTTATTTTATGTTATCTGTATATGAACGCGTAGAAAACTTAATTAAAGACAATAAGAATACAACTTTTAAGCTAATTGGAAAGCAAATATTAACAGATTGAAATATTGGAGTATTCAAAACACAGAATGAAATTTCTGAAACTTGTTTTGTTTCTTTAGCAACTGTAACTCAATTTGCAAAAGCCTGCTTATGTGAAGGTTATAAAGAGTTAATAATTAGATTAAGAGTTGAATATGAAAATGTAATGCAAAATTCTGCAAAAGTAAATTTGGGAAGTTCAGAAAATAAAAATCAAATGATTAATATAATTAATGATTGAGTTGAGCAAAATGACGAATTTATTTCAGATTTGGCAGCAAAAATTATGAAAGTTAAAAAATTATGAATTTGCCCATCATTTCAAGGAATGTATTCAGCAAAATTTTTGGAAGATGCATTAACAAATTTGGGAATTCAAGCTAAATTAATTGATTTATCAATTAATTTAGAAATTGCAAAACATGTTGATTTCAGAAATGAATTAATAGTTGTTCTTTTAACAGGAAGAGACACTGAAACTACAATAAGAACTTTAGAATATTTAATTCAATTTAAAAATGAAGTTTTTATTATTACAACACCAAGTAATATTATTGAGTGACCAGAAATTCAGAATCAAAAACATATGTTAGTAAACTTTCAAGATAATAACTTCTTTTATAAATATAGAAGTTATGCGTTAATTACTTTATTTTTTTCTTTAACAGAAAAAATTTCAATTTAATTTTTTGAAAAAAAGTATTGACATATCAAAATCAATTATGTAGTATTTAATATGTAATTGATTTGCGGGTGTAGTTTAATGGTAGAACTTCAGCCTTCCAAGCTGATTGTGAGGGTTCGATTCCCTTCACCCGCTCCATTTAGAAAAGTAAACTCCTTTTAGGGAGTTTTTTATTTTTAAAATGGAGTAAAATAAAAAAAGAGGTTAATATGATAAAAAATTTTTTTGATAATTTTAATCAAAATAGAACTCCATTTTTTATAAGTAGTTTTTTTCTTTTGGTTGAATCAATTATTCCAGGATTTGCAATTTGATTTTTAATTGGATTTGATTTTTCATTTTCAATGAACTTTAAGTTACCATCCCCAATTGGTTTATACATATTTTTTATTTGTTTGGGTTATTTTTTCTATACTTTTCTAATAACATTAATTTTCTATAAGTTAAAATTACACAAAACGGATAATTTTATTTATTCTTTGACTATAAGTTTAATTTTTATAATTATTACATCGATTGGCTCTTTTTTAGAAAATGCAACTTGAATGATTATTGTTAAATTTTTAATAGTTACATTATTAGTAGTTTTTTTAATTCCTTTATTTGTATTTATTTCAATTTTTTTTAGAAATCAGGAATTAAGAAAGCAAGAGGATCTTGAAAAGATATATAATGCATTTAAAAATAATGAAATTATTCCTACAAAAGAACTTTTAAAAGCACAAAGATATGAAAAATATTTAATAAAAAAAATGAAAGAAAAGGAAGAATTAGCTCAGTTTAAATTAGAATTGGATGAAAAATTAGAAAAGGAATTAAATAAAAAGGAATTATTGAAAAAAGAAAAATTTAAAAAAATTAATGAAAAATTAGATAAAAAAGAGCAAAAATTAAGAGATAAAGAAACTAAATAAATCTATTTTTTAATCTTAAGTATTTTTCTTGACAAATTATTTTATATATATTTTCATTTGTTTTTTCAAACATATAATTTGCTCACAAAGTTCATAATAAGTCTTGATACTCTATAATTATTTTTAAATAATTAATGTCCTCTTTTTTAATTAATTTTTTTTCTATACATTTTTTTATAAAGGAGTTTATTAAAAGATTATTATCATTAAGTGTTTCTGTGATAAAACTTGCAATATCAAAAAAAATATTGTTTAACATTACAAAATCATAATCAATTAATTTAATTTTTTTGTTTTTTATTAGTATATTTCCAGGAACTAAATCATTGTGGCTAATAACTTGCTTTAAATTTTTAGTGAATGCAATCTTTTTAATTAGTTTTTCATATTCATTAGAAAAATCATATAAAAAATTATCAATATTATTTTTAAAAATATCTAAATAATTACTATAATTAAATTTCTTTATTTTAGATTTAATTTTTATTTTATGAAATTTTTTTATTCCATAAATAACTAAATCTAAAATATCATCAGTAATATCAATTTCATTTATTGATTTAAAATTCTTTAAAATTTTAAATTTTGAAATTAGTAACCCATCTTGAAAATAAAAATCAAAAGACTTAATCATTATTTTTTGATAATTTTGTTTAAATTCTTTTAAAATAATGAATTCATTTTTTTTATCTAAATATAATTTATTTACTGCTTTTTCTTTTTTTATAAGAATGTTTTTTTCTACAGTTATTTCATTTGTTAATCCTTTAAATTTCATTTTAACTACCTTAACCTTTATAATTATTATATTATTATTTAGAACCAAAAGGAAAACAACTAATATGAAAACAATATGATTTGCTTCAAATAATGAAAACAAAATTAATGAAATGAAATATTTATTTCCAGAGATTGAAATAAAAAGTATTAAAAATTTTAATAGTAATATTGATATTCCAGAAAACGAGCCAACATTTGAAGGAAATTCATTATATAAGGCAAAATTTTTAGCTAATCTAGTTGGTGAACCTGTTATTGCAGATGATTCAGGAATTTGTATTGAAGGTTTAAATAATTTTCCAGGCATTTATTCTGCACGTTGAGCAAAACCAGAAAAAGATTGGAATATTATAAATAAAATGGTTCTAGATAAAATGTTGGAAAATAATTTAATTAATCAAGAGGATAGAAAAGCATATTTTATTTCAGTAACTTCATTTGTGGATTTAAAAAATAATATTGAAGAAATATTTATAGGTAAAACAGAAGGGATTATTGTTAAAGAACAATTAGGAGAAAATGGCTTTGCTTATGATAAAATTTTTAAACCTTTAAATTGTGAACTTACTTACGCTCAAATGTCAAAAGAAGAAAAATCTAAAATATCACATAGAAGAAAATCAATTGATCTTTTAAAAAAATTTTTAAAAGATCATAAATACTTATAATTTATAAAAGTAGGAGTTTTAAAATGAGAAAAATTAATATAGTTTTATATCAACCAGAAATTGCAGATAATGTTGGAGCTATTATGCGAACATGTGCTTTAATAAATGCAAAACTTCATTTAATTGAACCTTTTGGTTTTATCTTTGATAAAAGAAATTTTGTACGAAGTAGTGCCAATAATTTTGAAAGTTGTGAATATATAAGATATGATGATTGAAATAATTTTAAAGAATTAAATCAAAGTATTAAATTATTTTGTATGACAAGATATGGGAAAAAACCAATTAGTGATTTTAATTTTTCAAAAGAAAATGATGAAATATTTATAATGTTTGGAAAAGAATCAACAGGAATTGCAAAAGATATTTTAAAAAAAAATATAAATTATTGTTTTAGAATTCCAATGGTGCCAACAGGAAGAAGTTTAAATATAGCAAATTCAGTTGGTATTGCAGCTTATGAAGTTTTAAGACAATGGGATTATCTTAATCTTTCAAAAGTTGAGGTTGAAAAGGGAGAAGATTTTTTAGAAAAAGATTAATTACTATATAATTAGTTATATTATGGAGGTATGCTATGAAATTTTCAGATTTTGGTTTTAAAAAATTTATTAATGATGCTTTAGAAGAAATTGATTTTATTTATCCTACATCTATTCAAGAAAAAGTTATACCTCTAATTAAAAAACATAAATCAGTTATTGCACAATCTCATACAGGTACAGGTAAAACGCATTCTTTTTTATTGCCAATTTTAAATAATATTAACTATGAAGTTGATAATAAAATTCAATGTGTAATTATAACTCCAACAAGAGAATTGGCAAGGCAAATACTTGATAATACAAAAGATTTATTAAAATTTAATTCAAATGGAAATGTTTCATTATTCATTGGTGGAGATGATATTGAAAAACAAAAAGACAATTTAAAAAACAAGCAGCCAATGATTGTTATTGGAACTCCAACAAGATTAAAAAAACTTTATGAAGAAAATTTTCTTCAATTAACAACAACAAAATATTTAGTAATTGATGAATGTGATATGATTTTTGATTTAGGTTTTATTGATGAAGTAGATTTTTTAATTTCAAAAATTAATAAGGATGTTAATATTTCATTATTTTCTGCAACAATTAATAATTCTATTAAGCCATTTTTAAGAAAATATTTATCAAATTCAATTTTTATTGAAAATATAGATAAAAATCCTACAAATAAAAATATAGAACATGTTTTAATTTGAACAAGAAATAAAGAAAATAAAGAAATTTTAAATATTTTGGTAAATAAAATTAATCCATATGTTTGTATGATTTTTTTGAATAGAAAAGATAAAATTAAAGAAATAGTTTCTTGATTAAATGATTTTGGAATAAAAAATGTGGGGGAATTACATGGTGGCTTAGATCCAAGACAAAGAAGCAATATGCAAAAAAGAATTCAAAATATGGAATTCAAATGAATTGTTGCAAGTGATGTTGCTGCTAGGGGAATTGATATTGATGGAGTAAGCCAAATTATTTCAATTGATTTACCAAATGACCTTGATTATTATATTCACAGAAGTGGAAGAACAGGTAGAAAAGAATATTCTGGTCAAAGTTATGTTTTATTTAATTCAACAAATCAACATTTAGTAGATGAATTAAAATCGAAAAATATAACTTTTACAAATTTTAAATTATCAAACAATGAATTGGTTGAAATCATTGATAAAACAAAGAAAAAAGAGTACATTGCAAGTTTACCTGTAAATGTTGAAACAAATAAAATTGTTAATAAATATAAAAGTAAAAAAGTAAAACCTGGTTATAAGAAAAAGAGAAAAGCTGAAATTGAAAAAGTAAAAAAAGATATTAGAAGAAAACACATAAAAGAATCAATTGCAAAAATCAAAAAGGAAAAATACAAAAAACGTAGAGAAGAACTATTTGACAATTAATCTTTGATAGGGTTTTAATTGTTATTTTAATGATTTATAATTATATTGTTTTAAAAGGGAGTTAAAAAAATGGATATAACAGAAAGAATTAATAAGTTAATAGACCAAATTTCATATCAAGTTTATGAAAAGGAAACAATTTTTAGACTTGCTATGTTGGCTTTATTGGCAGAGGAATCAATATTTTTACTTGGTAAGCCTGGAATTGCAAAATCACTTATTTCTCGTAGAATGAAGTTTGCAATTAAAAATGGAACAAATTTTGAATATTTAATGAATAAATTTTCAACTCCAGAGGAAATCTATGGACCGGTTGATTTAAAGCTTCTAAAAGAAGGAAAATATATTAGAGTGGTTCAAGATTATCTTCCAAGTGCAAATGTTGGTTTTTTAGATGAAATTTGAAAAGCTGGACCAAGTATTCAAAATACTTTATTAACAATTATTAATGAAAAAATTTTTAGAAATGGTGGAAAAGATATCAAGGTTCCACTAAAATTGTTAATTTCAGCTTCAAATGAGTTACCAGCAGAAGGTGAAGGTCTTGAAGCTTTATTTGACCGTTTCATAATTAGATTTATTGCAGAAGGATTGAAAGATGTAAATAATTTTGAACAATTATTAGATGGTGAATCATCTTTAGATGTTGAAGTTGATCCAGAACTACAATTAACTCTTGACGAATTAAGTGTATGAAAAAAACAAATAAAAGATGTAAGAATGAGTAGAAGAACTCTTGATTTTATTCATTATTTTAGAAAAAAAATGACTTTAGAAACAAATGGTGAAGGATATATTTCAGATAGACGTTGAAAAAAAATATCAGGTCTTATTAAAACAAGTGCTTTTTATAATGGGAGAGCAAAAACAGATATTCCAGATTTATTTGTTATTCCATATTGCATATGAGATAATGAAGAGCAAGAAGAAAAATATTTTTCAATTTTTTATCAAGCATTTTTAGAACAATTTGGTTTAGAATGAAGAAATGAAAAAAGAAATTTGTTAAATCAGTTAGATTTAATAAATTCTCAAATTGGTCAAATTGAAGCCCAATACTTAAGATTAACTCCATATGATAATCCATTTAAACAAAAAATTAATCCAGGAACATATTATTTTATTAACTTTACTGATGGTGGTGATGAGTATAAAGTTTGTTTAATCTCTGCAGCTGATTGAAATAAAGTTAGAAATTTACCAAGTGAAGAATTTGAAATTGAACTTCATTTTGGGCCAAATTTAAATAAATATGTTGGTAGTCAACTTACTTTAATAAAAGCATATAAATCAGATCAAGTTTTATTTGTAAAGGAAAATAGAAGATATCAAATTCAAAATGATAATGCAGCAGAATACAACAATCAAATGGTTAATTTAAGTCAAAAGATCACTGAAATTGAAACTTTAGTTAAAGAAGTTTCTGCAAAAATGTTTAAAGAGTATAAAAAATATACAAATATGAATTGTATTTTCTTTAAAGATATTTATGATGAAAAAATTGCAGAAGCATTTGATACAAAACCAAAAAATAAATTAAGTGATTCTTCACTAGCAGAAAATGAAGTTCAAGAATTTGAAGATTTAGATATTAATATGAAAGTTTAATAAAAAAAGGGAGAAGGGCTATTATGGAATTTGATCTACAAAAACCTGTAAATGAGATCAAAAATGAAATTGAAAAATTAAGAAAAAAAGACTTTCATAATAGTGATTTTCTTTTATTCAAAAAAAATCATGAATATGCTGCAGAACAATTAGATGATAAAATAAATAATTTTTATAGTGCATCAAATTTGTCAATAATTAAGCAAGTTAAAATTCCTGAACCAATTAGAAAAGAAATTGTTTATTATAATTATATTTCAGAAAAATTTGATGAAGTTTCATTTTCTCAAAATTTAAATTTAATTCAATCAAAACTTATTGAGTTTGATTCACCATTTTCAACATATATTGACACAATGAAATGGAAAATTGATAATGGTTATTTTGAGTTAAAAGGTAGAGAATGGTATACAGAATTTTTTAGAACTTGAACATTTATGTTAACAAAAAGAATAGTTGATTTTAGAATGAAAGCAGTAGAAGATTTGAGATATAACTATTTGGTTGAAATTTATTCTATAATAAAAAATTATGGTAAATATGCAAAAATATATAAAACAATTTATGATGTTTTTGGTAAAATTGCAAATGTTGAAGATGAACTTAAAAATCAAAATATTGAATCAATTGCAAGATTTGCAGAATTTCTATATAAAGATCCCTCAATTTTAAGAATTGCAGAGTTGCTTGGTAGATTAAATGGTGAAGATGATTTAATGGAAGTTAATATTACAGAACAAATTGTTACTTACCCAACTGAAGTAAAATTACCATATAACCCAGAAGAAATTGTTGGTTTAACTGTATCTAAAGATTTAGAAAGATTATTACTAATGGAATTTGCAAATCTATTTGATGAAGAATTGGAAGTAATTTTTTATAAAAAATATATTGAATCTCAACTACAAACATTTTTATTTGAATCAAATGAACAAATAATTGAACATGAAATTGAAGAAGTTGAATATGAAGCACCAATACCACTTGAACAAGGAAAATTTATAATTTGCATTGACACTTCAACTTCAATGGAAGGTGCTGGAGAATATATTGCAAAAGCGCTTTCAATTGCTGTTGCAAAAGTAGCTTTAAAAGAAGAACGTGACTTAGTTTTTATTAATTTTGCAAACGAACATGTTGATGAATTTATAATTAATGCAAGAACTGTTAATGTCCAAAAAATGTTAGATTTTCTTGCAAAATCATTTTATGGTAAAACAAATGCAAGACCTGCTTTTCAAAAGGTAATTGAAAAAATGCATTCACAGGATTTTAAAAGAGCTGATTTATTAATGATTTCTGATTTTATGATGGACTCAGTTTCAAATTCAATTAGAGTAAAAATTGCTGATTTAAAAGATAATTATAATAGATTTCATTCACTTGTTATTGGAACAATGCCAAATGTTGAAACACAAGATATTTTTGATAATGTCATGTATTATGATCCAAACGATCCATATGCAACAACTCAAATTGTTAAATCTCTTAATGAAACATTAAGAGATTTAAGAGAGTTAAAAGAAGAAGAACTTGCTTATAGAGATGAACAATTGGCAGAAATTAATACAATTAGAGATAAAAAAAGAATGCGTGAAGTACACAAAGATGATCCAAAATCAAAAAAACTTGAAAAGAAAAAACAACAATTAAGGAAATTGGAAAAACAAAACCAATAAAAATAGATGAGGTAAGCATGATAGTAAATGAAAAATCAAATTTATTAATAGTATATTTTGAAACAGGTGAAGAGGTTATTAATCAAATTAGTAATATCATACGTGAATATAAATTAATTGATGCAAAAATTTCAGGTTATGGTTATTTGGAAAGAATTGAATATGGGGTTTTATCTCAAATTGATCCATTTTTTTTATCAAAGCATCTTCAAGAAGGTTTAATTACAGTTACAGATTTTTTAGGAATGATTGAAAATAGAGAATTTAATATTATGGTAAGCAGTGTGGACTCAAATTTTCTAAGACATCAAGGTAAATTAATTAGTGGTATTGTAATTAATTCTTTTACTTTAATTTTAGAAATTCTAACAACAGAATAAAAAGTAGTTTATATTTTATATACAAACTGCTTTTATTATTTTTCTAGAAGTTTATTAATTCGACTAATAAAACTTTCTCAAATAGATATCATTCTTGTAAGTTCTCTTTTTCCTAAAAGTGTTATTTTATAATATTTTCTTGCTGGTCCTTGTTCAGAGTTAATTAAATAATAATCACAAAATTTATTATTTAATTAACTTTTTGAAAATTGCATAAGCTGTTGACTCATTGATTTGAACAAATTCGCTAATTGCTTTATTTAATTCATATGTATAATAATCTTTTTTATTTAAAAAATATAATACTATCATTTCTAAAATCCCTTTTTTTAACTGAATATCCAAATTAATTAAAATTGAAACTGAATTGCAATTGTTCAGGTTTTCAATTCATTATTGAGTTATATCATTCTAAATTAGGGATTACTATAGAAATATTTTTTATTTTATTTTCTTCTTGAGTAACATTAAAAATAATTTTTCCATTAATAATATATTTTTCTTGTAAATTATAATTTCTTTTTATATTAAAATTAAAAGTATTTTGATTTTCATCGTTTTGATCAATAAAATCAAAATCTCTTCATTCATTAGAATTTTGCTTAAATCAAGATGTTTGATTTATTTCTTGAAAATAGTGCATTAATTTTTCTTTGTTAATTTTATTTTCATCAATAAAATTATTATCTAAGTTTATTTTTTCAATAAATTCTTCTTGATTATTAAAATTTATTAATTCTTGAGATTTTTTGTATCTATTATGAACTATATAATCAATGTATCCATTTTTATATGCAAACCCCATTGTAAACTCTAAAATAATTGCCATAACAACTTCTGAAACAATTATTTAAATTATTCAAATTTTATAGAAAATTGTTTTTGGTTTTTTCTAATTTTAAAAAAATTTGATAATTTTAAACTTGATTTATATAAAATAGTTGTTAAGAAAAAAACTAATACAGTTGCAAAAGGAACAATTGCAATTAGAAGTAATGAGATACTGGTTCCAAAATATGGGTCGTAGTTTATATAAGACATTGCTACTGCAACTATTAATGAAATTGGTGTAATAATTGCAGTTATTGCAAATGCAATTGTTAGTGTTCAGCTAACTAAACTAATCATAAAACTCAAGATTGCTGCAAAAATTTTTGAAAAACTTCATCTAGACTTTTCTTGATTATTTTCATTATCAGTTATTTCTACTTTCATAATATTTTTCTTAATTTTTTCCTTTCTTTTTGAAGAATCTTCTATATTGAATTCTTCATAAATTTCTTTAACAATTATTGGAATTGGTCTTAAATTAATTAAAATTGATTCTGGACTTTTTCCTTCACTTACTTCTTCACTAAATTGTTCTGTATAACTTAGTAAAATATCATCTCTATCTTCAATCTCTAATTTAGATAAACCATTTTTTAAAAAAAGTATTCACTTTTTAATTTTTTTTGGCAATAAAATTTTTTCTGTCATATTAATTTTCTCCTAGATTTAAACTAAACAAAGTATTCTATAATAACAAGTAGTAAAATAAAGTTAAAAATAATTTATAAAATTTAAAAGAAAATATTTTCAATTAAAAATTTTCTTATTTTTTGACTTAAAAAAATAGTGTTTTGTATAGTTTTTTAGTATAATTAAAATAATCTTTATCTATGCTAATAAAGCATAAATTGAGGTAGAAAAGAAAATATAAGAGGTGACCTAAAAAATGATTGGTATTATTTCAACAGCTTATTTTACAGTTAGAGATCGTGAAGGAATTAAAACTGTAAGAAAATATTGATGAAGAAATATGGTAATTCAACATGTTAAGTACAGAGGAAAATTTTTTGTAATTGCAACTATTGGATATGGTAAAGCGAATGCAGCCATGGCAATTACTTACTTAATGGAAGAATACCCAACTTTAGAAACAGTTCTAAACGTTGACTTAGCTTTATCAACAAATGATAAATTCGACACAACAGATACAGTTATGGCTACAAAATTTATATACAGAGATGCAGACCTAACAGTATTTAAAGATATTAAATATGGACAAATCGTTCATGAACCAGAAGCATTTGCTTTTAATACAGAACTTGAAACACAAGTTAAAAACTTTAAATTAGGAGTTTCAGATGGAATTATTGGTACAGCTGATATGTTAATTTACAACTCAAAACAATTTAAAGAAATGGTTGATAAATATGGACAAACAATTGATGTTATTGATTCAGAAGCTGGAGCACTAGCTCAAGTTGCTAAAAAATCAAGTGTTAACTTTGTAGCAATGAAAATTATGTATAATAATGCATTATCTCCATGAGATAATGATCCGTTACATAAATTTAAAATTTATGAAACAACAAATACATTAAAATATTTAGTAGCAAGATTATTTAATCTATTATCATCAAAATTATTTATTGATTTTTCAAAAAGCACTATTGATGAATTAGATGTTATTAATGAATTATTTGAAATGGAACATGATGCTTGAACAAAACGTTTCAAAAAAAATGTTTCTTCATTACTTTCAGGATTCGGACCTTCATTGATGTTGGTTGATAGTAAAGCAGCAACTCCAGAAGCAGTTGATATTGTTGAAGTTATGAAAACAAAAATTGAAGATGAAGGACCAAGTAAAATCATTTTAGGTGAAGATGAATGAAAAAATGCACCAAAAAAATGATTACGTAAATTAATGTTCTTACAAAATGTTCATGTAAATGATGATGAACTGTTATGAAATAAATCAGCAAAATATGATACTAGATCACATAAAATTAATTCAATTGAAGATGTTGCAAAAGCAATTTCAAAAGCAATTTCAGATCGCTCACAAGATAAATCATCATATACTTATGATGGTGCAACAGTTGCTAAAAAACACTTATTAGTAACAGTTGATGCTGCAATTTCATTCTATATTACAAATAATTCAACACATGAATTTGTAGAAGAACCAAAATATGGTTCAAAATTAGTTGCAAATGAATTTACAAAATTCTTAAATGAACAATTAGCAGAGGTTGATTCACCATTTGAAAAAATAATAGTGTATATTAAAATTCCTGCAATTGGAGCTTCAAAATTACCTGTATTTATTCAAACAAAATCAAAAGCAAATACTCCAATTGTTTTTGGTGGATATTCAGCAAAAGAACAAAAAACTTATACAGTTGTAGATATTACAAGAAATGATTATGACCCATTAAAAGTTGGTTCATTCAAAGTAACTATTCGTTTGAAAAATGAATTAAAATAGTAAAACAAATAAATGAAAATCACGTTGATCAATATTTCAAGGTGATTTTTTTATTAATGATTTTATAATATAAAAATCATTTTATATTATAAAATCATTTTTATATTCCTTAATTTAAAATTAATTTATAGTTGTCTAAAATATTTTAGACAATTTTTAAAATATAAGGAGTTAAAATGAAAAGAATACTATCGTTTTTAATGTCAAGTACATTAGTAATTACTTCAACAAGTCAAATAATTGCCTGTACAAATCCATTAAACTCAGAAAATTCAAAAAGTAATATAGATTATTTAAACATAGGAAAAGATATAGATACGAAATATGCATATAATGATGGAGTTAATTCAGAAGAACATGAAGGTTTTACAAATTATTATATAATTGGTGATAGTTTAAGTGACATGGATGGTTTAACTACATTTTTTAGTGATTATCTTGGAGAAACAGGAAAAACTAAGCAATCTTCAAATAAAATTAAAGAATTTAATTTAAAATTTAAAGGTGGTTATGGATTTGATGAAAATGAAAAAAGAAGAAATCCATTTACAAATGGTGAACCAGCAGGTTATGTAATTGCTAAGGAATTACATTTTGATAATCTAGAAGCAAGTAATTATTATAAAAAAATAGATTTAGATATAAAAACTGATTATGGAAATAATTATGCAGTTGGAGGAGCAACGGCTGCAAAATTTGATTCACCAACTTCAAAACTTTTATTTAATAATTTTATAATTGTTGAACAAACAAAGGCACTAATTGAACAACACAAAATTGGTGCAAATGATTTTACATTATTTCAAATCGGTCCAAATGATTTATTTGCAATAAATGAAATGACAGATGATAAAGATATCGATAAGTCAATTCAAGATGTTATGGATGCAATTACATATTCATTTTTTAGCTTATTAAATAATGGAGTAAAAAATGTTTTATTTATGACACCCCCAACACTAGATACAATTCCTCTTTACAACTCATATTCTGAAGAGCAAATAAATAAAATAAAAGAAATTGGAGAAAAATTTAATACAAATTTAATAAAAGTTATTAATCTTGTTATGAAATTCTATCCAGAAAATGTTCAATATTATGATTTATATAAAGATTTTGAAAATGTAAAAAGAGAGTATAAAGATTCAGATTTAAATACTTCTGAAAATAGTAATAAATTAATTTTGGATAAAGGATATTCAAAGGAAAAACAGCTATTACTAACAACACCAGATAAAAAACAAAATGGACAAGATTATAAATTTGAAATTAATTCATTTGATGTTAATGACTTAACTGAATTTTTACAAGAAGTTTCTAAAATTTCAGAAGAATTAAAAGGTAAATCAATTGATATTAATGGAACAATGACAATGGCGTATAATTCTGAAAACGGAGACGAAAATATAGAAAATTACTTTTTTGTAGATGATGTTCATCCTTCAAAAGGTGTTCATAAATATGTTGCAATGAAAAAAATTTTGCCAATTATTAAAGATAAGTTTATAAAAAAATCTTAGTCAATCATTTTATAATATCAATTAGTATTTTAATGATTTTTTAAGGAAATTATTTTATACTATTTATATATAGAGGTGATTCTATGACCAAGAGAAAACTTACCAGAGATGAAATTGAAAAAAGTATAGAACTTGCTTTTCAAGAATTACTAGAACTATCAACAATGGATTTAGAAAATAATTCATTTCAATTAGAAGAAGATAAACAGAAATTCAAAAAAAATATTAAAGAAAACCCAATTAAAAGTAATTCAATTGAAAAAGTAAATTCAATTCAAAAAAATTCTAAACAAACTGATTTAAAAGCAATTATAAGTTTGGCAAAACAAAAGGGTAAAGAAATAAATACTGGTAAATGAAAAGATTATGATTCAAGTAGAGAAGATGAAGTTCTTTTAAAAGCAAAAAAAGAAGGTAAATCAGCATATGATTCAGATGTTTTGAGAGAATTAATCCTGGAAAGACAAAAACAAAAAAGAAAAACAAATGATGTTAATGAAATTATTTATAAAAAAAAGTAGTATTTTTTAAGATTTAAGATATTTTTTTCAAAAAATATCTTTTTTTTGAATTAATTATAATATTATAATTCTATTGATAAAAAAAGAGAGATTTTAAATGGAAACAAAAGATTTGGTTAACAAACAATTAGCAGATGAATTAGAAACTACTTTAGAAGCTGTTGAAGAATATAATGATGAATTTTATTCATCTGATGAAAAAAAAGCAATTAAGAAAAAAGCAAAAGAACTTTCAAGAAATCATACAGAATATTTAAATACAATTGAAAATAAATTACTTTCAAAAAGAGAACAAACATTACTAGTTCAAGAATATTTTAAAACTAAATTTCTAAAAGAATTAAGAAATGTCGCATTAGCAGCACTTTTTATTACTATCGCTTTTGACTATTTTATTACAACAACTGGAAGATCGGGATTATTTCCTGCAGGTTTGGGGGCACTTGCAAGATTTTTTGCTATTTTAACTTTTCCTGACGATAGTCAATTGCAAAGTTCTTTTTACTTTATTTATTATTTTGCTTTAAATGTTCCATTAATTATTTTTGGTTACATAAAACTGGGTAAAAAATTTACTTTTATTACTTTATTATTTATTATTCTTCAAATTGGTTTTGACCAAATTATTCAAAATCTACCAGTAATAAATCCAACTGATTTTCATATAATTATTAACTATAAACTTCTTCAACAAATGCCTAATTCTTGAAATATATCTATTTGATTATTTATTTTTGGTTCACTTGGTGGATTGCTTTTAGGTTCTTCATATTCATTAGTTTATAAAATTGGTTCATCAACAGGTGGACTTGATTTTATGACAATCTACTATTCAAAAATAAAAAATAAACCAATTGGTTCAATTAATAGAAATGTAAATTTAATAATTTTGGCAACAGTTATAACTTTAAATACAATAATTTTACCTGCAGGACTAATTAACAGTGATATAAAGATAAATGTTCTAAATAATCTAGGAGTAGATAATGCATATAAACACTTTTTAAGTGATGGTAAATCAATTGTACAATCAATGTGAGATTTTGCAGCTAATGATGCAAAATATGATGGAAATTGAGCTTTGTGATTTAAAGATCAAACAGATTGAAATAATTTATCAAAAGAACAATATGAATTTTTAGTTCAATTTGTATCTCAAAGAGGATATGGGGATGATTTAAGTTTAAATATTATTGTTAAAATGAAATTTATGTTTTTATTTGGACCTTCATTATTTGCCTCAATTGTTCTTGTACTTTGTTCTTCTGTTGCAACAAACTTTTTCTACCCAAAATATAAAGTTAGAACTTACTTAATTACAACAAATCATCCAAAAGAAGTTAATTCTCTTTTATTAGAAAATGGTTTTCAAAATGATATTTTAACTTGAGATGGAACAAATAGAGTAAATGGCAACTATTTACATAGAAGTCTTATAATGGTTGCAATGTCTGTAATGGATTGAGATAAATTAGAGAAGCAACTATTTTTAGCAGATCCTCAAGCCAAAATAAATATAATAAAAACAAAAAGTGTAAAAGGTTTATTTAATTATGAAATTAAAAAGAATGATGATAGAGATATAATTCATGACAAAATTTCATCTGATGAAATGGAACTTGAGAAAATAAGACAAATTGCTATTGTTAGATTTAATAAAGAAAATGAAAAACTAACGAAAAAAATTAAAAGAAAAATAAAAACACCTTCAAAAAGTAATGAATAATTACTGAAAAATTAGTTAAAAAATAGTTATTTTATTGAATTTATAATAAAAAAAGTGTTTTTATTATAATTTTTTGTTTATAATTAATTGAGTAGTGGTGATTTAATGAATAAAAATTCTCTAGAAAAAATAATTTATAAAATGCTTGATTTAAAACTTTTAGAAGTTAAAAGAGAAATCAAGAATATCTCCTTTAATGATTTATATGGTTATTTAATGGATGTAATCTTAAAGAAAAATTCTGTAAAGGATCTCAATGATATATCATTTTATATAATGAATATAAAAATAAATAAATTATTTGAATATATGAATTTAGTAGAAATTACCCAAAAAAATGACACAGTGATAAATGATTTAAAAAGTATCTTAGAAGGATAAGTGATTCAATGTCTAACAATCAAGAAATTAAAACAAAAAAGAAAAAAATATCTTTTTTTAGATTTTTTGGAATTTTTACAATATTTATATCACTTGTTATTGGAATAGTATTCTCATCATGAAGTTTTGCTGATGGTTATAAATTAGGTTCAGATTTTAAAGGTTATTATTCTGCATTAGTTGCAGTTGACAATTTAAATTCAGAAGCAACCACTAATGGTCAACCAAATGGAGATTCTGAAGAGGGAGCAAAAGCTTTAAATAATAGATTAAATCCAATGGGAAATAATCAAATAATAATTGAAACAGCGGGGAAAAACTATTTAAAAGTTTTATCACCCGTTGATGCATATGAAAATGAAACTATTTTTAAAAATCAAATTCAAAGAAATGGTGGAATAGTTCTTTTAAGTGGTGGTTCAACTGATACTCCATTTAAAGATTTGCAAATAACAGGAGAAGGTTCTTCAATTACAAGAAAAGGAATTAATGATTACTTTTCTTCTGCTGTTTCTTCAGCAGTAACAGGTTCAAATCAGAAAGTTCCTGCAATTAATTATGACTTAAATGGAGATACATTTAAATCATTATTAACAGCTGGACAAACTGAAGAACAACAAGGAAGTGGAAGTCTAGATTTAACTATTTTGTTAGATGCTGATGGATTTTATAATGATATTAGAAACTATTATAATATAGTTTCTGGTGATGATTTTGACCAAAAAATTGAAGATTTTTATGCAAATGTTCTAGAATATTTTAAAAATATTTATAGAAGTTCAACAGATCAAGTAGTTAAAGATGCTTTATATGACTTATTTTATGGAAGATGAATAGTAAGAACACAAGGAAGTGGTATTGAAATACCGCAATATGGTTCTTTAATTGCTCCAAGAAGTGATGCAAAGATTGCAACTGCAGATGGTTTTAAAGAAATTGCTAACTCATTTACTTATATGTCAGAAACATCAAAATATGTTTATGATTCAAATGCTGTAACAGAGGACTTTACAGATGAAAATGGAAAATATTCATCAAATGTAGAACTTTATAAAGAAAGCAGTAGTTCAAGTACTCAACCTTCTGTAAGAGTAGATAAACTATTTAATAGTTTAAATCCAGAAATGATTAAATTCTTTTCAGATAAAAGTCAAGGTTCTATTGAATCAACTTTTATTGATCACTTAAGAAGTAATTACTTTTTATTTAGTGGGAGTGTTTCAGAAACTGAATCTCAAACTTCAGCTGGTTATATTAAAGACAATAGTTTAGTAACAAAAGTTGAAACTTATACTAAAGCTCAAGTTGGTGCTTCACTATTTAATGCATCAGGAAAAGGTTTTGTATTTACAGTTAATAGCATTGCGACTTTAAGTGGTCAGGTTACAAATGTAATGTTAATGATTGGAATAATCTTTATGGCAATTGTAACAATATGCATAATGATTTATATGATATTCTTCTATAGATTATTAGGATTATTTTCAATGGTTATAACATTAGCAATTATAGGTTTAACTTTGTTATCAACAGTTTGATTTGGTTTAACAATTGGTCCAGAAACTATAATTTCAATGTTTATAATAATTGCTTTAAATGTAGAAATTTTTTCACTAATTTTTGAAAATATGAAACAAAGTGTTTTTGATAAACAACGTGGCTTAAAAACAAGTTTTAATATTTCTATTAAGGAAAATTTAGGTCTAGTTTTAGATCTTGTTGTCTCATTAATAATTCCTGGTATTTGCATGTTTTGATTATCTTCAAATGCAATTCGTTCAATGGCAATTGTTTTATCAATGGGTTCTTTATTTACACTTGCTTTTTCAATGATTATTGGAATGATAGCATTTAAAATTATTGTTAATGCTAAGTTTTTTACAAAAAATATAAAATTATTTGCTTTGGATACAAGTTTTTCAAAAGAAGGAAATTTTTTATTAACTTATAAAATTAGTAAAATAAAAAATAAAATTCAAAAATTAAATAGTAAAGATTTAAATAATAAAGTTAAACCTTTAGAAGAAAAACTTTTATCTTTAAATAATAAATTAGAAATTATTAAAGATAAAAAGTTAAAAAAACTTGAACTAAAAAATAATAAGATTCAACAAAAACTTACTTTAAAAATTGAGAAACTTAATAAAAAAATTTCAATATTAGATTCAGAAAAAAATGCAAATAAAATTCAAAAATTAAATTTTAGAATTAATGAAATAAATTATTTATTAACTGATCAAACACAAGAAATAATAGAAGCTGAAAGCATAATTGTTACTTCAAAACAAGAAAAAGTAAAAGTGAAAACAGTTGAAAAAAATATTTATCATGGTTTAAAAACTATTTCAATATTTGGAATAATTATGATTTTATTATCAGTTGGGATTTCATTTATATTTGGTATGAACTTTGATTATACTTTTGGTGGACGTACAGATTATACTTTTTGAGGGGAAACTGTAGATAATTTTTATAATGAAATGGATACATTTGCAGAGGATGAAGATGCAATAAATCAAAACCCTGATTTAAAACCTCTTTATGACTATGCAAATGTATTAATTGATGAAGTAAATAATTTGCCAATTGGTACAAGTGATACAGATAAAACTTTAAAAAGAACTGAATCTGTTTATAAATTTATTGATTTATCATTTTCAAATGATATATATTTAAACTATTTTGCAACAGCTTCAAATGTTAAATCATATCAAAAACATAAATTTTCTGTTTCATTTGGAGAAAACTATAATTTTAGTTCTTCTGCAAATCAATCATCAAATATTGCAAATTGAATTACATTAACAGTTTATACAACTGATAATAATCAATCAGCATTTGTAAAAAGATATTTTACAACCTTTGGTGTAAGTAAAGATACAGAAATAACTTCTGTTAATGGTTTTATTTCAAAAAGAATTAGACCAGCAACAATGCAATGAGCACTAATTGAAATTGGATATTCATTATTGGCAATTATTCTTGCTTTAATTATTTATATTTTAATTAGATTTAAATGAACATACTATATTGCAATGGTTGTTGCAATCGTTTTGGCACCAACAATAACAGCAGCAATCATAATTACATTACAAATTCCATTAGGAAATTCTGCAATTATTGGAATTGTTGCAACAATTGTATTTGCTTCAGTCTCTGCATTTGTAATTTTTGGAAAAGCAAGAAGTTTTATTTCTTCAAGAAATGAAAAATCATTAATTAATTTCTTTAAAAAAGAAATTGAAATATTAAATGATATTAAATTAGCTAAAAAAAGAATTAAGGATGAATTATTTTTTGCAAGATCAGATTTAAAATTATTATTTAAATCAAATGATTTTGATCTTGCAGAAAAAAGAAAAAAAATTCTTGATTTTAGAGAATTAAGACATCAAAAGAAATTAGAGTATAAAAATATTAAAAAAGAAAATAAAATAAAAATTAATAGAGTATCAAAAGAAAATAACTATCTATCTGAAGTTTTAGTAGAAACTTTTAGATTTGGAGTTAAAAGATCAATTTTATTATCAGTCTTTTATATAAGTATTGCATTATTAATTTCATTTGCTATTGCACCAATTATTTCTTTTGGTATTACAACAGCAGTTGGAGTTTTAATTGCAAACTTAGTAATTTTATTTGTAGCATTACCAATTTGAATTGTTTTTGAACAAATCAGAATTAGAAATCATTTAGCAAGAAAACGTTTTATAAATAGTTTAAAAGTAACAAATGAAGAACAAATCATTGAAGGAATAAATGATTAAAATTATTGAGGTAACTATATGGATTTAAAAAAATTTATTTGAGATGTAAAGGACTTTCCTATTAGTGGGGTTGTATTTAAAGATATAACACCACTTTTAAATGATAAAAATGCATTTAAATATGCTGTTAATAAATTAGTCGAATATGTAAAAACCAAAAAAGCACAAGTTATTGTTGCACCCGAAGCAAGAGGTTTCTTATTTGCAAGTGCAGTTGCTTATGCTGCAAATTGTAGATTTGTTTTGGTAAGAAAGCCTGGGAAATTACCAAGAGAAGTTTATGATGTTGAATATGAACTTGAATATGGAAAAGGACATATACAAATGCATATTGGTGATTTAAAAGAAAATGATCAAGTTGTTATTGTTGATGATGTATTGGCAACTGGGGGAACAATGAAAGCTATTGTTAAATTAGTTGAAGATTCAAAGGCAAATATTAATGGAATTGTTTTCGTAGCAGACCTTTCTTTTCTACATGACAGTGAGTTATTTGCAAAATATGATCCAAGTAGCTTAGTTACATACTAATATAAGAATTAAATTAAGCATCTATTATAAAAATTAATTTATAAGTAAAAACAAAAATTACTTATAATTATTTATAATAGATGTTTTTATTTTTTTAAAATGATAATGTTATATAATAGTATTAACTATTTTCTTAAATAAAAGGAGGATTTTTTATGCATAATCAGGAAAAAAATGATTTTCTTTTTGTTGAATGTCGTGATGTTGAAGTTCTTATAAATGAAATGAAAAAATATATTAAAAATAAAAAAATTATTGAAGAAGTTAAAAGAGCTTATTATTATGCTGAAGATAAACACAGAAATCAAAAAAGGAAAAGTGGAGATCCATTTATTATTCACCCACTTTCAACAGCATATTATTTAGCACAATGAAGAATGGGGCCAAAAACAATTATTGCAGGTCTTTTGCATGATGTAATTGAAGATTCACCAGTAACATTTTCAGAAATTGATGAACTTTGAGGAAATGAAGTTGCCGATATTGTTGAAGCAGTTACAAAAGTAAGTTATTTCACTAAAGAAAACCGAGAACAAATGAAAGCAAATTATTTAAGAAAGTTATTTTTATCAATGATTCGTGATATTAGAGTAATTATTGTTAAAATTGCAGATAGAATGCATAATTTATTAACTTTAGGTTTTATGACTCTTGAAAAACAAAAAATAATTGCAAAAGAAACATTAGAAATTTATTCAACAATTGCTCATAGAATTGGTATGAAATCTGCAAAAAATATCTTAGAGGATTATAGTTTTGAATTTTTAGATCCAACAGAGTATCAAAAAATTAAAAATTTATTAGAAGAAGATAAAGAATCAAGAAATGAAATAATTTATGACATGATTGAAGATATTAATAAAAGACTGAAAAATGAAGGATTAGCAAATAGTACATCAGTTTTTGGTAGATGTAAAACTATTTATTCAATTTACAGAAAAATATCACAATTTGGAAAATCATTTACAGATATAAATGATATCTTAGCAATAAGAATAATTACTTCCAGAGTAGAGGATTGTTATCGTGTTTTGGGATGAATTCACCAGATGTATACACCGCTTTCTGGAAGGTTTAAAGATTATATTGCAACTCCAAAAAATAATTTATATCAATCTTTACACACAACACTTGCAAATAAGGATGGTGTAATTTTTGAAGTACAAATTAGAACAAAAGAAATGGATGATGTTGCTGAACATGGTGCTGCTGCTCATTGAAAATATAAAGAAGGTGAGCATAATGTTGATATTGCAGAAAAACAAAAAGAAATTGATGAAAAAGTAGATATGTTCACAAGGTTAATGAATCTTGAAAAATTAGCATCAGAAGGTGTAGAAGTTGAATATGAAGAAAATCAACTTTTGGATTTTGAAAATGAAGTAGAAGAAACTTTTAAATCAGATTATCTTGCACCATTAATATATATATTAACTCCTGATGGAAATGTTGTAACACTTCCATTTGGTTCTACTGTTATAGATTTTGCATATAAAATTCATACAGAAGTTGGGAATAAAACAATTGGTGCAAAAATAAATGGAGTTTTCTCACCATATAATACAACTTTAAATTCAGGAGAAATGGTTGAGGTTCAAACTTCAAAAGAAGCAGTACCAAATGAAAAATGATTAAGATTTGCAAGAACTAGTGTTGCAAAAAAAGCGATTGAGCAATACTTATCTGAAGTAAGAAAAAAAGAACTTGAAAAGGAAAAAATTACAAATCAAAAAATTATACGAAATACAAAAAGAGAAATTGATAGATATATAATTGCAAATAATCTTAAGTGACAAGTAAAATCAATTGATGAAATTCAATTAAAGTTAAAAGTTTTAGATTATAAAAATGTTGATGAATTTTTATTATCAGTAGGAAATGGAGATTTTTCAATTCCTGAGGCTGTTGATGTTGTTTATGTTTCAAAAGAAGAATTAAAAGATATTGAAGTTATCAATGATATGAAAACTAGAAAATATAAATCAGTAAAAGGAAGAGATGATTTAAAAATAAATGGTATAGATAAAGTTAATTGTACATTAGCACAATGTTGTTTTCCAATTCCAACTGAGCCAGTAACTAGTTTTATGTCAAAAACTAAAGGTATTCAAGTTCATAGAAGTGAATGTTCAAATATATTAAATATTAGAAAAGTTAAAAACTTATTAAAAACAGAATGAATTGTCAAAAAAATTAAAAATAAAACTTATAATACAAAATTAAGAATAACAACATATGATAGACCAGGATTATTTTTAGATATTGTAACTGTTTTTGCTTCACAAAGAATAAATATTGTAGAAACAAAATTAATTTCAAATGAAGAAGATTATAGTGGTAAGGGAAGTATAATAGTTAGTATAACAAATTCAGAACAATTAAATTATGTTTTAAAAAATTTAAGTGAAATACCAGGAGTCATAAAAGTATCAAGAGCAACAACTTCTGGAGATGATTTTAATTAATTTACAATTATTTTACACCCATTGTTTAAGGCAAATATTATTTTAATTTTAAGTATGATATAATAATTAATATATTTGGGGGTTTTTATGAAAAAAGAGATGGTCAATCTATCTATTTTAGAATTTGTTGAAGCTAATTTAGATTTTAATATTGCTTCAAATAGAAAAGAATCAGAATATGATTTTAATTTTACTAGATGAAAAACAATGATTTTTTCAAGTCAAAAGTTAAAATTTATTTTAAAATATGTTCAGTCTGTTTTTCAATGATTAAGTAAAGTTGTAAATGTTCAAAACTTTACAGTTTCAATTGATACAACAACAGTAGATAGATTTAATTTATCAGTTTATGAATTCGAAACACATATTTTTAATTGTTCATTATTTACAAATTTTTATCTAATTCCAGAAGGTGATTGGTCTTCAAAAATTTTTGAAATGCATTTTTCCAAATATGATTTAATAAATGGCGATTTAATTATAAAAGAAGAAACAAACTTTTGAAAAGGTGAAGATGGTTTTGAAAAGTTTGTCAATATTCTTTATTTAATTATAAAAGAACCATATAAATTTGAAAAAAACTTACCAGTACAATGACAAATTGACTTTAAAGATAAAAAATTGTCAAGTTCTCAAATTAGAATGCAACTTGCATCATTGGTTCAAACAGGAATTCGTCCAGAGGATCCATATTTGACAATTGAACAAGCAATGAAAATTGAACAAGGTGCAAATCCTGAAACCATTGCACAAGAGCAAAAAGAGGTAAATTTATCAAAAGAAGTTATTAATCCAATTTGAGATGAAGCAATAGAACAAGAAAATAAATATAATGATTTGAATTTTGCAATGGCAAAATCTAGAGGTTTAATCCCTTTTGAAAATAAGAAAAGAAATAAAAAAAATAAATAATTTTATAAAAAGTAAAAAATATTTTTAAATTATTAGAAAATATTTTTTTTAAAGTATAATAAATTTACTTATTATTTAAAACTATATAATACTAACTAATTATAGGAGAGAAATTAGATGAAAAATTATTAACTTTATTGGCTAGTGCTACTTTAATAACAAGTACTAGTGTAACAGTTATTGCTTGTGGAGATAATGACCTGAGTAACCCAGAACCAGAAAAACCAGAATCTGGTTTTCAAGAATTAATTAACGATTTTAAAAAAGATCTTACTACAATTAAAGATGAGTATTGAAGAGAAAAAACAGATAATTTCTTTTCATTAGTTGAATTTAATGAAGAAATATTTTATTTCTTAACAAAAGAAAAATAACAACTTTAGTTGATAAAAATCAAAACCAACCCGTTACAAGTATTAACGAAGATGATAAATTTCTATTAAAAACTGATATTGAAAAAATAATTAAAATCGATGAGTTGAAAGAAAAAATAAATTCATCAATTGATAAGGAAAAATATGGAATTTTAATTAATGGAAATAATTTTTTTTCAGGAATAGATTTAAATTGATCAACATTAGAAATTAATTATTCTAATGATAATTTAGAAAATCAAAAAGCAGGAGAAAACTTCATTTCTTATGTAAAAGTTGATTTAAATTTACAGTTTAAATATAAAGATGAAAATCAAGAGGAAAAAAATTTAGATATAAATCAAAATTTTGTTTATATACTTACATCAAATCAAGCATTAATCGACGCAATTAAAGATTTAGAAAAAAATGTAAGTAGAAGTTTCTTTTTATCCGGAAGTGAATTTAGTTTTCTGGATAAAGAGGACTTTCAAATTGATTTAAATGAAACTTAAGAGTCAATATTTGGAGAAGATTTAAATTTTAAAAAAATTTATGAAAGTGAAGAATTTAGAGAATCAATTTTAGAGTTTATGTAGACTAAATATTTTTCAAGTTTTTCAAATTTACCATTAAAATTTAAAAACACTAACACATTTAGTGAAATTATTTTGCAAAAAACATTAGTTCAAAATGAGAAAAAATTGAAAAATGCTCTTGAAAATTATCAAGATGAATTATTATTTAATTCTATTTTTAACAAAATTACAGAAAATGATGAAGCTTTAATATTTGAGAAAAGTAATAAAAATATTAATTCTCCAATTTATAAAGAGATTAGTTCATCATTTATGAACGTTAATAATGAGTATGAAAAACAATTTGCAAGTGAAATAACTAATTTTGAAGCTTTGACAGGTGATAAACTTGATGATTCAGTAAAAGCAGTTGTAAATAATTCAATTAAATATTATGAAGTAAAATTAAAAAATCTTTCAATAAAAATTGGAACAGCTTATGAAAATCCAATTAATAATTTATCATTTTTTTCATCGTTGCAGTTACAAATGATGAAACTGCAGAAAATAGAGAAAATATTACAAAATCTAATTTATTTGGAGCAATGTATTACAACGTAATTTCAGGAATTAAATCATATCAAAATATTTTTGGAATTCTTGATAGTAATGAAAGCGAAGGAATACCAATCGCTAGTTTTACAGGTATGTCAGCAAACTCAGAAAATGAATTAGAAAATCTTTGAAATATGTTTAAAGATCCATGACCTAATAATACTGCAGAATTACTTAATGAAAACTTATCTTTAACATATGAAGGTTTAAACAAAAGTAGAAAAAGATTACTAAATGAAGGATTTCAAACTAAATTTAAATGAGGTTTATATAATGGAGGGCTTTCTGAAGAAGCACATAAAAATGTTATTTACATGATATCAAAAAAAGGATTAGAAGTTCTAGAATTACAAGATCCTCCTGGTCCTGTACTTCCTTCAATTGGTTTTTCACTTAACTTTATAGATATTAATTTTGAAATTAATAATAATGATTTAATAACAAAAAATACAACAATAATTAAAAGAGTTAATATTTAATTTTGTTAGTATAAATTTTTAAATAAGAATAAACAACCTTAAAGAGACTAAAGTTTTGTAAAAGGTTTTTTTTAGAAAAATAGAGGAAAAGTAATTAAAATAACAATTAAAAAGTATATAAAGGGCAAAAAGTTAAAAATATAGTAAAAGATTTAAATTTAAAATTTAGTTCTCAATTACTAAAATGGTGCAATCCTTTTTGTATAAAGATGAAAGAAAATTAGACTATTTTGAAAATAACATGAAAGTTAAAAAAAAGAGTACTTACTTTCATATACAAGATTAGAAGTTGCAAATTTCTTACATACCAATAAAAATGTTATGTTTTAAATATACCAAAACATTCATATTATAATGAATTAACTTATTTATAAAAAAAATTGTTACCTCTATTTATCTAATATTAATTAAAAAAATATTATTAGTTCAAAATGAATTATCTATTTTAAATAAAAATAAAATAATATTTAAAAATATGAAAAAATCGAAGTTCAATTTTATTGATTCTAATTAAGAATTAAACTTTAATTTAAACAGCAATATTTTTTAACCCTTTTTTTAAAGTATAGTAATTAATACTTATTCATTAAAAATATTAAACGTTCTATAAGGAGTATTAACATGAAAAAATTGTTATGTTTTTTAGGAAGTTTTACTATATTGACAAGCACATCAATTAGTGTTATTGCTTGTAATTCAGATTTAAAAGATTTAGATGAAAATAATCAATTTGATTTTCAAAAATTAGTAGAAGATTTTTTAAAAGATCTTACTACAATTAAAAATAAATTTTGAAATGAAAAAAATGATAGTTTTTTTGCTTTAACTGAATTTAATGAGCAAGAGTTTGCTTTTTTGGAAAAAGAAAATATAATAAAATTAGTTAATCAAAATAATAATAAACCTGTTGACAATTTAAGTGAATCGGATAAAACTTTGCTAATTCAAGATATCAAAAAGTTACTTTCGGAAGATGAATTAAAAAGTAAATTTGATTCCTTATTAAATAAGGAAAAATATTCGCTTTTAATTAGTAATTCAAATTATTTTTTGAGTTTTGATTTTGATTGAAGCACATTAGAAATTAATTATACAACTCAACAATTAGCAAATAAAAATTTTGAAAAAAATGAATCGTTTATTTCCTATGTAAAAATTGATACAATATTGCATTTTAAATATTATGATAATAATTTTGAGCAAAAATTTTTTGACTTAAATCAAAAATTTGTTTTTACATTGACAACAGATGGATCATTTATGGAATCAATAAAGAATTTTGAAAAAAATATCAAATATAATTATTTTTTAAGTGGTCAAAAATATAGTTTTCTGGATAAAGATAATTTTGGAATTGAACTAGATAAAAATTCTGATGATATATTTGATAAAAAAATAAATTTTAGAAATGTTTATGAAAATCAAGAATTTAAAAATAACATAATTAATTTTATTAAAAAAAAATATTTCCAAAATTTTGAAAATATTCCTTTAATTTTTAAAGAGAGTAATATTTTTGGAGAATTCATTTTATTAGAAGAATTTTAAACTTATCAAGATTCTATTTATGAAGTTCCAATTGAAATGGAGTCTGAAAAATTATATGATTCTATTTTTAATAGAATCACTTAAGAAGACTCAAAAATGATTTTTAATACTAATTCATCACAAATTAACTTATTTATATATAATGAATTAAATTCAATATATATAAAAAATTATGAAGTTTATACTGAAAAATTAAATAAACTTGTTATTGAATTACAAGAAGCTTCAAATATTTTTTTATCTGAAGCTGCAAAAGATTTTTTATAAAATTCAATTAAAATTAGTGAAGTTAAATTAAATAATCTTTCAATTAAAATTGGTTCTTTATATGAACACCCACTAAATAATTTGTCTTTTTATACGTCAATTGCAGTTACAAATGATGAAACAGAGGATAGTAGAGAAAATCCTGTTAGGTCTAATTTGTTTGGAGCAGTGTATTATAATACAATAACAGGAATTAAATCATTTCAAGATGTTTTTGGAATAGTGGATAGAAAAAAGAATGAAACATTCTCACCATTAGCAATTTTTACTGGTAAAACTAATGATTTCTCTGAAAACTTATGAAATAATATTTTTTTTGAATTATCTAATGCTGAAATAAATAAGTGATTGTCTTTAAATAAAGAAGAATGAATAAAGCCTAAAGAAATATTATTAGATAATGAAAGACAAAGTAAATTTTCATGAAATATTTTAAATAAAGTTGATTCTTTTTGAAATGAAAATAGAGCGGTTTATTGAAAACAAGATTCAACAGGAATTAGAATAAAACAAAGTTTTGAGCAAATAGAAAGTCAAGTAATATCTATAGAATTTAATTTTATTAAAATAAAATTTAAAATAGTAGATGTTTTTTGAAAACAAGAAGAAAAATTGATTTTTCAAAGAAAAATATAAAATATAAAAAATAAATTTCCTTTACACAACTCAATTCCTTTTATGATTTTATTACTATTTAATATTAAGTTCTTTAGCTTTTGGAATTATTACTAGTTTTACTAACTCTCAAGCTTCTGTTATTAAGTACTTTAATTTTTATGTTTTATTTTATATATCTTGCTTATTATTTATTTTAATTCTAAGAATGGTTCAATTCTTTTTTCATAATAAAATTAAAGATAAAACCATTTTTATTGCACTATCAAATCAAGTCTCAAGATTAAAATTATTTATAAGTATTTGAGTATTAATGTTAATTGTAGCAATTTCAAATTTCGTTATAACATTCTTGTTAATTAATTCTTTAAATTTTTTATCATCTAGTTTTATATTTAATGAACTTCTTTTTAAAATAACATTGACTTTTTTAATTTATGTGTTTTATCTAGTATATTTTTAGTAAATTTCATAATATTTTTAATTTTTGTTTTTTCTTTACAAACTACAACAGTAATTTGTACTTTATTATTATCTGTTTCTTTTATTGCAAATTTACCAATGAGTTTTCAACAAGCAAATGAAAAAAAATTAACTATTAATTTTAAAAAAAATGGAAGTGAAATTCAAATAAGACTTCCTGAACTTTATGATTCGTTTTATTTGCAAAAATATGTAAATGAGGAAAAAATGAAATATAAAAATATTTCAAAATGAATTAATGATATTTTTATTGAAAATCAATATTATTTAAATGATTTTTCTTCCGATAATTCATTTATTCACAACGAAAGAATTGATGCAGTTTTAAAAGAATTGGGTGCTATAAATACTTCTTCAAAAGTAATTAAAGCAAATAACTTAGAAATTAGAACTTTAACCTCAATAAATTCAAATATTCCAGTTAAATGATCAAAGGGCGATAAAGTAGATGTTGAATTAACTCTTAACAATACATTTATTTCTATTGAGCAACTTGAACAAAAAATTTTAAATGAATTAAATGAAGTTAAAAAGCAAATATTACAAGATCTATATGATTTTGCACTTTATATTAGAAAAGAATTTTTTGATTTTCAAAAAGAAAAAACTGATTTATTTGATAAATATATATTTTTAATAAATGAAAATAATGAAAGTAAAATGATAAATACATCAAAAGATTATTCCGAAATTACTTTTAAAAAAGAATATTTAAAATCAATTTATAATTATAGATTAGATGGAAGTTATAATGGTGATTACTTTACATTTACAGATAATAGTGTAACTAATTTAGTAAGAAACGACTTGAATTTTGAATTAATGATAGTAGCTCTAATACTTGAACAATATTTTATTAAATATACTAGCAATTATTTAAATGCTATAAATAACTCAGTTTCTATTTCTTCAGGAGACTTTGAAAATATATAAATTCAAGAAATAGTTTAAATATACTTTCATATATAAACTTATATAGTGGTATGTGATCTGCATATACACTATACTCTGGTTTTTCATATGAAGATTTCTGATTTTTATCTTCATCTGATTCTAAAATTGCTTTTGATGAACAAAAAAACATGTTTCTTGGCTATACAGAATTTTCTTTTAAAATTGATGATGGCAACAAAATTATTGGAGATTCCTACAATAATTATATTAATCCATTAATTTATGTTTTTATACTCATAATTTTTTCAATGATAATATTTATTTTTGAAATTATAAAATTTCAGAAAAAAGATTTAAGCTAAAGGGGGTGTATTAAAATTAATAATAAAAAAAAATGAATTAAATTATATAATTGAAGTTAAAAATTTTAATAAAAAATTTAAAAAGAATTTAGTTGGTAAATTTTCTTTCAAAATAAGAAAAGGCGAAATTACAGCTTTGCTTGGTGTTAGTGGTAGTGGAAAGTCAGTTTTAATTAATTCTATTGTAGGATGTTATAAAAAGTATTCAGAAGATATTAAAATAAATAAAAAATCCATTAAAAGTCAAGGTGGTTATAAACAAAATATAAATATTGGATTTTATACTCAAATTGATTTTTTCTTCAAACTCTTACTTTAAATAAATATTTAATGAATATGTCATTAATAATGGGAATTAGAAAAAAAGAAGTAAAAGCGAAAATTAAATATTGAATTGATTTTTTTGAATTAACAAATTCAAAAGATAAAAAAATTAGTAATTTTTCATGAGGAATGAAAAATAGAGTAAATCTAATTTTAGGCCTTTTAAAAGAACCAGAAATTTTAATACTTGATGAACCTGGTGCAAACTTGGATTCATATTGAAGAAATAAAATTAAAAATTTATTAATTCAATATAAAAATGAAGGTAAAACAATAATTTCAACTTCACATAATATTGATGAAGTTAGTGAAATTATAGATAATTTCTTAGTTATTGAAAATGGGAAATTATTATTTGATGGATCAACAACAGATTTAAATATTTATTCTAAATATAAGATATTTACTACTGAAAAATATGATGTTGACGAATTTAGAAAATTTTTAGAAAATAAGTCAATTAAATCTTTTAAATTCGATGAGCAAGAAAACTCTATTACAATTGCAATTGATTATTACAGAGAATTAAATTATATATTTCTATATTTAATTAAAAATAACTTACCTTTTAGCAATTTATTAAAATTACCAATAAATATGAAATCAATAAATAAAGTCCTAGAAAGTAAAGTAAAACCTGGTTATAAAGAAAATAAATAGAATTTTATTAACCAAAATATTAAAACATAATTATAAAAAACCTTAAAAATATTTTTAAGGTTTTTTACGTTATATAAAAATATTTTATATAACGTAAAAAAATGTTATATAATTAAAATAGATTTACAAATTTCAAATTTATTTGTATTATCTGATTAGTAAAGGTGAAAATAATATGAAAAAATTATTAAATTTATTGGCAACAACAAGTTTAGTTGCAAGCACATCATTAACAGTAATAGCATGTGGGAATAATTCAAATTCAAATGAAACTGTTCCAGATCCAAATGAAAAAGAACCAGAACCAGAAGTGGTATATGAAGACGTTTTAAGGGATTTTGAAAGTGATTTAACTTCATTTAAAGATACTTATTGAAATTCAAAAAAATCTAATTTTTTTGCATCAACAACAGGTTCAGAATCTAAACAATTTTTTATTGAAGAAGATATTAAAAAAATTGTTGATAAAGCAAAAGAACCTGGAGCTGAGACTAATATATATGATATATTAACTACTCCACAAAAAGGTGCATTAAAAACAGATATTGAAAATACATTAGCAGCTTCTGAATTAACATCTTATTTTAGTAATAATATCGATAAAGAGAAATATTCAATTTTATTAGATGGTAGTGATCTTGGTCCAACTTTGGATTATGATTGAAATACGCTTACAATGGACTATACAAATGATGCTCTTGGTGGTGAAACATCAAACTTTATTTCTTATACTTCAGTAGATGTAAAATTTGTTTTTAATTATAAAGATAAAATTGGAGAAACACAAAAATTTGAAATAACTCAAAAATACATTTTTACATTGACATCTGATAATTACTTAATTCAAGCAATTCAAGAGATGGAAAATAAAATTCAGACTGATTATTTTTTAGCAAATGAAAAATATAGTATTTTAGATAATTCAAATTTTGATTTAAAAGACGAAAACTTAGGAAATATTTTTGGAACATCAAATGATGATATGAAAACTGCATTTGAAAAAACTTATTCAAGTGATGATTTTAAAAATAATATTACTTCATTTATTACAACAAATTACTTTGAAAATTTACAAAATATTCCATTGGAATTTGCTCCTGGTTCACTTATCTTCCAAAGTTATAGTGAAACAGATTATTTAAAAACAGATACTTCTTATAACAAACAACTAAGCACACCTGCAGGATTAAATATTTATAATAATATTTTTAATAATATGAAAACAGAAGGAAGCACTACTTTAATGGGTGCAACTGTAAATAATGTAAATAATATAATTCATGCGGATTTAAGAAGTAATTATACAAATTATTTAAGTAGCTTTAATACTAAAATTAATAATTTTGTAGAAACTTTAAAAAATAGCAGTGAAATAGTACCAACAGAAACTTTTAGTGAAAACTTAAGTAATTCATTTTCATATGGAATAGTGAAATTAAAAGGATTAGAAATTATTTCAGGAGATTATCACCACCCAATTAATGAATTATCAATTTACACTTCATTAGCAGTTAAAAAAGATGAAACAAAAGAAAATAGAGAGGCAGCTACTGTATCTAATATTTTTGCTGCAATGTATTATAATACAATTGCTGGAATTAAAAAATTTCAAGAAATTTTTGGAATAGTTGATAGAACTGATACTGGAGAAGTATCCCCACTAGTTAGATTTACAGGTACAAGACAAGGAACAGAGTATGATTCAAATCAAAATATTTGGTCTCAAGGATTTACAGCTGATAATAATCAATATTTGAATAAATTAAAACAAAGTATGAGTTTAACTACTACAAACTTAAAAAAATTTAGAGATTATATACTTAATGAAAGTAATCAAAGAATATTTAATTGAGCTCTTTATAAAGAAAATTTTTCAACAACATCAAATATTGGTCTCTCAAAAAATACAAAAGGTATTTATATAAAATATAAATATTATAATGGTGAACCGTCATTAAATATTCATTTTGAACAAAATTTTGTTAACTATTACTTTAATGTAGCTGAAATTTGAACTTCAAGTGGAACAGTTGTAATAGAAACAATGCCCACAGTATAATTCGATAATTTAAATGAACAAAAAATTATTCTTATATAAATCAATTCCATTTAGAGTTTTGCTACTTTTTAATATCAAAAATATATTTCATGAATTAGTATTTTTAATATTGAATACATTATTAATTTTTAGCTCATTAGTCTTTGGAATTATTTCAAGATTTTTTGATACACAAGTTTCACTATTAGTTGCATTTAATTTTTATATATTATTTTTTATATCTTGTTTATTATTTATTTTAATTTTGAGAATGGTTCAATTCTTTTTTCATAATAAAATTGAAGATAAAACTACTTTTATTACACTTTCTAACCAAGTATCTAGAACAAAGTTATTTCTTAGTACTTGATTTTTAATGGTTATAGTTTGTATATTTAATTTCTTATTATCTTTTATATTTATAAATTTTTTAAACTTTTCATTAAATAAATTTAAATTAAATGAATTGCTATTAAATATTACTTTAGTATTTTTGATTTATGGAAGTATTTGCAGTATTTTATTAGTAAACTTTATAATATTTTTGATTTTTGTATTTTCTTTGCAAACAACAACAGTAATTTGTACTTTATTATTGTCACTAAATTTTCTTGCAAATTTGCCAACAAGTTTTCAAACTGCAAATGAAAAAGATATGACAATATATATTGAAAAAAATAGTACACCAATTGCAATTAAATTAACAGATATTCAGGATGCATTTTCATTACAAAAATATGTAAATGAAGGAAAAATTAAATATAGTCACTTATCAAAATGAATTAATGATAAGTTTCTTGAAGCTGAATATTATGAAAATAATTTTACTACAAATGAACAAAACAATAGAATTAGATTGGAAAATGTTTGACAACCATTAGGTATAATCAAGTCTAATCCAGATCTAATTGAAAGAAAAAATTTAAAACTTTATACAGTTCCTTCTACAGATTCAGCAATTGATACTTCTATTTGAAAAGCCGGAGATACTATCGATATTGATTTGCAATTAGACTATTCATTTGTAAATATTGATGAATTAAATAGAATGGCAAATGAGGAAAGTGACTTAGAAATAAAATTAATATTAGAAGATTTATTTAATTTTGCAAATTACATAAAAAAACAATTTGCATCTGATCTTCAAATTGAAAAATATAATTTATTTTCAGATTTTATTTTTGTAAATTCAAATAGTAAAATTATAAATAAGAGCAAAAACAATGTGACAATTCCAATTAAAAAAGATTATTTAAAAACAATTTTTGAATTTTATTTAAAAGGAAATTATTCTAGTGGATATTTAACATTAGATCCAACTACAGCAAGGCAATTTGTTACAAATGATTTAAATTTTGAATTACTGTTTATAACTAGAATATTGGAGAATTACTTTATAAAATATACAAGTCATTATTTAAATACAGTAAATTATAAATTACTATTAAATTCTGGAGATTGAACTAAATATGAAGAATCAAGAAAAAAATTAAATCTTTTTTCATATTTTAATGTTTTTAATGGTTTATGAACAAACTATACATTTAATTCAGGATTTTCATATGAGGATTTCTGATTTTTACCAAGTTCAGAATCAAAAATTAATTTTGCTGAACAAAAAAATTTATTTTTAGGATATTCTGACTTTACCCTTAAAAGAAATGAATATGATAAAATTGATCAATATTCATATAATAACTATATTAAGCCATACTATTATTTGATCGCTTTGTTAATTTTTTCATTAATTACTTTTATATTTGTAATATACAAATTTCAAAAAATAGATTTAAAATAAAAGTTAGGTGATGAATATGAGTACAATTATTGAGGTAAGTAAATATAATAAAAAGTTTAAAAAAAATTCAGTTGGAGAATTTTCTTTTATGATTAAAAAGGGAGAAATTACAGCTTTGCTTGGTGTTAGTGGTAGTGGAAAGTCAGTTTTAATTAATTCAATAGTTAGTTGTTATAAAAAATTCTCAGGTAATATTAAAATTAATGAAAAATCAATTAAAAAAGCTGGGGGCTTTAAGCAAAATATGCTTGTAGGTTTTTATACTCAGATTGATTTTTCATTACAAAGTTTTTCGCTTATTCAATTTCTTTTAAATATGTCTATGATAATGGGTTTGAAGAAGAAAGATGCGAAGGAAAGAATAAATTATTGAATTGATTTTTTTGAACTAACTGATTCTGCAACAAAAAAAGTTAAAAATTTTTCATGGGGAATGAAAAATAGAGTTAATTTAATTTTAGGTTTTTTAAAAGAACCAGAAATTTTAATACTTGATGAACCTGGAGCAAACTTAGATTCATATTGAAGAAATAAAATTAAAAATTTGTTAATTCAATATAAAAGTCAGGGTAAAACAATTATTATTACATCTCACAATATTGATGAAATTAGTGAAATTATTGATAATTATTTAGTTATTGAAAATGGTAAATTACTATTTGAAGGAACTACAAAACAATTAAATATTTATACTAAATATAAAATTTATGTAAAAGAAGAATACGAAGTAGAAAATTTTAGAGAGTTTTTAAATCAAAGAAATATTAAATCATTTAAATATGATAACATTGAAAATTCGTTAACTATTGCAATTGCAAATTATAAAGAGTTAAATTATATATTCTTATATTTAATTAAAAATAATTTACCAATGAAAAATTTAGTAAAATTGCCAACAAATATGGAATCAATTCATAAAGCTTTAGAGGATAGTGCTGCAAAGGAAAAAAATAATAAATAATTTATAATTATTTATTTAAAAATACAATTTTTATTAAATTACTATATAATAAATAAAGCGTTATTAAAACGCCTCTTTTGATGTAAGTTTTTTTACCTTATAAGAGTTTTAGAAAGGTGGAAATACTATGGCATTTGAAAATAATAGAGATAGAGACAGAAGTAGAGATAGAAATAGATCTGGTTTTTCAGGTAATAGAAGTCAAGGTTCACAAAATAATGGTAGAATCGAAAACTTTGAGAAACCTTTAATTCAATTATTAAAAGAAATTAATGAAAAGCTAGATATTTTAATTGAAAAAAAATAATAAAATAACTTATAAACTTTAAAATTATGTTTATAAGTTATTTTTTTTATTATTTTTTGGTTGTTTTTGGTTGTTTTTTATCATTTTTGGTTTATTATAATAATGAGGTGAAAAAATGCTACGTGAAGAAAGATTGAAATTAATTTTGGATTTTGTCAATGAAAGAGGATATTGTACAAATGAATTAATTTCAAAAGAACTTGCTATCCCATTCACCACTCTAAGAAGAGATTTGACAGATTTACATGACGATTCAAAATTAAAAAGAGTTCATGGTGGTGCAAAATCTATTAGAGAAAAATCTATTTTAGAGGCTAAATTAGATGAAAAACTTGTCTTAAATATAGAAGCAAAAAAAATAATTGCTAAAAAAGCATTTGATTGTATTAAACCATTCGAAACAATTTTTTTGGATGCAGGTTCAAGTACATATTTTTTAGCAGAATTAATTAAACCAGATTACAATAATAAAGTTTATACAAATTCAGTTATTAATGCCCAAGTTTTGGCAAATAACTCAATTTGCAATATTTATCTATTACCTGGTAAATTAAAATTATCTACTGGTGCAATATGTGGGGTTGAAACTATTCAAGCTCTTTCAAAATATAATTTTGATCTTGCATTTCTTGGAATTAACGCTGTAGATAATACATTTAATTTCTATACAACAGATGAAGATGAGGCTGAAGTAAAAAAAATGGCTATTGAATATTCACAATTTGCTTTTGGTTTAGCAGATAATTCAAAAATGAATTCTAAATCATTTGTAAAATTTAGTGATAAATCACAAATAGCACTTATAAATGAAGAGGTTTAAAAATGATTTATACATTAACATTAAACCCAGCAGTAGATCACATTATTTTAACTGATAAAAAAATTGAACTTTGCATTACCAATTATTACCATGATGAATATAAAGTAGTTGGTGGTAAAGGGATTAATGCTGGGATTATTTTAAAAAATCTCGATACTGAAATAATGGTTATTGGAATTTTGGGAGAACAAAATAAAGAAATTTTTACTAATAAATTTAGTGAAATAAATTTAAATAATAAATTTTTCTTAAATAATGGTTTGACAAGGGTTAACTATAAAATTAAAAATTTAAATTCAAAACAAGAAACAGAATTAAATGGTCTTGGTTTTGAAACACAAGATGAAGTTCTAAAAGAATTAATTTCTTTTTTAGAAGATAATCTTAAAAAAGAAGATATTGTTCTTTTAACAGGAAGTGTGGCAAGAGGAATATCAAAAAATATATATCAAAAAATAGGCCAAATTGTAAATGATAAGCAAGCAATCCTAATATGTGATGCAACTAATGAATTATTATTAAATGTTTTAAAAGAAAAACCATTTTTAATAAAACCTAACTTAGAAGAAATTTGTTCAACTCTGAATTTAGAATATAAAGAAAATATTAGTTTTGATGAAATTAAAAAATTAATTATTGAATTGCAAAAATTGGGAGCACAAAATATTCTTTTAAGTATGGGTTCAAATGGAAGTATTTATTTTGATTCAAAAAATAATATTTATAAAGTTGGAATTGCAAAAGGTAATCTTGTAAATTCAGTTGGAGCTGGAGATAGTATGCTGGCAGGTTTTATATATGGTTTATATAAAAAATTAAATATAGAAAAGACACTACAATATGCAGCAGCAAGTGGAGCTGCAACAGCATTTACTGAATGACTTGCTTCAAAAGAACAAATTGAAAATTTAGTAGAAAAAATAAGCATTGAAAAAATATAGGAGGTTCTAATGGAACTAAAAGATTTATTTAGTAAACAAATTAGTTTCTTTGAAGAAGATTTAAATTCAAAAGATGAAGTAATTGAATTTTTATCAAAAAAACTTCAAGAACAAAAATTTGTAAAATCTGCAGAAGACTTTAAAGCAGCAGTATATAAACGTGAATCTGAAGGTTCAACAGGTGTTGGAGACGGAATAGGTATTCCACATGTGTTAAACAAAACAGTTTTAAAATCAGCAATTGCTTTTGTAAAATTAAAAAATAAAATTGATTGACAATCACTTGATGATCAACCAGTTGACTTAGTTTTTATGATTATGACAAATGGAGTTGATAGTGATGAACATTTAACTGCTTTAGCTGAATTATCTGGTTTTTTAATGAAATCAGAAATTCAAACAAAATTAAGAAATGCAAAATCAATTAAAGATATTGAAACTGCATTTACTAAAAAAGAAGTTAAAGAAGTTAAAACTTCAAAAAATGGACATTTTGATGTTATTGGTATAACAGCTTGTCCTACAGGAATTGCACATACTTATATGGCAGCAGAAAAATTAGAAGAGTATGCAAAGTCATTAAATATGAGTGTAAAAATTGAAACTCAAGGTAGACGTGGAACTGAAAATAAACTTACTGATGAAGATATAAAAAATGCTAAAGTAATTATTTTAGCACATGATAAAGCACTTCAAGGTATGTCAAGATTCAATGGTGTTGAAGTAATTGATACACATACAAAAGAGGCAATTTTTAAAGGAAAAGAATTAATTTCGGGGTTTTCAAGAAATCCTGATAAAAAAGTTATTAATGTAGCAGATGATGGAAGTTCATCAAATGATGAATTTTCATTAAGAAAATTCTTAGACTTTAAAGGTAATTTATTAGCTGGAGTATCAAGAATGTTACCATTTGTTGTTGCTGGGGGAATCATATTGGGAATTGCATTCCTAATAGACTTTATAGCAGGAACTCCTGGTGGTAAAGATTTTGGTACAGTAAATGAAGCAGCTGGATGATTTGCTGCAATTGGTAAAACAGCAATGTCAATTATGGTACCAGTGTTAGCTGGATATATTGCATATACAATTGTAGGACCACAAGGATTAATGCCAGGATTTGTTGCTGGACTACTTGCTGATGGAAGTGGTTTTGCATATGGTGGAGTTGGTTCTTGAAGTGGACTATGAATAAAATTATTCCCAAATCAAGATATTCCAATGGTTTCTGGATTTATTGGAGGAATGGTTGGTGCATATGTTGCTGCCTTAATTATATTTGGATTGATGAAATTATTTAGTAAATTTACTAAATCATTCCATGGTGTTCGTGATATTGTTTTAGTACCAGTGTTATCACTATTATTAACAGCTTTAGCAATGTTTGTATTAAACATTCCTTTAGGATATACAATGTGAGGAATAAAAGAAGGTTTATTATTCCTAACAAAAACAAAAGAACTATTACCATTATTAGGAATGATTATTGCTCTAATGATGTGTGTTGATATGGGTGGTCCAATTAACAAAATTGCCTATACTTTAGGAACTTTAAGTGTTGGGGGAGGATTAGGAGATGATCCTAAACTAACAATTATTATGGCAGCTTCAATGGCTGGGGGAATGATTCCACCATTGGGAATTGCTTTATGTAATGTATTATTTTCAAAAGTTTGAACTTCAAAAGAACGTGATGCAGCAAAAGCCAACTGATTAATGGGAGCATTCTTTATTACAGAAGGTGCAATTCCATTTATGATTACTGATGCAAAAAGAATTTCAATTTCAGCATTAATTTCTGGAGCAATTACTGGTGTATTAGTTGGGCTATTTGGAATTACTTTAGGAGCTCCACATGGTGGGGTTGCAGTATTTCCATTACTTGAATTTACAGCATTTGATGTAGCTTCAGGAACAGCATTAGCTAAAGGACTTGGAGTAAGTTTATATATACTATCAATTATTATTGGTACTGTTATAATGGCTTTAATTTTAGGATTCTGAAAAACAGCAGATGTTAAAAAAGGAAAATTAGTTTTAGCTTCTTCAAATGGTGTTAAAGAAAATATTGAATTTAAAATTAAAAAAATTAATGAAAATAAAAACATTTCAAATGCAAAAAAAAAAAAAAATTATCAGTTTTAAATAATAAATTAGAAAAATATAAAAACTTTGAACTTGAATTAAATCAAAAACAAAATGCTTATCAACAAAAAATAGCAGAACATGCTAAAAGAAAAGCAACTTATTCTAAGTAAAAAATATAAAAAAATCTTATAATTATAAGATTTTTTTATATTTTTATGAAATTTTATAAAAAAATATTATATAATTATGCTAATTAATAGGAGGCTTAGTATGAATTTTACAAATTTTTTATGAAATACTTTTGAAATTCATTGTAAGCAAATTCGAAAACTTTAGCACTTAATACTCTATTTTCTGTTATTGAGTATTTTTTGTGCTTTTTTATCTAAAATAATTTTTTTAATAATAAAATATTATTTTTCTTTTTAACAGAAATAGAAATTAAAAGGAAATTTTAAATATGTCATCGAGAGTAAAATCGTTAACAAAATTCACGATTATCTTTATGAGTTTTGTTACAATTTTTGGTTTTAGAAACATTGTTAATAATCAAAATCAATTTGGTTTATTAGCGTGTATTTTATTTTTAATTGGGGGAGCAATTTATGCACTACCAATGGTGTTTATTTCTTCTGAATTAGGAAGTGTTAAAAAATTAAAAGATCAGGAAGCTGGTCTTGGTAGTTTTTGTGTATTTACATTAGGGCAAAAAAATGGTTTTATTGCAGCCTGAGCAAGCTATTTTGGAAATTTATTTTTCTTTGCAACTCTTGCACCATTTACTGTAATTGCACTTAGTTTTTTCTTTTATGGTGCAAATGGATTTGATAAAATGGCTGAAATATTTTCAGAACAAGGATTATCTGAAAATAATGCAACAAGAGCGAGTGCTTGTATTTTATCACTTTGTGCAATATTAATATTTTGAGGGGCTTCATTTGTATCAAAAAAAGGTCCAAAATGAATTGGAAAATTAACAACAATTGGGGGAGCTGCTAGTTTAATTTTGGGTTTAGGTTTTATAGTAATTGCATTAGTATTTACTTTACCTGTGCTTGGAGTACAATCTGACTTTAATTCTCAACAATTAGATCCATTAAATGATCCATCAATGTTTGATGGAGATTGATGAAGTTTTATTTCAGCTGTACCTTGATTAATTTTTGCATATGTTGGAATTGAAACAATGTGTGTTTTTATAAAAGATACAAAAGGTGGAGCAAAAACTTTTAAAGTTGCTACATTTATAGGAATGATTATTGTAATAGCGTTAATGGTTTTGGGAAGTTTATTACTAAGTTTAACTATTTCTCAAAATGCTATTAATAAATGAGGAATTTCTAATGCTTATTATTTAGTTTTTCCAAAATTAATGGGTCTTGAAATTGATTCAACAGCAGGAAAAGTGATTATTCATATAGTTGGTTTAGTTACAGCATTTAATGGATTAGGTTCATTATTCTTTTGAATAGCTGGACCTTCAAAAGTATTTTTTTCAGAAATACCCCCAAAAGCAATGGGAAAATGAATTGCAAAAACAGATAATAATGGTATGCCAGTAAATGCTTTATTTATACAAGCAGTTATTGTTTCAATTATTTTAATGATTGTTGGTGCAACAACAACAGGAACTCTTGGTCAAGGATCAAGTGTATTTTTAGAAAAAATAATGCAAGCAACAACTTCAACAGCAATTATTCAAATGCTATATTTATTTGTTGGTTATATTAAAATGAGAATAAAAGATAATGATGTTGAAAGAGATTATATTTGATTAAAAAATCATAGGAATATAGTTATAGCTATTTCTTCGGTTACTGTCATTTTACTTGGTGTTGCATTTATTTTTGGAACCATTCCAAGTCCAGAAAAATGAAAAACTGATTGATTAAATGCTTTAATTGATTTCTTATTTATATTTGGTGGGTTTATCTTCTTTATGGCTTTTGGATATATTATTTGATGAATTAACATTGAAAGACCATTGAAAAAAATAAATAAATCAGAAAATTTAGAAGTAAAAACTAAAAAAGTAGTAAAAGAAAATGAATAGATGTCAATGAGCAGAAGGCAATGAAATTTTAAAGCAATATCATGATATTGAATGAGGAGTTTGTGTATATGATGATGTTAAGTTATTTGAAATTTTAAATTTAGAGTGTATGCAAGCTGGTTTGAGTTGATTGATAGTTTTAAAAAAAAGAAATTCATATAAAATTGCTTTTGATCATTGAAATTATAAATTAATTGAAAAATATGATGAAAATAAGATTTCATTATTAATGAATAATGTTGAAATAATTAGAAGTTTAAATAAAATTAAAGCTATAATAATGAATGCAAAAGCATTCATAGAAATTCAAAATGAATTTGAAACATTTAGTAATTACATTTGACAATTTGTAAATAATAAACAAATTGTCAATAATTACGAAACAATAAATCAAGTTCCTGCATATAGTGATTTATCAAATAAAATTAGTTTAGATTTAAAAAAGAGAGGTTTTAAATATACAGGAAAAACTAGAATTTATTCTTTTTTACAAGCTTGTGGAATAATTAATGATCATATTGATAAATGTGATTTTAAAATAAAATAGAAAAAAGGATTTTGTCTTTTTTTTATTTTTACTAATTACTTTTTTCAAAGTCTACTTTAAAAAAAGTGTAAAATAATAAGGTTGGAGGTTTAAAAAATGATTCAAAAACCAAGAGGAACAGAGGATTTAATTGATTTAAAAGCAAAAGAATTTTTTGCATTAGAAATGATTATCAGAAATATTGTTGATTTATTTAATTTTAATGAAATTAAAACTCCAATTTTTGAGAGTTCGGATTTATTTAAAAGAGGAGTTGGAGAACAAACAGATATTGTTTCAAAAGAAATGTATTCTTTTTTAGATAAAAAAAACAGGGAGTTAACCTTACGTCCTGAAGGAACAGCACCAATTGTAAGAGCAGTAATAGAAAATAAATTATATATAAATGAAAATTTACCGTTAAAATTTTTTTATTTTGGTTCAATGTTTAGATATGAAAGACCACAAAATGGAAGAACCAGACAATTTAATCAATTTGGAGTTGAAGCATTTGGTCCAAAATCTGCTGAAATGGATAATGAAATTATTTGTTTAGCATCAACAATTTTAAATACTATTGGAATTGAAAAATATACAATTCACTTAAATTATTTAGTTAATGGAGAAGAAAGAAAAAAATACATTGAAGATTTAAAAAAATATTTAGCAACAAAAAAATTATGTGATGATTGTAATAGAAAATTAAATACAAACCCGTTACGAATTTTGGATTGTAAAATTGATTCACCAAATTTTAAAGATGTAATTGATATGAAAGACTATTTATCAAGCGATGATAAAAATTATTTTGAAGAATTAATTTTCAATTTAAAAAATATAGGAATCAATCCTGTTATTGATAAAATGCTTGTTAGAGGATTGGATTACTATACAGGATTTGTTTTTGAAATAAAAGATGCAAATAATTTAACTTTGTTGGGGGGAGGAAGATATGATAATCTTGTTAACCAATTGGGTGAAATAGATTTACCAGCAGTTGGTTTTGGATTTGGTCTTGAAAGAATTTTACTTTCTTTAAGCGATATAAATGCTTCTCTTTCTCAACCTACATATTTAGATGTATATATAATTGGTTTATCAAAAAAGGCAAAACAATTTTCAAGTATTCTGTTACTAATGATAAGAACAGCAGGTTTAAAAGCAGATTTTGATTTTATGAACAGAAGTATGAAATCTGCTTTTAAACAATCTGAGAAATTAAATTCAAAAAATATAATTATAATTGGAGATAACGAATTAAAAGAAAATGTTGTTATTATTAAAAAACAAGAAACTAAAAAAGAACAAAAAGTAACTTTTGAAAAAATTGTAGAAACTTTAATGAAAGGATAAAAAATATGAAAAGAACACATACATGTGGGCAATTAACTTTAAAAAATGTAAATCAAAATGTTATTCTTCAGGGTTGAGTTGCAAAAATTAGAAAAATGGGAGCAATGACTTTTGTTGATTTAAGAGATAGATATGGAATAACGCAACTTGTTCTTGATGATTCAATAAATTTAGAAAATATTAAAAGTGAATATGTAATTGAAGTAACTGGAATTGTAATTGAAAGAAAATCAAAGAATTTGGAAATTTCAACAGGAGAAATAGAAATTAAAGTTAGTGAAATTAACCTAATTAATAAATCAGAATTAACTCCTTTTGAAATTAAAAATAATATTGATTCACAAGAAGAAACAAGATTAACTTATAGATATTTAGATTTAAGAAGACCTGAGATTCAACAAAAAATAATTACAAGAAGCAAAATGAATCATGTAATTAGAAACTTTTTTATTGAAAATGATTTTATTGAAATAGAAACTCCAATATTTGGTAAATCAACTCCAGAAGGTGCTAGAGACTTTTTAGTTCCTTCAAGGTTAAATGAAAATAAATTTTATGCTTTACCTCAATCACCTCAACTTTATAAGCAATTATTTATGATTTCAGGATTTGATAGATATTTTCAAATTGTTAAATGTTTTAGAGATGAAGATTTAAGAATTGATAGACAACCTGAATTTACACAAATAGATATGGAAATGGCTTTTGCAGACAAAGAAGATGTTATGCAAATAATGGAAGATTTAATAAAAAAAGTAATTTTAGAAATTAAAAGAATAGAAATAAAGGATTCAATTCAAAGAATAACTTGAAAAGAATCAATTGATAAATATGGAAATGATAAACCAGATTTAAGATTTAATTTAGAAATTGAAACATTAAACCATTTATTTAAAAATACACAAATACCTTTATTTTCAAATTTAGAAAATAAAGCAATAAGAGCAATTTGTGTTAATTCTACTTTAAATAAAAAAGAATTAGAAGAATTAACACAAACTGCTTTTCAAAATAGTGTAAATATTTTAGGATTTGCAAAATATGATTTAAATGATTGAACAGGTTCAATTGGATCAAAATTAAGTGAATCAGAAAAAAAAGATTTAATTAAACATTTTTCAATAACTAATAATTCAACAATTTTATTTGTTGTAGAAGAATATTTTAAAGCAAGTCAAGCAATGGGAGCAATTAGAAATCATGTTGCAAAACTAGAAAATTTAATAAATAATGATGAAATGAAGTTACTTTGAGTAGTTGATTTTCCTTTATTTGAATTTTCAGAAGAAGAGAATAGATTTGTAGCAGCACACCATCCCTTTACAATGCCTTCAAAATCTTCATTACAAAATTTTGAAGAAGAAAAAGCTTCTGCATTAGCAGAAGCATATGATTTAGTTTTAAATGGTTTTGAAATTGGGGGAGGAAGTCAAAGAATAACAGATCCCATTATACAACAGAAAATGTTTGATGCAATTGGCTTAACTCAATCACAAGTTGAACAAAATTTTGGTTGATTTATAAATGCATATAAATATGGTGCTCCAAATCATGCAGGGTGTGCTTTGGGATTGGATAGAATTTGTATGATATTAACTTCAAGTAATAATATACGTGAAGTTATTGCCTTTCCAAAAAATTCATCAGGAGTTGATTCAATGACAAATGCACCTGATATTGTAACTCAAGAACAATTGGATGAATTATCAATTAAGTTAAAATAGTTTAAAGGAAATTTATTTCCTTTTTTGTTTTTGATTTTTTCCATATATTGGCATGAATGATGAAAATATGAATTGATTTTTTAGTTTTCACAATAATACAGATAATCCTCATATTCACTTAGCTTTTTTTGAAAAGAAAGCAACATATCCTAAAAAATATAGTAAGACTGAATTTAATTATCGCTATAAATATAATTTAGATAAAGGAACACAAGCTGAAATTAACAAAAATGGTTCTATAAATTTAGAATATGATAGAAAAAGTGATTTTAAATTAAATTTGGAAAAAGAAATTAAATTAAATTCTTTAAATTTAAAAATTAATAATGAAATTAGAGATAATCTTATTTTTCATTTTAAAGATAATATTAATTGACATGCAATGAAACAAAATATTAATTCTTGAAATACAGATCAATTAATATATAATGAAATTCGAAATAATTATCATGATATTGTTGATAAAATACTTGATTTTAATCAAAAAATAAAAATGAAAACAAATAAATTTCAAAATCGTCTTTTTTATAATTCCAAAGATAACAGTAAATCATTTAAAACAATGATTGATAAGTTAACTAATTTTTTAATAGAACAAAGTCCTGAATTAAAATATGTTTTTGATGAATATATTACCGAAATTAATCAATATCAAGAAGGATTAAATCAAATTAATGAAACTAATAGCGAAGATTATGTTCATAATGCACTATATGGAAATGACGGACTCTATTCAAGACTAGGAAATCATATATTAAAAACAATTTATAAACTAAAAAGTGCAGAAGAAAATTTGTCTTTATTTTCAGACCAGTTAGATAAACAAAAAATGTCAATTATTGAAAAATTACTTTATATGATTAAGGGATTTTTATATAAAGAATATCATTTAACTAAAAAAATGAGAGAAAGAACATGAATGATTGTCAATCAAAGAGAGAAAAAACGAAAGGAATAATAATATGGTTCAACAAATAATTAGTGTAATATACTATTGAAAATACAAGAAATAATTTAGCTAAATCAGTACTTACAAATTATAATTTAACAGCAGATGGAGACGTATTATTCTCAAAAATTGGTGCAACACCAATGATTGGAGTAAATGATACAGTTTGAGGTGTATTTACACTTGAAGATGCAAAAGAATTATATAACTATGCACATTCTGTAGGTCTTGCTTATTTATCAATGTGATCAATGAACGATGATAGAGGTAAAGATATTTACAGTGGTAAACCAATTAATAAATCATTATTAACTCATGGTTTAGGTTATTTAAGAGAGTATGACTTTGCAAGAGCATTTAATGGTCAATGAGATGATGGAGTTAAAAATCCAGAAAAATCAAATTAATTTATAATAAAATAAAAAGTAAAATTAAATATTGAAGTTAAACAATATTTTAATAAACTTATTTTATATTTCTATTTTTTAACTACTATAATGAACTTTCTAAAGATTTCTTGGATTAATTATTACAATCTAAAAAAGAAAATTTATTAATTCTCATTCAAAAACATTAAAAAGTAATTTTTTATTAAAGCTAATTTTAAAATAATTTTAACAATGTTTTATAAAGTACTGTTTTTTTTTACTTTAATTAAAGATATGAAAAAAATATTCATAATCTTTTAATATTTTCTTAAAAAATGTTAAAAAAGGCAGTATTTTTTTCAACATTTTTTAAGAATTTTATCTTTAAAAGCCAATATTTATTTCTTCTAAAAATAAACATTGGCTTTTTAAAAATAATCAAATTTAAAAAGACATTAATATCTATTTTTAATGAAAAAAAATTTTACAAAAAAAATTAAAAAACTAATACATATATTTGCTATTTTTTTAAATAAAAAAACACCATAAATAGTGTTTTTAATAAGATAAAAATAATTTAAAAAATATAAAATGTAAAAATAAATTTTGTATGTTTTTTTAGTTTTAGTACTATAATGAAAAAACTTAAATGTAAGTTTAAGTGGGATGGTGGGTGGGGAACTAATTTAATTTTTTAAATAAAATTAGTTAAATTTTATGTACTATGAAGTTTACATGTTTGTATATTTTTATTACTATTCCTTTAAAACAATACTATGTAAAGTTTATATATAATATTTATTTCAAATAATTTCACCAAATTCCTTATTTTTTTATAATTTGTATTCAGCTTAATAAAAAGTTTATATTTTCTATTTACTATTTTTAAAATAATTTTACGTGCTAATTTTTTGTTAACTTTTTATTTTTTTTCAAAGTTGAATAAAATTTAAATAAAATTTCTCTTATTTCAGGTGAGCATTATTTAAAAAATAATAACTCTAAATATTTAGTCCTATTTATGAGTTAAACTTTTATTTTTTAACAAAATTCTACTTTTAATAGAATTTTGTTTTTTTTTATTTTTAGTAGATACTTTCAAAAAATATTGATCCAAAATTTGAAAATGATAATGCAAATATTATTAATTCTATTGTACTTACACTTATGCCTATAAATTCATCTTCTGTAATTTTATTTTTTTTCTTTAAAATTTTTGCATATTTTAATATATTTCTACAAACGATATCAATTCTGAGAATAAAATTTTTTGGTATAAATACTCTTTCAAACAGTATTTTTATATAGTCATCTTCTTTTAAAATATTAAATATTTCTTTTTTATAAATTTCGAAATTTTTAAAAATAATACTATTAAGTAATAGAAGTGCGTACTCTTTTTTATTTGAAATTTCTTTTTTTTGAATGTCATTCAAAAAAGAACAAATAAACTCAATAAAATTAGTTCAACCCAATAATGAAACATAATCTCCGATTAATTTATAAAATTTTCTTAAAATTTTAATATTTGATTTTATTAAGTTAATTTTTTGATTATAAAAATGAATTCAATTATCAATTTCTTTAAATAATTGATTATATTGATCATAATTTACAGGAAAATTTATTTTAAAATCTTCAGGGTTTTTTTTAAATTTAATTAATCAATTTTTTAATTTTTTAATTAATTTATTAACATTTTTATTTCAGAAAGGATTAATATTTTTCAAGTTTTGAATATCTTCTTTTGAAATATTAAAAGACTTATAATTTCTTATCATTTTATCAATCTTTCTATGAAAAACTATTTTTATTATATATGATAAATATAGAAAAAAGGTAGTTAAAATGCTAGGTAAATATGATTTTAATGATAACGATATTAAAAAAATAATGAAATTCTTTGAACCATCATTACATACAATTAAAGTTTTATTAGAAGAAACTAAAATTGATTTACAAAAATTTAATCTTTTAAATGATAACTTTTTAAAAATTTATCATAATTTTGAAAATTTAGTTTTCTTTGATAACTTTTTAGAATTTAAGGATAGTTTCATTTATTTTTATGAATATATATTAAATACTTTAATTATTAAAAATAAAACAGAAATTATTGATCGACATATTGTAATGCCAAATATTGTTCAATTATTAGAAATAGTGCTATTAGTAGATTATTTAATTAAAAAGTCTTTTGAAAATGTAAGAAATAATAATAATGTACTTGATATTAAAGAAATAAAAATAATAATTTTAGAAAAAATTAATACTTATTATTTTCAATTAACTGAACTTAATAAAAATTATTCACAAATGTTTTGTCAACAAATAAAAGATTTACTTCTATTTTTAGAAAAAAAAGATGATTTTAAAATATGAGAACAATCTTGTGAATTAATGCTTGCACTACTTGAGGATATTAGTTTATTAAATGAGAAAATTCATGATATCTTTGAAGAAGGATCCAATATATATTGAAAAGTTTTTAATTATTTGAATAAAATTTTTATATTATCTAGTTTTTCTATTTTTCTAGAATAAAATTAATTTATAAAATATAGTTTTTGGCAAAAGTTTAATGGTAGATGGTTGTTGATTTTTAAAAAAATAAAATAAAATCTAACAAAATTTAATAATAAAAAAACTATGATATTATTAAGAAATGAGGAGTATTTGAAGGAGAAATAAGGTATGGAAAGTTTTTTAATTACTTTAGGAGCATTCTTTATGGTTTTACCTTTTTTTATTTGATCGGGAATGGCATTTTACTCAAGAAAAAATAGAAAACCTATTAATAATTTTACAAAAATAGTACTTCTATTAATTATTATTGGTTTTATTCTTGGAATTTGTTGCATTGTTATGGTAGTATTTTTATTTTAGAAAAGTGAGATTTATAATATGAAATATGATTTAAAAGATAAGGCTATTATTAGTGATGAAAATGAAATAAAAAATTTAAATAGTGAATTTGAAAAATTAAATGAAAAATTTAGAGAAAAAAACATGCTTCATTAACAGAAGAAATGCATAGAACAATTAGTACTAATCTTAAAGCAGTTTTAAATTATAATGTAGAAACTGTTTTTAATAAATTTTTACAATTAGCAGCAAAAGACATTAATAGAAATTTAACAAATGATGATTTAATTGAAGATGCGTATTTTTATTCAAAAAGGGGTGGAAAACAAATATTATTGTTAAGTGAATTAACAAAAAATGAGTCTATTACAATTGAATGATTTGCAAATGATCATAAATTTACAAGAAAAGTAGAATTTAGAAAAAAAGGAATTGAAAAGACAAAAATTAAATTTTTTGATTCTGCAAAAGGTATGGAAGCTGTTTGGGGATTTATGAGTAATTATAGAAAAGCCACTTATCAATTAGAAGTAAAAAAAACATTTAATATTCAAATTCTACAAATACGTATAAATCTTGAAGAAGATGAAAACAAAAAACAAAAATTTATAGGTCGCGTAAAATTTTTGGGGGGTAAGAAAAACAAGTAAATATGGTATTGAACTGCTGAAAAGCAGTTTTTATTTTGATTGGTTATAAAAATGAACATGGAGATGATAGATTATTTGCAAATCCGCAATTAAAATTTTAAATAAGCTAAGTGCTTAAATATTTACCCTTAAACAAAAAACAGTCATGACAAAATAAAACTTTAGATTTTAAAAATGTAGTAAAATTAACATTTATATTTTGTTATGAAAAAATCAAAAAAAAAAAAAAAACTGATGATTATAATCAGCGATTATTATCTAAAATTAACAAATTTATAAATTATATAAAAATAAAATCAATAGTCTCTATATTTTAAATTAACTCTATATCAATATAATCTAAGTTTATAATCTAGGACTATAAAGTTATCTATATTTTCCCCAGGGAAAACTCAAAATAGAAGGGATTTTCAAACTGATGGGAAAAAATCAAAAAGTATGACTTTTAAATGCATGATTTCATGGATGAAACGCTAATAAAACAGCATTTGCAATTAAAAGTCCATATAATACGAAGGGCTTAATTTGAATTCATAAAAATTATTATTTATCAAGCAAATATAAAGGTAGATTTGGAATAGAATTTAATATTCTAAATTACAAAACAAGCAAGCCGCATTATTATCAAGAAGTAATCTATACTTTGAATTCTAAAATTGTGAATCAAATTTCGGGTGAACAAATTGCAGAATGATTTGAAAATTACAATTCAAAAAATTCTGAAGAGTATAGATCATTGGTAAAAACTTTAAATGGAGAAAAAATATATGACTAAAAGTAATGTTAATATTGATCATGATTTAGAATATAAAAATTTTGAAAAATTGTATCCATATTTTATAAATAAAAACCTAAGCAATTTAAAAATTAAAGGTATTTATATTTATGGAATTTCAGGAGTTGGAAAGACTATGTTTTTGAATAAACTAAAAAAAATTTCAACAAAATCAATTGAATGAATAAATATGGTTGATTGGATTAAATCTCATCAACAAGCTTGAGGAAATTTAGGTTATGAAGGAATTCATGTGATTTCAGCAAATAGAGCTGCAATAAAAGAAATTTTATTTATAGATGATTTAGGAGCAGAATTTTTTCATCCATCAACAATGCATTATATTTATGAATTATTTGAAAAAAGATTTTCATATAAAAAACAAGTTCCAAATATAATTACTATTTTTACTTCAAATTATTCGCTATTACAATTAGAACAAAAATATACTAAACAACTTGGTAAAACAGACACAGAACGAATTATTTCAAGAATTAAAAGTTTAGTTGATTGTGAAATATTGTTTGAAGGAATAGATAAAAGATCAACTTCGACTATTAATACTAAATTTATTAATGAGATAGAATTTTAATTTTCCATGGGAAAATGAATAAAATAATATTTTTAGTAGGGGTCGGGGGAACTGGTGGATTATTAGCAGGAAAACTTGCAAAATTTTTAGCACAAGAAGATAAAATTTATCTAATTGATGGTGATAAAGTAGAATATAAAAATGTTGTACGTCAACCTTTTCAAATTCATGATATAGATGCTTTTAAAGCTGAAAGTTTGGCAAGAAAGATTAACAGCATAAGTCAATTTAAAAATTGTTATTCAGTCAATAAATTTTTAAATAAAGAAGATTCACTCTTTAAAATAGTAAAGTCAGTTCAAGAACAAACAAATAGTTTAGTAATTATAAGTTGTGTTGATAATCATAAAACAAGACTTTTAATTGAAAAATCTATTCAATTATTAAAAGAATTTTTAAAAAAAATGGATTATTCCTATGTAGGTTATCCTAAACCATCTGATTTATTTTATATTGACTCAGCTAATGAAGATGATTATGGAGATATTTTAATAAATGAGTTCAGAAGTAAAATTTATAAATTAAAAATTGAGAAAACTGATGAGTTATTACTAACAGAAGACTCATGTGAAAACTTAATAAATGATGGAGTCATTCAACAATTTGCTACAAATGATCAAGCAAGTAATTTAATTTTAAGATTTTTATTTGATATTGAATATTTTAAGAATAAAAAATGTCATATTAAGTTTGATAAATATAACTCTAAAATTGATATTTTGAAAGGAATTAACAAATAATGGAAATACATCATCTAGAATATTTTTTTCAAGGTTTAGAAATTATAAATAATGTTAATCTTGATAGAATTAAAACTTTAAGACGAGAAATTTTGACAAGCAATATTTATTTGTTACCTTATCAAAGAAACAGATTAATTAAAAGAATAGTGTGTTTTAATGAAATATTTCCAAAAAATGAGGATCGCTTTCATTTACATGAAACAATTTTATTAAATTTTTATAATTATCAATTTGAACCAAGATTTTTATTTAAAAATACTTTTGTTAGTTCAACACATCTTCAAAAATTACCTAAATATAAAAAAAGATATATATTAGAAAAATTTAAAAATACAAAAAATATTGTAATTCATAATATTGATAATGAAGTATATTTTGAGATTAATTATGTTTTAGAAATAACTAATAATAAAGATTTACTTTTTTTAAAGGAACTAGCAGTTAAATCAAAGGAAATTTTATTTTTAATCAATGAAGCTAAAAATATTAGAAGAACTTAATTTATTATCTGAGAATCCTTTAAAAAGTAAAAAAATTGATAAAAAAGAATATGATGTTTTTCTTGAAAAAAATAAAGAAAAACAATATTTGTCAGATCAAATTAAAAAAATAAGAAGTATTTCTAAAACTTGATATATATATGAAAAAATTAGTTCAGACTTAATGAGCTGATCAAAAGATGAAGTTGATTTTGCATGAATTATAGAAATAAAAGAATTGATTTCGAAAAATGGTGCTTTATTGAAAATAAAACCTATAGATTTTTATAAATTTTGAGAAGAAAAAAATAATATTGAGAAAAAATTGAAAATTACAAAAACACCAGAAAAAGAAATAAAATGTTCGAACTTAAAATTTGAAAGGACTGATAACTATGAAATCCTTTTCTAAACTAAAATTAAATTTTGATAAAAATGATAAAGGTTTTTGCCAAGTGGAAATTATTAATAAAAGTGGAATTAGTAAATCTGGTTGAATTAAATTCAATGAATTTCTAAATTGATTGTTCTTAAATACTAAAAATAATGAGAGTAATATAGGCTCAATAGATTTTTCCAAAAATCTATTGACTACTAAAACTAATGGAAAAATAACATCATATTATTTTTTGTATAATCCCTCAATTAGAGATATTTACGCCTATCAAAAGGGAAAGTATTCTCATAAATCAATTTTTTTACCACCATTAATAACTGAAGTTCAAATATCGAATGAAAATATTAATTTTTGAAATATTAAATTATTTGCATTTAATGGGGAATTAAATGCAAATACAAAATTTTATGCATTAAAATTACCTCATTTTTATAATGATGGAAGTTTATGCTTAGGGAATTTAACAAACTTAAAAAAAGTACAAACTATAAGTCAATTTGATAATTTACTAAACTATATTTTTTCAACAAAATTTAGTCATTAATGAACAAAAGAAAATGAAGAATTTACAAAACCCTTACATTACAATAATGGATTTGAAGGCTTGAAAAATTATACATTTATAAAAACTAAATTATTTTTTGAATAATTTTCCCCAGGGAAAATATAGATAACAAATAGAGGAGAAAACTATGAGTATTTTTAATCAAGAAGAAAATAATAAAAAAATAACATGACCTGAATTTAAGTTTAAAACAGGTAAACAAATCGAAGAAAAAATTGAACAAAAGTTAAAGAAAACAACTACAACTGATGAGCAAGTTTCTTCAATTGAAATGATTTCAACGCAAGAAAGCAAAGATAAAGTTTTAAAAGAAAATAAAGTAGAAAAAACTAAAATTGATGAAATTTTAAATATTCCAGCGGGAAGTATATTGAGAATTGATGGTGAAGAATATCAAATTCATATATCAATATCACCAGGTCAAGAAGTTACAAAAGATTATATTCATAAAAAAGTAATTGATCCAAATGGATTAATTAATAAATGGGAATATAAGAATGCAAGTCTTTCATATGATAAAGAGGATAATATTTTCTATTATGTAATTGAATCACCGAAGAAAGGATAAATTAATATGTTTAAAACAGAATTAATTGAAATTGCTAGAATACAACCTAATCCTTCTCAACCAAGAAAAACAATTAATAGAGATTCGATTATTGAATTAGCAAATTCTATTTTAAAAGTAGGTTTACTTCAACCAATTATAGTTAATATTAATACCAAAAATGAGGTAAGTTTAATTGCTGGGCAAAGAAGGTTAGAAGCTTATAAATATTTAAATAAAAAACATATTGAATGTATTTTAGTTCCAGGAGATGCCAGTCAGAAAGATTTTAAACAAGCATCCATAATAGAAAACGTTCAAAGAGAAGAAATGACTAATTATGATACTGCATTACCCTTAAAAGAACTTAGAAATGACGGTATGAATTTAGAAGAAATTTCAAGTCAATTGGGTAAATCAATAAGTTGAGTTTCAAAAATGTTATCGGTTTTAGAATTAAATAATGATGTTCAACAACAAGTTATAGATGGTAGTTTAGACATTTCAAAAGCAGTAATTATAGCTAGTCAACATGATTTATCCGATCAAGAAAAAACAATTTTAGCTAATGATGTAGTAGAAAATAAAATTACTAAAAAAACATTGGAAGATAAGGTTAAAAAAATCAAAAATTATATAGACCCTGAAATTATTCAAATGCAAAATCATATTCAACAGAAATTAGGAACTAAAATTGAAATTAAAGAAAAAAAACTAATAATGCATTATTTAGGAATTGAAGATTTGAACAAAATTCTTGAAGTTTTAAATTTGAATTATAAGGATTAGAAGTAATAATGAATAAAAAAGAAGGTGAAACTTATGGGATACAATTTGCTATCAAGAGAGCATTATTTGTGATTAGTAAATATTTCAAAAAATAATAATTATGATGATATACATGAAGCAATGAAAATTATAAAGTATCAAAAAAAAGAAGCTGAAACATTGAAAGAAAAATGGATTAATACATCAAAATTAAGTAGAAACCAATATTGAATATTATCTAGTTTATTGGAAAAATATAAATATAATGACATATTAAATGCTTTAACAAATATCTTTAGTAAATAAAGAAACTCAAAAATAATTAATAACATACTTTTTAAAGATATGTTATTATATTTATAAGGTAAATAGAGCACTAGTTTTGTAGCTAGACTCTATTTTTTTATATTTTGTGTAACTAGTTATAAGGCTAGTTTTTTATTTACCTGATATTTATTTTCTCATTAGAGATGAAAGGAAAACAACAATGAATTCAGTAAATTTAATAGGAAGAATAACAAAAGATCCTGAACTAAGAAAATCTTCAGGAGGTAAAGACTATGTAGCCTTTACTGTTGCAGTAAATGAATTTTCAGGAGGGAATCAATTTACACAATTTGTTCCATGTTTTGCTTGGGAAAAAACAGCAGAAAATATGGCAAAATATGTAAAAAAAGGTGCACAAATTGCAGTTGAAGGAAATTTAAATGTTAGACAAGATAACAACAATGGACAATTTTCTACAGTTATTTCTGTTAGAGCGAATAGAATCCAATTTTTAGCATCAAGACATAATGATGAGAATCAACCACATGATTATGAATTAGTTGAAGAAGATACTTGAACTAATGATGATTCTATTTTATGAGAGGACTAATTATGAAAAAACATTGGTTAAAATTTGTACAAAATGTCTTTTAAAAATTAAAGAAAATCAAAGAATTAATTCATTTAAAAATATTGATATTTTTGGGAATGACATTTATGAATATGTTCATGAAAGTTGTACTAGCATTATTGACTAAAAAACATTTAAAAAAGGAGGATTAACAAATGATCAACAAAATTATTAATAAAACTTTTATTAAACTTAATAAAAAAGCAAAACTTAAATTATTAAATGCTCATGGAAATTATAGAAAAACTTTAAAACATAAAGTACAAAATCAAAAGATGCATAAGATAAATTTTAAGGTAAAGAAAAATATTCAAAAGAGTTATGGTATTGCACGTCAAAACTGAACTTTCTTTTAACTATAAAAACTATTTAAATAAGTTAATTGTTAATATTTCTATGATTCTAAAAACAATTATATAAAAAATAACCTGAGAGGTTATTCTAAATCAGTTAAGTTTAAATTTATAATTTTTTCTCTATCTTGGAATACCGCCAGATTTGAATTATTTTTTCCACTAAATGTTCATATAGTTTCAATAGTTTGGTCTTCGTTTGTCTTATTAAATAATATCTGTGTAATTTTAAGAGTATCCTCATCAAAAATTGGTTCTAATTCTTTAAATTTTTGTAATACTTTTTTCTTAATATCTTTTTTTACTCTATTTAATAAATTTTCTTTTTCTGTAAACATTTTCTTTTTCCTTTATTTATTTAATTATACCTTATTAAGAAAGAAAGAGAGATAAGATGACTAAACTAGTTATATTGGAATCGCCAGGAAAAATTAAAAAAGTAAATCAATTTTTAAATGAAATTGATAAAAACAATAATTATATTGTAAAGGCTTCTGTAGGACACGTTAGAGAACTATCACAAGAGAATGAATACAATATGGGATTAAAACTTAACTCAATGGAACCTATTTTTAAAGTTTCTCTTGATAAAAAAACTATTGTAAATCAATTGATTGAATACTCTAAAAAAGCAGAACAAATAATAATTGCTACAGATCCTGATAGAGAAGGAGAGGCAATCGCTTGACATTTATATCAATTATTAAAACCATATAATCAAAATTTTAAAAGAATGAAACTTAATGCAATTACAAAAGAATGTGTACAAAAAGAAATTTTAAATTTGGGATCTATTGATCAAAACTATGTTAAAAGTGCATTAACAAGACAAATCATTGATAGAATAGTTGGCTTTAGAATTTCTCCTGTTTTGCAAAAAACTATTGGGGCAGCAAGTGCTGGTAGAGTTCAAAGTGCTGTTTTAAGAATTTTATGTGATAGACAAAATGAAATTGATAATTTTAGTAAAAAACAATATTTTTATTTGCAAGATGAAGTAATTGATCAATTAATATTTAAGAATTGCATTTATAATGAACATAATAAATTAGTTATTAATAAAATATATGATAAATCAAAGATATTAGAACTAAAAAATAATTTAGATATTAAATTTTTAATCCAAGATATAAAAGAAACTAAATTTGAAGAAAATCATTATAAACCTTTTTCAACAGCTGACATGTTAAAAGCTTCAAAATCTAAATTAAAGTTAAAAGCAAATGTAACAACGAATATAGCTCAGAGTTTGTATGAAAAGGGATTAATTACGTATATTAGAACAGATTCAAATAATTTGGATAAAGAAACAAAAAATAGTTTAATTAATTTTATAATTTCCTATTATGGAGAAAATAAATTAGGAAAATTAATTAAAACTCAGATAAAGGAAACCGATCAAGAAGGACATCCAGCAATTACTCCAACTCATTTTGAATGATTGCCAGGAGAAATTGAAAAATATTGTACTGAATCATTATCTAAAAATGAAAAGTTGTTATATTGATTAATATGGCAAAATACAATTAATTCAATTTATCAAAAACCATCTGGAATAAGAAAAGAAATATTTTTAGAAAATAGGAAAAATTTATTTTATACTACAATTAAAAGCTATAATGTTCTTGGATATTATGAAATTGATGAATCATTAAACGTGGAAGAAAATATTAAATTTAATTATTCAAAGAATAGTTTTATTAATGTAAATAATATAAAAATCGTTGAAGATTATGATAAACCACCAAGTAAATTAAATGAGATAACTTTGATTGAACAATTACAAAAACTAGAAATTGGCAGACCAAGTACATATAAAAATGCTATTGAAATAAATGTCTTAAGAGGTTATGTTGATGTAGAAAAAAATAAATCAGAATCAATGACTGTAAATGATTTAGGATTAAAGGTTAATGATTTTTTAGTAAAAAACTTTATTGATGTAATAAATTTAGACTTTACAAAAAATATGGAAAAGGATCTAGATTTAATTGCAACAGGCCAAATAAGTGATTTTAAGGGCTATTTAAAAACGTTTTATACTAAATTAGATAAAATAACTTCGGATTATAATTATGATGGAATGAAGTGCTTAAAATGTAATAAAGGCTATATGATTGAACGTTCGTATATAGATAAAAAAACTAAGAATACAAGAAAATTTTTAGGATGTAGTAATTATCCTGAGTGTAAAAATGCAGAATTTTAAAATACCTTTATTATAGGTATTTTTTTGTTATTATTAAATTATTAGTAAGGACAAATTGGTATGAGTTGATTAGATGTTTTACAATATATAATTTCTCCAATAATTGGTGGATTAATCGGTTTTTTAAGTACTTATTTTATTTTTTTGATAACCAAAAAATCTGAAAATAACTGAAAAGAAACTTTAAAACTAAATTTAGAGTCAAGACATAATAATGAACATTTACTAAAACTGTATTTTCAAAAATATTTTATTAACTTTGTAAATGAATGTACAATAAATCAAAATCATTTTTGAAAAAAAATAAATAAACTTTATATTAAATTATATAATTTGCAAATGGAAATATGGAATTTAAATCCTGAATATATTTATAAGGAATTTAAAATTCATTTACTTCTAGAACTTAGACCAAATTTTGTAGAATCATATAATTTATTTGAATATTCTATAAATAAAACCCAAAATTATAAATTGACACCTTCGATTTTTATTAAACAATTAGAAGTATTTAACTTAGAGTATAGTTTTGGAATTAGAAATGAAAATACAAATACTTATATAAAATATCCTGATTTATTTCATCTCAGCGCTATAAAGATTTTACAAAATAAAAATTGGAAATCTCCGAAAATTCTTATGAAATCAACTAAAAAGTATTTAACTAAAATAAATAAATTATTAAAGAACAATAAAGATATAAAACAAAACTATATAAAAATATGCATTGAATTTAAAAGTCCAATATAAATTATTGTGTTATTATATTTATAAGGTAAATAGAGCACTAGTTTTGTAACTAGCGACTCTATTTTTATATTTTGTGTAACTAGCTGCAAGGCTAGTTTTTTATTTGCCAAGATAATTTTCCCTGGGGAAATAGAAAGGTAAAAATATGAGTAAGTTTGAAAAATTAAAAAAAGTTATTTTAGATATGTGAGATGAAGATGAACTTAAGGAATATGAAGAACTTTGTCAAGATATTGAAAATGAAGTAGTTTTTTCATATGAAGAAAATGAAAGACACACTCAATTAGAAGAAAAATATTCAATTTTAAGCATTTTAAAATCAGAAATAAAAAGCATCGAAAATAAATTAGAAATGGAAATATAACATGATCAAAGATGCACCAGGAGTAATTTTTAAGGTTTTAAAATATAATAAATCAACAAATAGTAATCAATCTAAGAAGTCACGTGATCATTATTATAAAAATGGAAGTTATTTAGATTATATTTTAAGACCTGATGCAATTTTCAATTTGGATTTAACAGACGAAGAAGTAACTAAACTATATAATTTGAGAAATGGTAATAATTCTCAAAAAAATGAATATCGAAAAATATTAAAAGGAATTAATTCAAAATTTAAGTCAACGGGATTATACGGAAAAAACGGAATTATGAATGAAGATCAAGTAAAAGATTTAAGAAAAAACATGAAAAAATTAGATGATAATCAAATCATTTGAGATACTATAATTTCATTTTCAGAAAAATTTATCAAGAACAATAGTTTATACACTCCTGAAAAGATTGAAAAAGCTTTAAGTAAAGAAATTCCAAAATTTTTAAAAAATAATGGAATGAATCCAGAAAAAATGGAATGATTTTATACAATGCATACAAATACTGATAATAATCATATCCATTTAGGTTTTTATGAAAAGGAACCAACAGATTTTGATTGAATACGAGATAAGGATAAAAATCAAGTTTTAAATAAATATGGTAAGCCAATTGGTAAAAGAATTTATAAACGAACTGGAGTATTAAAAAGTAAAGCAGAGTTTAGAGCAGGAATAGATTTAGAAATTCAAAAGGAGTTTATTAATAGTCAAAAATTTAATAAAGATAAATCCCATTTAAGAACACAATTTAAAGAATCATGATTTGAAATAGATAAAATAGATAATAAAATATCGTGAAATGAGTGTAAACAAATTTATGTTGATATAAATAAATCTAAAGTTGAGTTATTAGATAAAATTGAAATGTTTTCATATTCTTTAAAAGAAAAATTACTCTTAAATTTTGAAACTTTTAAAGATATTCCTATAAAAAAAATAGGATATGGAAGTAAATTTTTAACAGAAACTGATAGAGAAATGATAGATGAAATTACAAAAGATTTTATTAATAGTGATTTAAATTTGAAAAATACATACGATTCTTTTATTAATGAGAATAATGAAAGGGCGGATAAAATTTCAAAAATATATGCAATGTATGAATTTGATGAACTCAAAATTGAAGAACAGCCAATATCATTAACAACTGAAGATTTACTAAAAAATGAAAAAGATTGAAATTTAAATGATCCTATTGATAAGTTAAAATTTCAAAGATTAAAATTTAGAAATCAACATATAAAATCAAAAAATATTGATGGATATTATCAAGGTGTACTTCCTGAATTTGGACAAAAGCTATTAAGAAAAATAATTAATAAATGAAAAGCTGATGAATGAAAACCAAAACCGTGACTTGAGTTTAACCCTAGCGGCTATAAACGTAATAAAAAATATTTCAGTAGTTTATTATATTTACCCAAAAATTTGTTCAAATTAATTCAAAAAGAAAAACAAAAAGCAATAAAAACTGCTAATAGAATTGAACATGACATTTAAATTTATAAAGAAAAACAAATTCAAAAAAATGAAAGGGAGCTGAAATAAAAATGTTTTTAACAATAATAGTATCAAGATACTTATCTGCCTTTGCAACATTATTTTTATTATTCATATTTTTCTTTAGTTGAAAACTAATCAGATTAAAATATAAATTAAAGAAAGATATAAATGTTGAAGCTGAATCCAAATTTAAAGTAAGAGCAATTAAAATAAAGAAAAAAATAATAATTGGGTTAATAATTTCTATTTGCTTATTTGTAATTTTTACTATAGCAACCTATTTAATGGTATATGCATAATGAAAGATACTAAATGATTTAATTCAAATAGAAAAATCTTATTATTTATTTTATTATTTGTTTCTGTAATATCAATTCCTTTAACTTTTATAATTTTTGTTTTTATAATTTTATTGTTCAAATATAGATTTGATTATAAAAAAATTATTGATGTAGTATTTAATTTGAATTTTGAAAATGAAAGCACGTTGCTGATTTTAGTGGCAATAATTATTATTGCAATCCACATTATTGCTATATTAGTATTAATTCATCTTAAAGGAAAAGTAAAGGATACAAGATTAATTAGAGAAGCCAAAGAAAAAAGTTTTGGTAAAGCTAGTTGAATTTTAAATGAGTTTGAAAAACCATTGTCTAAGTCAGAAAGGAGAGGAAAAAACTAATGAATCGATTATTGCAATTTGAAAATACATTTACAAGAAATTTCACTGAACCAAGTTTCATAACAAGAACTGAATTTGATCATAAAACTAAAAAAATATTATTTTGAGGAATACCTGTAAAAAAAGCAGTACATACTATTACGATTGGTTCAACGGGTAGTGGAAAATCCCAAAGAGTAATTATTCCATCAGCAGTTATTAATGCTCGCTTAGAATTCGAGAAAAAACCATGTATGGTATTTTCAGATCCAAAAGGTGAGTTACAAACAGAATTATCTTCAAAACTGATAACAGAAGGATATGAAGTGTTAATTCTAAATTTACGTGAACCAATGTATTCAAATTCTTGAAATCCCTTAAACAATGCTTATAATTTATTAATATCAAGTATTAATTATGTAAAAGAACATGTTAATGAAAAAACATTTAATACTAAAATTCTTTTCAATGATTATGTTAAAAACTCATTATGTAAAAAACATAAGAAAAATAATTGTGATACTTGTATTAAAGAAATATTAACTATCTCAGATAATATTGATAATGAACAAACAAACAAAAATAGTAATTTAAATAGTGTTAAATATCCATTGATATTAACTTTTAAACCAGTTACTATTTTTGAAATTGATGGTTTTTGATTGGTTGATCCAAATTTGGCTAAGGAACTTATATCTGGTGAAATTAACAAACTAAAAAATTTAGCTTATGGTGAAATTAATGATTTAGCCGCGACCTTATTGAATCCTGGAGCTGATGATAAAAATAAGCAATGATATGATGGTGCACAGGGAATATTTAAGGGCGTAATATTTGCAATGATGGAAATGATCGAAGAAGATATTGATTCAATTAAAGAAAATCAATTTAATATTGTAACTGTTACAACACATTTATCGAACAAAGATAATTTACAAAAATTTTTTAAAAGTTGAAGTGTAGGAAGAGAAACAAATCAATCAGTAATTGCTGCAAATAAAGTGCTTACCTCTTCTCCACAATCTATTGGTAATTTCTTTTCTATTGTATCTACTGCTTTATCTTTATTTGAGGGAAATGAATTAAGAAGTTTATTATGTAAAAATGATATTAATTTATTTGAATTTATTCAAGAAGAAAAACCAAAAGCAATATTTATGGTTGTTCCAGATGATCGAACAGAAAAACATCCTTTAGCAAGTTTATTTATTTCACAATTATATAAAGCGGGTGTTTTTTGTGCGAGTAAAAATTTAGTTAAAAGAGGTAAAGATGCATTAGATAGAGATGTAATATTTTATTTAGATGAATTTGGTAATTTTCCTCCAATTGTAAATTTTTCAACTATCTTGACTGTCTCTAGAGGAAGAAGAATGTTCTTCAATTTAGTTGTTCAAAGTTTTGAACAACTAGAAAAAAAGTATGGAAATAGCGATGCAGAAACAATCAAAGCTAACTGTTTATTGACAGTTTATTTAAGATCTGCAAGTTCAAAAACACATGCTACAATCAGCGAAATGTGTGGTCAAACTACAGTAGAAGTCAGAAATAGTGAACCATCTATTGGAAAAGATGGAAGAAAATATTATCCATATCATTTACAAAAAAAGCCTTTAATTGAACCAAGTGACATAAAGCATATATTTCCAGAGCCCAAACCAGGTGAAACAATATTTAATAAATATGCAATAATAATTTACCAAGATTCAAATCCAAGTATTGTAGAACTTGAATATGCTTTTAAAATGGATTTAACTTTAAAAGAAAATGAAGTTACAGATTTACCCATTAATAATGCTATTGATTTTGAAAATAATTATTATGTTAATTTATTTAAATTAACTATAAAACCTAAGATTCATGACATTGAACAAATAACAGATGATGTTAATTTAAATGAAGTTAATTTAGAAGAGGAAAATCATAATAAATTTAAAAATAGATTGTTTAAAGATTTATCAAATGCAACAGAAAAGGACATTGATGATTTACTTGAATTAAAAACTAAAGAACGTCAAATTAGAAATGATTTATATGTACTTCAGTCACGTAGTGAAGATTTATTAAGTACAGATGAAAAAGAACAAATTAAGAAGTTACAAAAAGAATTAAAATTATTGCTCAAAAAATTATAAACACTTATTAATAAGTGTTTTTTTGATATTATTTAATTAGATAGAAATAAAGGAGAAAATTAATAGTGAAAATTAAATTTTGGATTCAAGATTTTAGATCTATAGTTGAGTTAACAGAAATAGAATTTGATTTTAATAAACCTTCACATATTTTTGGATTAAATAACTCAGGAAAAAGTAATTTATTTAGTGCAATATCTTGATTTTTTGGAAAATTAGGTAATAAAGAAAATATATATACTTTTTTAACTGAAGATGGGATATTAAAATTTGAGGGGGATTATCTAAAATATAAACTTAATCATCTTCCAACTGTAAGGGCAAAATTACCAATGAATGGTTTTAAAATAAAAGGAAAATTTGAAAGAGTTAATAATATAATTAAAGATTATGAACTTAATATTTCTTTTAAAAATGGTTTTTCTTTTGAAGCGACAAAAAAAGAAACAAAAGGTTATATTGATATTTTTTATAATAATTTCGAAAATTACGAAACAGATATTTCAAAATTATTTAATGAAGGTTATAAGAAATTTGAATCATTTTGACCTCAAAATTTTTTTACTGAAGTAATAAGTAATGAAACATCTACTTTTATTCCTAATTTGAATAACTCAAATTGAATAGAAAAATTGAAAAATTACAAAAAGGAAAAATTAGTTAAGGAAATTAAAGAAAAAATGATAAATCTATATGATTTATTATATGAATTATATAATGTTTTAAAAAATGATCGAAAAGGGTTTATTGATATTGAATGAACATGCGACTACATTTCAAATTTAGAGACCGAGAATAAAGTGCTATCTAAGTTTTATTTAGATGATTTTTTCAATGGTACTCTTGATGAAAATTCTAAAACTTTAAAAAGAATTTTAAAATCATTAAATGACGATAATAATATAGAAGAATTACTAGAAAAATATTATAAAACTAATGTTGAAACAGTCAAAGATCAGACATTAAAAACTGGTTATAAATCAAGTTTTGTAAAATTATTTAATAAAAGTTATTCAAAAATATTTAGTAATATGGCAATGTCAAAAGTACCAATTTGTGATATAGATCAAAATACATTAACTATATTAATAAATGAAATTGAAAATAATGGGGATGAGATAATATATGGAACTCCTGAGCCTGAAGAACAAAGCTCTGGTTATAAGGCTATTATTTGATTTTTAATAATGTTTATTTCTTCAATTAAAAGTTCAGATTTTAATCTTATTTTGTTAGATGAACCAGATAAGAATTTACATTATAAACTCCAAAAAAAATTATCTCATTATATGCAAACAGTTTCACAGGATAAAAATGATTGGAAAACATTTATAGGTATAATTTCTCATTCGCCTTTTATGTTATTAAATTTTGATCATGAAATTATTTATGTAACAGACGTTAAAAAAGATGGTTCAACAACATTAACTAAACCTAACGGTAATTTTGATAATATTTTAGAAGAATCATTAACTCCAATTGTTACAGGGTCTATATATAGAGAGTGATTAAACCACTATCTAAAAGAGTACAATAATCCTGAATTATTTTATTTAATTTTAGAAAGTGATTTATATAGTAAAAATATTCAAGACATTGAAACAAATATTAAGAAACAATATAATGAATTGGGAATTAATATTAAAGTTGTTGAAAAAAATTATATATTAAATCCTTTAGAAATTATTGCAGTTAAAGTTGAGGATTCACTACAATTACATAATATTTTAACTACATCGTTTAAAGGAAATACTTCTAAAAAAATCTTAATTTCAACCAAGTTTATTGAAGATATACTAGATATAAAATAAAATTTTTATGTTATTATATTTATAAGGTAAATAGAGCACTAGTTTTGTAACTAGCGACTCTATTTTTATATTTTGTGTAACTAGCTGCAAGGCTAGTTTTTTATTTGCCAAGATAATTTTCCCTGGGGAAATAGAAAGGTAAATAAAAATGAATGGAATAATTCCAAAAAAATTAGGTAGTCAAAAATTAAAAGTTAAAGGAAATGTAACAATAATTGATCTAGTTTGTATATTAGTTTTTATTGTGATTGCTGTAGCTGTGGCCGCACCATTAACAATTATTGGATGATTAGGACAAACTATAATAGGAGTCGCAATTTTTCTAACATTAACAGTCTTATTAATTCCAAATAAGAAGACTGGAATGAGGCTTTATAATTTAATCTATTTTATGTTTAAATTTAAATCTTCAAAAAAAGAATTTTTAAAAGAATCAAGTGAGAATAATACTGCTTTATTAATGCCTTATAAAGAGTTAGTGGACAATAACGATGATTTGGGAATAATAAAAACTGACTTTTTATATGAGAATACTGCTTTTTATATTGCAGCAATTGAAATCGAAGGTTTTAATATATTAAATATGTCCTTTGAAGAACAAGAAAGAAAAATTAATGCAATTAAAAACTTATGAGCAAATCTTGAAATAAACTGTTCTTTGATAAAAATTGAAAAAACTTAAAATTGAAATTTATAGAACATCAATACAATGATCAAGAATGTATATTGATAAAGAATTTAAACAAGTATCTAAGATGCAATTAATTTTTATAGAAATTACTTTTCAGAACTAAAAAAAGCAAAAGTTAGATTAGTTGTAAATTTATTTCATTTTGATATTCCAATCGAATTTTTGAAACAAAAGGGTTTTGAAAATAAACAAATTATTGAAAAATATGTTGAATATGCTAAAGTTTGTTTTGATAATTTTAATGATCTAGTAGATGATTGAGCAACTTTTAATGAACCAATGGCAAATGTTGATTCACAATATTTAAATGGACATCATTATCCAAAAGAAAAAAATTTATATAAATCAGTTCAAGTATTTTACAATATGATGGTTGCTCATGCAAAAGTTGTTAATTTATTTAATAAAAATTATAAAAAACTAAATCAAAAAATAACAATAATTATTTCATTAAATCCAGCACAAGTAAGAGACAAAAATAATCCATTAGATGTTCTAGCTGCAAATAAATGTGATTTACTTGTAAATTTTTCTCAATTAGATCCTGTTTTAAATGGAAAATTTGATTCTCAATTAATTTCAATATTAAAGGAAGAAAATTTATTACCAATTTATAATCAAAATGAATTAAATGAGATTGCTAATGCAAAAATAGATTATATATCTTTAAATTATTACCAACCAATAAGAGTAAAGGAAATTAAAAAAAATTCAAATCACATTATGTCAAAATTTTTTGACTTTTATGATTGACCAGAAAAAAGAATTAATCCATCAAGGGGTTGAGAAATTTATCCAAAAGCAATTTATGATATTGCGATTATTATAAAAAATAAATATAACAATGTTGCTTGAATTATTTCAGAAAACGGAATAGGTGTTCAAAATGAAGATCAATTTAGAGACAAAAATAATGAAATAAATGATCAATATAGAATTGATTTTATTTCAGAACATCTTGAAGGATTACAAAAAGCAATTTCTGAGGGTGCAAATTGTTTTGGTTATTCACTTTGAACTTTTATTGATTGTTGAAGTTGAAGTAATGCATATAAAAATAGATATGGTTTAATTGAATACAATTTAGAGAATGATAAATTTATAAATAAAAAATCAAGTTATGAATTTAAAAAATTAATAGAAAGTAAGTAAAAATAAAATGAGAGTAGCAATTGATATTGGAGAAAAATCTACCAAAATTTGCATTTTAAAGGAACTAGAAATATTAGATAGAGAAGTTATTGAATATAAAGAATTGATTAGTGCTAAAAAATTATATGAAAAAATTTTGCCAATTCTTGAAAATAAATTAACTAAATTTGATATTTAATATATAGGATTTGGAATTCCTGGAATAATCAATCCAAAAACAGGAGAAGTTTCAGGAATTAGTGCAATACTTGAAAGAGAAAAAATTAACTTTAAATTTTTAATTGCTAGTAAATTTAATATCCCTGTATTTGTTGAAAATGATGCAAACTGTGCTGGAATAGCTGAAATGATCTATGGACATGGTAAAAATTATCAAAATGCGGCATTTTTAATTGTGGGTACAGGAATTGGTGGAACTATTTTTTTGAATAATAAAATTTTTAGAGGTCAAAATTTTCTTGCAGGGGAATTGGGGGTGCATGCTTAATTCTTCAATTGATAATGAGCAGTATTTAAATATGTCTTCATTTTGTGGAATGAATGCTCTTGAAAATAATTATTTTCAAAAAATAAATAACAAAAAAACTGGTAAGAAAATTTATGATTTGTATGAAATTGATAATGAAGCTAAAAAAGCAATTGACGAACAAATTTTTAATTTGGCAAAACTAATTATAAATACATCTTTTGTTATTGACCCACAAATATTTATAATTGGAGGAGCAGTTTCTAAAAATTCCTTATTTATTAATTTATTAAATGAAAAAATTACAAAATTGTATAAAATGTCAGCTATTGAACAAAAGTTTAATGTAGTTGTTTGTAAGTTTTATAATGACTCAAATATAATTGGAGCAAGTGTTTTGGATATGTAAAATATTTTCATTTAATCAAATAAAAATATTTTACAAAATTAATAAAATTAGTTTTATTTTAAAAGAATGAGATAATATTGAAAAGGAATTAAAGTAATGAAAAAAGCAATATATCAGATAGTTTTTATTTCAATTATGGCATTTCTTTATTATTTTTATAGTGCATGAATTAATGAACTAGAAAAAGATAAAGATAACAATACTTTGTATCAAATTTTTAGTCCATTTAAATTAATAATTTTGGGGATGATTTTTACAATTATTTATGCTTCAATAAAAAATTTAATGTTTTCACATTTTATTAATTTAAAAAAATACAGAGCAAGTTTAAGGGATAATATTTTATTTGAATTTGACAATACATTAAATTATTTATCAGCATTAAAAGTTTTTATTGAAAATAATGATAATAAAAATATTAAGCTTAAATTAAAAGAATTTTCATCAATTAAATATGCACCAGTTTACTTAAATGATTTTATGGAGCAATTAAGTAATAGTTTATTAAAAGAGGAAAAAATTAATTATTTAGTGCAGCCTTGTGAAATAATAATAAAAAATATTGAATATAATTTTGAATCAGAAAAAAGTAAAAAAATTTCAAATAAAAATGAAAGTTTTTATGAAATAAAAATGGTAAACAACTATTATTCTTTAAGTAGTTGACAATCAATTAATTATTTTTTATCTTTAGAAAATGAAAGAGAAAATAACAATAATAAATGAAAAATTACTGGTTTATATATTTCTAGATTTTCAACATCTTTATATTTATCAACATTATTTACAACAATTTTATTTGTAATTATTGGTTTGACATTAAATTTTAATAATATTTCATTAAATAATTTATTTTATGGAGTATATATTTTTGGAATGTATATTTTTTCAATGCTTTTCTATATTTTATTATTATTTAATTTTTCAAGAAAACATAAGATAAAAGTTTATTGATTACAAATATTAACATATTTTATATTTATATTTTTAATATTTTTGAATATATTTTTGAATATAATTTTATTTCCACATGTAAATGCAGGCCAACATTGATATGAATCTACTTTAATTAGATTTTTATTAGCGGGATTATATATAATTCTTTCAACAATGTTACTAGCATTTGTTTTATCAGGAATATTAGAATTATTTGAAACTAAAAAAGTAAATGTATGAAATATTATTAATACTTTTATATTACCTTTAATAATATACATTCTTTCATTTACAATGTATTTATTTTCAATTAAAGAAGGCAATTCAAATGAAATTTATCTAACAAATTTTACAATTATATTTATATATTGAACATTTTCTGCTATTTTTAATAAATTATTGTCTAAATAATAACTACCAATGATGATTTAATTTATCCTCTTTTTTTGATATAATTAATATAATAAAAATGTGGGAGAAATTATTTATGAAAATTAAAAAAATTATATTAAAAAATTTTATTGTCCCAGGAGAACAGATATTTGAATTTAATGATCAAAATATTTTAAAAAGCGGTATTTTTCATGATCAAAATGATCTAAAAATAGTAAATCAATTATTAAATGGTAATTGATTTGATTCTTCATTAAGTTTTGAAAAATACTATCCTAAATTTGCAAAAAAATTAGATAATGAGAAAATGAATTTTCAAATTGATGCGTTATTTTATATTTCTCAAGAAGAGTTAAAAATTTTAAATAGTTATGTAAAAAAACTAGAAATTTTAATACCACTAAAATCTCAAATTTATTATTATTCTATTAAATGTATATATCCCTATATTTTTCCAATAGTTTCTATTATTCCAGCTGAAAAAAATGGAGATAAACCATTTGGTTTAGGTATTCACTATGATAAATTTTTTAAATCAAATTTAACAAAAAAAGACATCTTAACAATTGCAGGAATTAGTGCAGTTGGTCAACTAAGAGATAAATATTTTAAATATAAAGATGCAGAAGTTAATGGAATGTCAAAAGAAATTTATAATCGTTATTTGGAACTTATTAAGTCAGTGTTTAGATATAGTGAACAATTTATTGCAAAATTAGGACAAACTATATTTAATATGGATGATGGGGACATAATTAATTATGGCGAACAAAAAGAATATTTTTTTAGAAATGAAAAATTCATTGAATTTTTAGATAATATTCCCTTATTAAGTGAAGATAAAGTTGTAAGAGAGGATTTTTGCAATTTACTTTATGAAATATATTTAAAGGACTTGCAATGAATTTACTCTGTTAAGTCTGCTAATGATATTATTGAAATTAGAGAAAATATATATAATAATTTTTGTGAAAAAGCCATCTATTCAAAAGAATTAATTAATTTTTTTAGAACAGAGTTAATTTTAGATAATAAAGTATTTGATTTTAATTCAGCAATTAATGAATTTAAAAAGAAAATTGATGAATCATTAGTTTTTAAAGGTGAATTAAAAGTTACTAAAGCTTTTGAAAAAGGATCTTCTGATGTTACTTCAACAGAAGAGGTAAAAGAAATTATATTAAATAAAAAAAGAAAGAAAAAGAAATTTAAATAAAATACTTTTTCTTTTTTATTTTATTTGAAATATTTTATAATTTAACTACTTTATTACTTAGTTTTTCCTTATAATTAATAAGAGGTAACATTATGGGCATCAAAAATAATCAAGAAACTAAAGATTTATTAGAACTTGTTGATAAACAAGCACTATATAAGGAAATTAAAAATAATAAATTATCTGATAGTGAAACACAAAAGTTTGTTGAAGCAATTTTTGAAAATTATTTTTTAGATAATGATAATATTAATTTTTTAGTTAATAATGGAATTAATTTTTTTAATTTTGAAGAAAATGAATTATGCTTTTGTCTAAGCGGAATTAAATATAGTGAATGTTGTTTTGCAAATTTATCAGATAAAATCGATGAACAATATATTCCGTTTTTAAAAGCAATTTTAAATAAAAAAGATTATGATAAGTATTTAAGTTTTTCAAATAAGACTTTTCAAAATGCATATAAAGATTTTGCTAAATTAGAAAAATGTAATTATTCAAATTGTATATCAAAAGCTGTAGAAAATAGATTGTATAATTTTGATTTTGAAAAAAATATGTATGTATCAACAAATAATACTAATCCATTTAACAATAATTATAAAATGGGGGATAATTTTTTTAATAAAGTAGATAATAATAATTTTAAATTTTTTGGTTTTTGTACTAAACATTATAATGAAATTAATAAAATTGTTATTAATAAAGAGAGCTCTGATAAAGATATTTTATTATCAAATTTTTCAATAATTTTATATAAATTATTTATAGCTAGAATTCAACTTTTTTGCTTAAGAGAAGAATATAGAAATTATTTTAATAGTATTAAAGATGAAAATATTAAACCATTATTTATTTATAATTTGAAAAGAATTTCGAATCATGTTTCTTCACTTGTGGATACTTATAATTTTATTAAAAAAAATATAAATCAAGAATTAAAAAATTATAAAATTCTTAAATTTAATTTACCGAAAACAGATATTTTTACTATTTCTGATTTGATTTATCCTCAAATTTGTCCTGAAGATTTTAAATTAGTAAATTCAATTAATAATATATTTATTACTGAAAATAGTGCATTCTTAAAAATGTGAGTGAATAAAGATAGTACACTTATTACAATTATTTTTAATAATGATAATAAAATTTTGAATAATTTTTTTAATCAATATAAAAAAATTATTCATGCAAAATCAAAATATGAGGCTGCATTCATTTCAAATTGTGCATTAATTTTAGCCGATAATATTTTATTTGATAAAATTTGATTTGATAAATTAGAAAATAATAATAAAGCATTATTTTCAGCTCTTAATAAATTTAGGTTTGAGCACCCAAATATGGGTCAAGAATATTTAAAAATGAAATTTTTTGCAGGTTTTAATAAGGGAAATAACTTTTTTTAAGAAAGAGTAAAATTAATGAATTTAAATATAAATTTTGAAAATACTGTTAAAAGTATTGAAAATTCACTAAATAATAAAGAAGTGAATTCAATTTTATTAAATGGGCCAACAAAATCTGGAAAAACATCAGTGTTAAATCAATTAAAATTAAAAACTGATTCAGAAGGGTGAAATACAATTTATTTTAATATTTCAGAGTTTGATCAATCAAAAGATTATTTGGAATATTTTTTAGCTAGACTTTTATCATATTTTAAGGATATTATTGGAAAAAAGGCAATTTCACTTTTTTTAAAACAAAGAGATATAAAAGGAATTATTAAGAAAAAGATTAAAACTAATAATAGAGCTTCAGAATTTAGATTTCAATTTAAGCAAAAATTTAAGAAAGATGAAGTAGATAAGAAAAAACTTAATAATATTCAAACTCTTATAGAATTAAATAAAACACTAGCAATTTCCCAATTTAAATGAATTATTATTTTTGATGAAATTGACAATTCAGAAATTTACAATATTAAACAATTTTATGATACTTTAACAATTGTACAAACATATTTAAAATCCTTTAAAATAATTATTTCCGCAAACTTATCTAAAATTGAAAATGAATATGAAAAAGCAAAAAGTATTAATACTTCATTTGATGCAAAAATGGATTTAGAATTTGCACTAGATAATGCTAAACATGAAAATATTCAAGTGAATTTGTTTATTAAGCAACAAAAGGTAACAAATTTATTTTTAATAAATTCAATTGATACTTCATTAATTGAATTTGAAAAATGGATTAATAAATACTACAATTTCAATTATAATGAAAAAGATAAGAGATATTATTATGATGAAATTTACTTCTTGGCTTGATTTTTATTTTATTTAAAGAATGAGAATAATTTATTATTTAATATTCTTAAAAATAATTTTAATTTATATATGCAAATTATAAATGAAATTGATGTAAGTTTAATTTTGGAAAATGATGAAAAAATTGCAAATTTAAGATATATTGAGTTATTGTTAAAAAATAAAGAATTTAAATTTCAAACAAAATTAAAATATTTAGAAATTATAAATTTAATAAAAGATCCTTTTAATTTAAAAATACCTATTTTTCTTACAACAGCTATAAAAAATGACTTTTTAAACATTATTAATGAATTATCATCACTAATACTTTTTAAATCTACATTACTATATTCTCAAAATTTAATTGAAAATTATGATTCATTAACTTTTCAAATTTCTGTTGAAGATTTTGAACCTGAATTAAAAAGCTTTATTAAGTATTTAAATCCAAGAAGTATAGAGCAATTAAAAAATTCAAAAGTTAAATCTTCATTTGATAAGAATTTAAATACTATTATTGAAAAAATTTTTTCATTAATTAATTAAATATAATAAAAAATGACATTTTAAATGTCATTTTTAACTTTTAAATTTATATCAAATAAGATTATTATTCATTTTCTTCATATACTGAGTGACTTCAATCAATATCATTTTCCTCTTTTTTTGCATTAGTATAACAATTATCGCAAACTGATAAAGGTATTTCATCTTCAATTTTATCGTCATAAACATAAATTCTTTTTGGATCAATTGAATTTAATTCTTTATTACAATTTTGCATTTCACAATATTTTTTCATTTTATTCATCTCCTAGAACTATTTTACTAAAAAATGATGTCATTATGATTAAAAATGCTTTTAAAAGTAAAATAGCTTAGCTAAAATAAAGTAGGATAAATAAATTTCAGACTTTAATAAATAAAATTATTTTTAATTGTATTTGATTGAAAATATATTATTCTATTGCAATTATCTATAATTAATTTTGATATTATTTTTTAATCGCATCACGTAATTTATATTTGTTATAAGTTTTTATAACAGGTATTTATTACTTAATATTTATTTCTTAGTGCTAAAATAATGAACTTTTTATTAAAAATTACTTGTTTTTAAAATTACATAATCTACTTTTTTAATATCTTGGATAGTTTTACCCCCAGAATATGAAATTGATGATTGTAAATCTTCTTGCATTTCTTTATATGTTTCTGCTAATTTTCCTCGTACTTTAATTAATTCTTTCTTTCCTTCCACATATCGCTTTTCGCCTTTATTATATTCACTTGCACTACCATAATATTCTTTAAATAAAACGCCATCTACTTCAACATTTTTACCTGGTGATTCTTCATGAGCTGCAAAAAGGCTTCCTATCATACAAATAGTTGCTCCAAATCTAATTGATTTGGCAATATCTCCATTAACTCTTAAACCACCATCTGCAATTATTGGTTTATTTGCTGCTTTACTACATCACTTAATTGCTCCCAATTGTCATCCACCAGTTCCAAAACCTGTTTTTAGTTTTGTTATGCAAACTTTTCCTGGACCAACTCCAACCTTAGTTGCATCTGCTCCTCATTGTTCTAAATCTCTTACTGCATGTGGTGTTCCTACATTCCCAGCAATTATAAAAGTATCATATTTCATAAATTTTCTAATATGTTCAATCATTTTTTTAACATTAATTGAGTGGCCATGTGCAATATCAATTGTAATAAAATCGGGAATTAATTTTTCTTTTTCAAGTTTTTCTATTAATTCATAATCCTCTTTTTTAACACCAACACTAATTGATGCAATTAATTTTTTTTCTTTCATTTTTTTTGTAAATTCTAGACTATCAACATTAAATCTATGCATTACATAAAAGTAATTTTCTTTTGCGAGTTTTTCACATAATTCTTCATTAATAACAGATGCCATATTTGCAGGTACAACAGGCATTTTAAATACATATTTTCCAAGTTTAACACTAGTATCACATTCACTTCGTGAATTAACTGTACATAAACTTGGAACAAGTTGTATATCATCATAATCAAAAGCGTACATTTATAAATTCTCCATTTCATAGGTGATTATAGCAAAAAAATAAAAAAAATTCACAAATGTGAATTTAAAATTTTTTAGCAACTTCAATAATTTTATCTGCAATTTGACCAATTGCTTCATCTGTGTTCATTGTTGAAACTGGCGCAATTTTTGTTCCAGCAAATAATATTGGTTCATTCACTGTTGAACCAACAAATTCTCAAGTTCCTTTTAAGAATTCTGTGTGATTACCTCATGGATATCATCCAAAAGGGGCACCTTGTGTTGTTAAAATTTGAACTTTCAAGTGATCTAATAAACCAATTGCGTCACCTTTTTTAACATATTTATATGAAAATGTTTGATCTGCAAGTAAAACATGATCTAAATAATTTTTAATTAGTCCACTTACATTAAAATTATTCATTGGACTTGAAATAATTACTTTATTCACTTCTTTTAATTGATTAATATATTTTAATGCATCAGCTTCATTAAAATAATTTCCAAAATTATCCCTTGAAATTGTTTTTTGTGCCATTGGTTCGTTATTTAAATCCAATCTAATAATCTCATCATTAGGATTTAATAAACTATATTCTTTTATAAATCTATTTGTTAATGCCACTGAAAATGATTTTTCCAGTGGACTTACAGTACCTGTTATTACTAATACTTTATTTGACATATTATTTTTCCTCCTGATAGTTTTATTTTATAACTAAATTATTGAAAAAAATTTTTATTATTTTAGAAAATTCTATTTATATTTTCAAAAAAAGTTATAAAATAAAAATTAGTAATAAAGGAAATAAGAAATGCAAAAAGTAACTATTATTACGATTGCTGGGGGAAGTGCTAGTGGTAAAACTACTGTTGCACAAGCCATTGCAAATCAAATTTTTAAAAATGAACCAATATGCCATATTTCAATGGATAATTATTATAAAGATTTTAGCAACCTTTCTTTTGAAGAAAGGCAAAATTTAAATTTTGATCACCCAAATTCTTTAGATATTGATAGACTTTGTAAAGACTTAGATGATTTAAAAGAGAATAAGTCAATCGATGTTCCGCAATATGATTTTAAAACTCATTCTCAATCAGGGAATTTTACGACATTGGAACCATCAAATATTGTAATTTTAGATGGAATTTTATCATTACATATTGAAGAAATAAGAAAACGAAGTGATATTAAAATTTTTATAAAAACAGATGATGATGTTAGATTTATTAGAAGATTGTTAAGAGATGTTAATGAAAGAGGGCGTCAATTAAATGATGTTATTGCTCAATATTTAGAAACTGTTAAACCAATGCATAAATATTTTGTTGTTCCTTCAATTGATTATGCCGATGTTATAATTCCATATTATGAAGGAAATACAATAGCAATTGATTTAATTGCTTCTAAAATTAAAAATTTACTAAAAATAAATTCAACTACAAATTTAAATGTAGCAATTAACAAATAATTATTTATTGAAATATACAGAAATGTATATTTTTATTTTTTCAAGTTTTAAAAATGTTAAAATTATTATTAGTTATAAAGAAATTTTGTTTTATAAAAAATATTTGAGGTGAGTTATATTAAAAGGGGTTTAAATATTAAAAAATTTTTAATTATTCCTGCAATATTATTTCTTTTTTATTCTATAATAACATTTTTTATTTCTTGAAAATGAGACTGAGAAATTCAATCATATGTGGGAAAAATGAATTATAGTGTTTTTGAAAAAATATTTGAAAATTTTTATGATGTTTTTGGAATTTTTCCATTGCTTGTAGTAATTTTTATTCTATTAGCAGTAATTTGAGAGTCATTTATCTTTTATAGTAAAAATAATGCAAAAAACAATATAATAAGAAATAATCGATGAATTTCTTATTTATTTTATATTTTTACTTAATTTTGTTGAGTAATTGTAACCGCAACTTATATTTTTATTAAATTAACAATGGATAATGGATAATGGATAATGGATTTGGAATTGGAGTAGATACTAGAATTTTAGATACAATTTGGTATCAAATTGGAGTAACAATAGCTATTAAATTAATTGAATTGGCAATTATTACTTATACAACTTATTACTTAAGAGTGAAATTTTCAAAAAGAGAAGATGTTTTGCAACAAGAATTTTGAATCGATAGTATGAAAGGTTTAGTCTATATAATTATTTGTTATATTATGATTGGTTTGTTTAAAACTATTTTTGGTCACCCATTTTATTACTCAACAATTTTTGATCAAATATTAGTGCAAGCAAAAAATCTTGGTTATAATTACACAGTTTCAGTTATTTGAGGTTCTGGACCAGAAGGAACAGAAGCTGTAAAATATTATGAGTGATGACAAGTGAATAATTTTTTGGATAATATAAAATATTGATTTGATTTTGACAGCTCAACTAAAATGACAGAAGGATGATGAAATCGAGATTTTCCATCTGGCCATACAGTATCAACATTATCAATACTTAGTGTTATGTTTTTATTTATAAATCCAAGTAAAAATAGAGTTTTAAATAAAAATAAAATAAGTTTTATATATTTTATTGTTTTTATTCATCTCACTCTAATGAAATATGCTTTAATGTTGTATAAAGTTCATTGACCAACAGATTTAGAATTTTCATCAATTTATGGAACAATTGCTTTTTATTTTGCTATTTTATTTACAGATAAAATTTTAAGATTAGCTATTAATAGTTTTAAGACTAAAAGATTAAAACAATCTTTAAAAGGAACAATAATTTTTTAATTCTAGAGTTGGATATTTTTTATATGGTAAAAATAAAGAAAAAAATTACAAAAATTTTAAAAAAATATAAAATTATAGAACATGAAACTAAAAAACAACACTTCAAAAGAAAAGCTTGAATAACTAATATTTAATTTTTTAATTAAAAAAGTTCTTTTTTTGAGTAAATTTGAGATAAAAAAAACATTTTTGAACAAAAATGGTTAAAGTATTTAATGTTTTTTTACAAAAAAAAACATTTTTCTATGTATAAAGCTAGTTTTTATGGGGCTTTTTCAATAAAATTTATTTTTCCTAGAAATTATGATATATTTATTTTACTATATATAATGAGGTAGAGATATGGCAGAAAATAGTAATTTAAATTATACAGAAGATAGTATACAAATTTTAGAGGGTCTTGATGCTGTAAGAAAAAGACCAGGAATGTATATTGGTTCAACAGACTCAAGGGGATTACATCATTTAGTTTGGGAAATAGTGGATAACTCAATTGATGAGGCACTTGCAGGAATTTGTACTGAAATTAATGTATCAATCGAAAAGGATGGTTCGATTACTGTTAAAGATAATGGTAGAGGAGTTCCAATTGGAAGCTATAAAGGGACAAATCAATCAACGCCTGAAATTATTTTTTCAGTTTTACATGCTGGGGGAAAATTTGGTGGAGATGGTTATAAAACTTCAGGAGGCTTACACGGAGTGGGCTCTTCTGTTGTAAATGCATTATCAAGTAAATTTAAAGTAATTATTCACAGAGATGGTTTGATCTCACAAATAAAATTTGCAAATGGGGGAAAACTTGTTCAGCCTTTAAAACAAACAGGTAATTCAAAACAAACAGGAACAACAGTTAATTTTTTACCAGATGAAACAATGTTTTCAACTGTTAAATTTTCTTTTTCAACAATTTCTGAGAGATTAAAAGAATCTGCACTTCTAAATTCAGGATTGAAAATAACTTTAAGAGATAATAGAAGTGATAAATATGTTGAGTATATTTATGAAAATGGTCTTACTGAATTTGTAAAAGAACTAAAAGGTGATCAAAAAGAAATAATTAGTCAGCCAATTTTAATTAAGGGAAATGAACAAGAAATTGATGTTGAAATTGCCATGACTTATACAAGTGATTTTTCAGAAACAGTTTTAGGTTTTGCAAATAACGTTAAAACAAGTGATGGAGGTACTCATATTACAGGTTTTAGAACTGGATTAGTAAAAGCATTAAATGATTATGGTAAAAATCAATCAATTCTAAAAGAAAAAGATAAAAAATTGGATTCTACAGATATAAAAGAAGGTTTAATAGCAATTGTAACTGTAAAAATTCCAGAAAATTTAATTCAATATGAGGGACAAACAAAAGGTAAACTTGGAACTGTGGAAGCCAAAACAGCATGTGAAAGAGTTACAGAAGAAAGCATTAATTTTTGGTTGCAAGAAAATAAGATAATTGCAATTTCGATTATTGAAAAAGCATTACTTGCTCGTAGAGCGCGTGATGAAGCACGTAAGGCTCGTCAAGCAGTAAGAGATCAAAAAAATAAATTAAAATCTAGAACAATGCTTGGAAAATTAACTCCAGCACAAGGAAAAAATAAAACTTTAAACGAATTATATTTAGTTGAAGGTGATTCAGCTGGTGGTAGTGCTAAATCGGGTAGAGATAGAAAATTTCAAGCGATCCTGCCATTACGTGGTAAAGTAATAAATGCTGAGAAAACTAAATTAATAGATTTACTAAAAAATGAAGAAATTACAACAATTATTAATGCAATTGGTGCAGGAATTGGTAGTGATTTTGACATTTCGGATGTTAATTATGGGAAAATAATAATAATGACCGATGCTGATACAGATGGTGCTCATATTCAAACATTACTACTAACTTTTTTTTACAGATATATGAAAGAATTAATAATTAATAAAATGATTTATATTGCTATGCCTCCATTGTTCAAAATTACAACAAGTTCAAATAAAAAGGATTTTATGTATTTGTGAACTGAAGAAGAACTATCACAACATATGAAAAAATCTAAATCTAAAATAGAAATTCAAAGATATAAAGGTTTAGGTGAAATGAATGCAGATCAATTATGGGAAACAACAATGGATCCAGAATATAGAAAATTGATTCAAGCAACAATTGATGATGCTCTATCTGCTGAAAATGCTTTTAGAACATTAATGGGAGATAATTCTGAAAAAAGAAAAGAATGAATTGAAGAAAATGTGAAATTCACTTTAGAAGAAAATGTTGATTTTATTTAATATAAAATAAAATTGGAGGGTAATTCAAATTATGCAAGTTTTAACTTTTCAAAAAAAAATTAATTATATTTTAGAAAAAATTGCAGAATATAATAAGATAAATAATGATATTAAACGTTTTGGTATTTTTAATAGTTTTAATATTTTTCATGAAATTGATGGTGAAAATTTGTATTTTGATATGAAAAATACAGACGATGAAGGTGGTATTTCATTAGCTTCTATAATCTCAGAACAGTGGATTCAAATTAATACTTCATTAGATAATGAAATTAATTGATTGATAAAAACAATTAATCGTTTTATTGAAAAAGCAAAAGAATCAATGAAAAAAGCAAGAGAACTTGCAAAACCACATGTAGGAATATTGATTTATGATGAATTTACCGATTCCTATTATTTAAATCCAATTACAGGTCCAATTTTATTAAGATCTAAAGAAATTGCAAAAGAAATTTCTTCAACAAGAATAGATATCTTCAATATTTTTATCAATTTGAAATCAATTTTTCTGGAAGATCATCAATTGGGAGAGATTATTGGAAAATCTTCAGAATTCATTATTGAAAAAATACATAAATCTTTAAAATTTATTAAAGAATCAGAACTAAAACTTGCAAGAATTGAAGGAATACCAAGATATGTTGCCAACTTAATACAAAATAATGATAAATTATTATTTAATTCATATGCAACTGTTGATTTTGGTCTAGAAATAATAAAAATAAATAAAGTAAATGAAGTTTTAATAGAAGCTGAAAAACTCAAAATTGATCAATTAGAAAAAATATATCTTCAAGTGAGAAGAGATGAGGAAGTATCAAAAATCATGATTGATTTAGCTAGAAGTTTAATTTCAAAAAATGATCCTAAAATGTATTTTCAAGAGGGGTCATCAGGGTTATGGTTTCTTTCAAAAGAAGGAAAAAAAACAATTCAAAATTTAAATATCATTGATTTTATTGATAATGATATTAATGAAATTAATTTTGAGATTAACTAGGAGGAATGAAAAATGTCAAATAATAAGGAAAAGGGAATTTTAAATTACTCACTTGAGGATTTGATGAGTGATAGATTTGGAAGATATGCAAAGTATATTATTCAAGAAAGAGCACTTCCAGATGTAAGAGATGGCTTAAAACCTGTTCAAAGACGTATTTTATTTACTATGAATGAATTAAACTTAACTCATGATAAAGCATATAAAAAATCAGCACGTATTGTTGGGGATGTAATTGGTAAATATCACCCACATGGAGACACTTCTGTTTATGACGCATTAGTGCGTATGTCTCAACATTGAAAACTTAATGTCCCATTAGTGGATATGCATGGTAATAATGGTTCAATTGATGGTGATAGTGCAGCTGCTATGCGTTATACTGAAACAAGATTATCAAAAATAGCAAGTACTTTACTTGCAGATTTACAAAAAAATACAGTATTATTTGCTCCCAATTATGATGATAGTGAAAAAGAACCAACAGTTCTTCCAGGTTATTTTCCAAATATTTTAGTAAATGGTGCAACAGGTATTGCAGCAGGTTATGCAACAAATATGCCACCTCATAATATTGGAGAAGTAATTGACGCTACAATTGCAACAATAAAAAAACCAAATATTAAACTTGATGAAATTTGTAAAATAATAAAAGGGCCAGATTTCCCAACAGGAGGAATTTTAATGGGCCAAGAAGGAATAGAATTTGCTTTTGAAACCGGTAAGGGAAGAGTTATTCTTCAATCAAAAATGCATAAAGAAGAAAATAAAATTGTAATTGATGAAATTCCTTATGAAGTAGTAAAACAAGATTTGATCAGAAAAATTGGAGATGTAATTGATGCAAATCAACAAATTGAAGTAAAAGAAGTTAGAGATGAAACAGATAGAACTGGTTTAAGAATTGTTATTGAGTTATCAGAAAAAGCAGACTATGATTTAACAAGAAAATTTTTATTAAAAAATACTCCTTTGCAAATTTCTTATAATTATAATAATGTTGTAATTGTGGATAAACAACCAAAGCAATTGGGAATAATTTCAATATTAAAAGCTTATATCAGCCATTACAAGGATGTTTTTACAAAAAAAACTAAATTTGATTTAGATAAAGCAGAAAAAAGATTAGAAATAATTGATGGTTTAATTAAAGCAATTTCTATTTTAGATGAAGTAATTAAAATAATTAGAGAATCTTCAAACAGAAGTGATGCTATTTTAAATTTAATTAATAAATATCAATTTACAGAAACACAAGCAATTGCAATTGTAGATTTAAGATTATATAGATTAACTTCAACTGATGTTGTTAAATTAGAAGAAGAAAAAAATGAACTTGTTAAATTAATAAGTGACTTTAAACAAATTCTTGGAGAGCCAAAAGTTTTAGATAATAAAATTATTAAACAATTAACAGAAACTAAAAATGAATTTAATGTTGCAAGAAGAAGTGAAGTTGTAAAAGAAATCGAAAATATTGAAGTAGAATTCAAAAAAACAATTGTTGAAAAAGATTATACAATTTGAATATCACAAGATGGATATTTAAAGGCAATTGAAGATTCACAATTAGGAAAACATCCAATGAGTGATTTTAAAAGGAAGCCAAATGATATTTGAATATCGCAAGTTCCTGCTTCAAGTTTAGATTTTTTATTGCTTGTTTCAAGTGCTGGAACTTACTATTCAATTCCAGTTTATAAAATAACTCCAAGTAAATGAAAAGAAACAGGAATGCATATTAATCAAGTAGCAACAATATCAGGACAAGAAAAAATTTTGGCTGCTTTTGTTGTTCATAAGTTTGCAAATGCTAAACAAGAAATTCTTTTAGCAACAAAAAAAGGAATGATAAAACGTACTCCTATTGAGGATTTAGAAACAAAAATGTTTTCAAAACCTTTTAGAATTATGAAATTACAATCAGAAGATGAATTAGTATCTGCATCATTGGTTACTTCAAAAACAAAAACAGTTACAATGTTAACAAGAACTGGTTTTGCTGTTAGATATGACATTTCTGAAATTCCAAGTGCAAGTGCAAGTGCAAAAGGTGTCAAATCAACAGTGGTAAAAGATGAAGATATTGTTGCAGGAAAAGCATTTTCAGAAGGTAATATTTTAATTATTACAAACAAAGGAAATGTTAAAAAAATTAAACAAGATCATGTTCCAATTATGAATAGACCAAAACGTGGTGTAAGATTGTATCCTTGAAATAAAAAACGAGATGAATTTGCTACTTTTTTATATAATGTACAACAAAATGATATTTTAAACATTTTAGATGAAGAAGATAATTTAACTCAGTTACATGTTAAAAATTTTAAATTTGCAGATTCAGAAGATGTTCCTGAGGATTTGGATATACCTGAGATTATAACTTCAACTTTGGAAAAATCATTTATAATTAAAAATGGTGATATTCCACCTGCTCCAAAAAGTGGTGATGATGAAAATAATGGAAGTAAGGGACATTCAACACCAAGTTCAAGTAGAAATTTAAAACTAGAGAATAAAGAAAAAACTAATCAACCAAAAGGTGATAAAGTTTTAAAATCAAAAACAGAAGAAATTGTAAATATTGTATCAGAACAAAAAGAATTAAAAACAATAAATGATGAAGATACAAGTGAATTGAAAATTGATGTAGAAGATTTAATATAAAATGACAAATAATTGTCATTTTTTTGTTTTTTAATAAATAAAAATTTTTAATTATTTTAAAAAGATAATTTACAAATAAAATGGTATAAATAATATGGACTAAAAATAGCACATAAAAAAAGAAAGACTTTTGTCTTTCTTGCCTAAAAGATCACGTACTTAACATACGTTTAAAATTCAAAGTTTATTTGATTCTCCCTAAAAATCTTTAAATAATAATAAATAGAATTTCAAAAAAAGTCAATAGAAAAAGGTGTCAAAGAAATGTATATTTCAATTGATGAATCTGGTGTTGATAATCCTGTTATAAATAATTATATGATTATAGGAGGTTTTTTTGTAAGAGCATTTCTCAAGCTAGATCTATTCATAAAAAAATTGAAAAGGAAATTAAATTAAAAAGAGGATGAATTGTTGAAAACTCAAAAGAATTAAAAGCAAAAAATTTGAATTATAAGGAAAAGATATTTATCTTAAATGAAATTACAAAAATTAAAAACTTTGTCCCATTTTGTATTTATTTTGATACAAAAAATAAAAATTTATTAAAAAATTTAAAAATCCAAATGAAAAGTATAATTTTTTATTAAACCAATTATTAGATAATTTATACTTTGAACACTTAAAAATTAATAATATTGTTAATTTAATAATTCATTTGGATAATAGAACAATAAAGACAAGTTTCAAATTATCTGTAAAAAAATATATTTCAAATAATTCAAATTTAGGATATAAAATAGAAATTTTAGAAGCAAAATTTTTAAATTTAAAAAATAACAGAGATATTCAAATAGCAGATTATATTGCAATTTATTATTTTGGAAAACTAAATTATCCACTAACAGATAAGGTCTCAAAAGATATTGATTCAATTTATAAAAAATTTATTTATAATTATCCATCAAATTATATTAAACATCAAACAATTATAACCAAAAAAGAAGTTGGTAATAATTTTGTAGTTTTAATTAAAAAAATGTAAATGAATATAGCTAATTTGAATTTGCAAATATCTATAGAAGATATTCAAAAAACAGTGTATAAAATGGAAAATATAACTTTAACAAAATTTGCAAATAACACTTTATTAATTCAAGGGAATAAATTAAAAATTAAAAATTTTTTTAAAGAAAATTTTAGTGATTTATTAGTAACTTTTAAAAAATTATTTTTTTAAATTTATTGTACTTATTTAATAAAAATTAATTAAAATAAAAAAGATGTTATTAATTTGGAGGTATTATGAAAACTTACAAAGGAAAAATTAATAAATTTCTTTTTAAAGGAAGCAACGGCTATGGCGTTGCTCTTTTTACTTTGTTTGAAAATTCAAAAAAAGCATTAATAATTGTTGGTACAATTTCGACAATGGAAAGTGAAGTTATTTATGAAATAACAGGAACAGAAGTTGAAGATTTTAAAAGAAAACAAGTTAACTTTAGTGTAACAAGTTTTAAGCAAACAAAATCATTCGATAAAGAAGGGTTAATAAAATATTTAAGTTCACCTTTATTTCCTACAGTTGGTAAAAAATTAGCAGAGCAAATCGTTGAGAAATTTAGCGAAAATATTTTTGAAGAAGTTCTTGAAAATAAGCAATTATTATTAGAAGTAAGTGGAATGACTGAAGCAAAAGCTGAAATAATTTATGATGTAATTGAAAAAAATTTTAGTGATAAAAATATTTTAAATATTTTTATTCAAAATAATTTAAAAATAGAATTTTGAAATGAATTAAAAAATGAGATTAAAGATGAAAATTTAATTGAAGATATTTTAAAAACATCATTTTATCAATATGCGTATGATCATAAATTTTTTCCTTTTGAAGAAGTTGACAAAGTTGCCTTACAATTTGGTCAAAATATTAAAGGTGAAGAAAGAGTTGCTTGATATTCACACGAAATAGTAAAAAAAATATTATTTTCTACAGGTAATACTTATACTAATTTTATAAATTTATATAAAGAATTTAGTTTAAAATTACCATTAAATATTTCTCAAGTAGAATTTGAACAATTTTTAGTTTATGCAAAAACTCAAAAAATATTGTATTTTAAGGATAAAAAAATATATACAAAAGAAAGTTTTGAAGATGAAGTTTACATTGCAAAAGAATTAGCAAACTTGAAAAAACGTTCTTCTTTTATTAATAATGATTTTGATTTTGACAATTTATTACAAATTGTTCAAGAATTTTTTAGTAATAAAATGAATAAACCTGACTTTAAGTATAATGTTGAACAAATTGAAGCAATTAAAAATTTTGTAAATAATGGTGTTTCAATTGTTACTGGTGGTCCTGGAACTGGAAAAACTACAGTTATTGCAGCTATTGTAAAAATGTATGAATTAATTTTTAAAAATGCTGAATTTGCAATAACTGCACCAACTGGTCGAGCAGCTGGAAAAATTAAAGATGATTCAGGTTATAAAACTTCAACAATTCATCGTCTATTACAGTATACAGGAAACGATAATTTTGAGGCAAATGAAACAAAACCAATATATAAGGATTTAGTTATAATTGATGAGTGCTCAATGATTGATAATCATTTATTTGCTTCTCTTTTAAAAGGAATAAAAGGTATTAAAAAAATAGTTTTAGTTGGTGATGTTGAGCAACTTCCAAGTGTTAGTTATGGGAATCTTTTTGAAGACTTAATAAATTGTAGTGAATTTTCTACAACAAAATTGAAAATTAATAATAGACAAAAAGAATCAGATGGAGGAGAAAATTTAATAATTAAGCTTGCAAACGTAGTAAGAGATGAAGAAATTGAAAATTTCGATTTTATAAATTCATCTAATGTGAATTTTTTATTTAATTCAGAATCAATGGAGTTATTAAAAAAATTAAAAACTAATTATTTAAATTTAAATCCGAATTCATTACAAGAACAATTAACAGATATTCAAGTTATTGCTCCAATGTATAAAGAACAGTTAGGAATTACAAATCTTAATAAAATTCTTCAAGGTATTGTAAATCCAAATAATTTAAATTCATACAAAAGGTTTGATTATGAATTTAGATATAATGATAAAGTAATGTACACAGAAAATGACCCATTTTTAGAATTATCAAATGGTGATGTTGGATTTATTAATAAATTTGAATATTTAAATAATAAATTAAGAGAAGCTGTTTTGACATTTAGTGAAAGAAAAATTGAAATGGGTTTAAAAGCCTTTAATAATGTAACATTAAATTATGTTTGTTCAATTCATAAAACTCAGGGTAGTGAATATAAAAATGTTTTTATTGTTTTAGACAATTCAAATAGAACAACAAATTTTTTTGTAAATAAAAAAATGATTTACACTGCGATCACTCGTGCAAAAGAAAAATTATTTATTCTTTCAGATAAACAAACTTTTATAAATGCTTGTTTAAAACAATCAATTCAAAGAGAAACAACTCTGAAAAATTTTATCATTGAGGAATTTAAAAATTATTTATAATAAAGAAGAGGTAAAATAAATGAAGAATAAAAATATTTTCATTACAAATATAATTTTGGCAATATTGATTATTATTACTCTTATAGTTACATTAGTACAATTACTTTCAATTGATGTTTCAAAAGAGTTAAATATTTGAAGTTGTAAACTTAATGATTTTTCAAAAAAACTTGAAACAAATATTTCAAATCCAATTGATTTAGCTTATTTTTTATTTGGGTTTATTGGATTTTCAGAATTAATAGCACACAATTCAATTTCAATGATTTTATTTGCTATTGGGTGAGTTGTATTTTTACCAATTTTATTCATATTATTTTCATTTTTTTTAACAACATATATAACATTATTTTGTGTAAAAAGAATAAGAAGAGAAATGGATTATAAAACTGTAAAGACTGCTGGAAAATGAGGAATGTATGCTTCTTTTTTATCTTCAATATTATTTTCATTAATAGCATTGCTTTTAGTTTCTTTTTTAGAACCTTCTTTTAATAAGAGTCAACTATCAAGCAATCTGCAATTAACTAAAAATTATGATGCTTTTTCAATAATTACTTTACTAACTTATTTAACAAATTCAACTATTTTTGGAGCAGCATCAAATGACTTTTTAGAATTTTTAGGTCAAAATTTTAATCTTCCTTTATTTATTACAACAGTTATATTTTTAGTAATTTTTTTACCAATTAATGGTTTAGCATTAGTATTCTTTTCTTCAATGTGAGTTTCTACTTTCATTACTGATAGAGGTGGAACACATTCTAAATTTTGATTGTGATTAAAAAATATTAGAATTGATTCAAAAAGAGAATATTATGGTCTTGTATTTAAAAATATTTGATTATGACTTCTTGTTGTTAGTTTCTTTATTACAATTTTAATGCCAGGCTTAATACACCCATATGAAAATCTAACTCAAATATTAATTGCAGTGTTTTTTATAATAATAGCACCATTAGTTTTTTTACCAATTATGGTAGGAATTTATATGGCTGCAAAAATTAAAAGATTTAATTATAATTTATTAATGTTTGTACAAATACTTGTTTTATTATTTACAGTTTTGGCATTACAAATTAATATTTGAATTTTTTTAAAAGCAGATATAAATGTATCAACAACAATTAGTTGTTTAGTACCGTTAATAACTATTTCTTTAGCAATGTTTGGATTTTTTGGATTTATAAAATTTCAAAAAAGATAATTAATTTTTAGAAACAATATCATTAATTGTTTTTCTGGTATTAATGAATCTTTACTATTTAAACAAAAATAATATTAAATAAACCTTTTAGGTGATTTTTTCTTTTTTTGATCTTTTTAAATTTATTGTCTTAAAATATTAAAGATAGGAGTTTTAATATGATAATCAAAAATGCAAAAATTGTTTTAGAAAATGAAATTATTGAAAAGGGTTGAATTGAAATAGAAAATGAAATAATAAAATCTATTAATAATGGAGAAACTGATTTAGACGGAATTAATGCAAATTTAAATTGATTAGTTCCAGGTTTTATTGACTGCCATGTTCATGGAGGATATGGAGTTGATTTTGAGACTGGTACTATTGAGGGATATAAAAAATTTGCAAAATTAGTAGCTCAAGAGGGAATTACAAGTTATGTCCAAGGAAGTGTAACTAATTCTAAAAAAAATAATCATAAATATTTTACTGAATTTAAAAAATTTATGAAAGATCAAGAAAAATTGAGTTCAAAATGTTTGGGATGTCATTTGGAAGGCCCATTTATTTCACCAGAAAAAAAAGGTGCTCATGAATTAGAACTATTAGAACTACCAAATATTAATTCATTGCAAGAATTAATTGAACTATCAGATAATAATATTAAAATTGTAACTTTTGCACCAGATCTTCAAGATGGTACTTTTACAAAATATTTAATAGAGAATAAAATAATTCCAAGTGCAGGTCATACAAATATTAGTTTTTCAGATTGTCGAAAAGATTTTAATTTAGGTGTAAGACACATTACGCATTTATTTAATGGAATGAGTGGTGTTTCACAATATGAACCTGGTTTAGCAACATGAGCTTTATATAACGATGAAATTTTGTGTGAATTAATAACAGATGGTATTCATATTCACCCAGATACCTTAAAATTAATTTATAAATTAAAAGGTCCTGAAAAAATTTGTATAATAACTGATGCAATGAATGCAAAAGGTTTAAGTGATGGTGAATATAAATTAGGGAATTTGGAAGTTATAAAAAAAGGAATGAAAGTTTCTTTAAAAGAAAGTGGTCTTTTAGCAGGTGCTGGGGCTACATATGATCATAATATTAGAGTAATGAAAAAAACAATAGAAAATTTATCAATGAGTGATTTAATAAAAATGACTTCAATTAATATTGCCAAACAATTAAATATTTTTGAAAAAACAGGAAGTATTGAAATAAATAAAAAAGCAGATTTGGTAATTTTGAATAAAGATTTATTTGTTGAAAAAACAATTATTGAAGGTAAAATTTCATATGAAAAGTAGTTCAATAAACCCCAAAAGTTTTTTAATAGTAAAATTTTTATTAACTGTTAGTTTATTTTTAAATTACACTATTAATTTAGTTGTTTTGTTAAATGTATTAAAAAGTCAATATAATAATTTTTGAATTGATAGAAATCTTTATTTTTCTTTACAAATTGTTCTATTTATATTTTCTGTAATTGCTTTTTTATTATTTATACTAATTAGATTTCACTTACACAAGAAAATGCAATATAAATATAACAAAAAGGAACTTATTCAAATATTTTTACTTTGTATATTTGTTTTTCTTATCATAACAATGAGTCTTATTGTAATTTTTATAGATAGTTATTATTCTATTAATAAACTTGCATTTGTAATTTCATTAACTATAATTGAAATTGCTTTTGGTATTACTTCTTCAATTCTTGAAAGTTTTTCAAGAATTAATGAACAAGCAATTGTTAATAGAGAATGAAAATTAGAACCAAAAGACAATTTACTTGAAGAGGAAAAAAATGAAATAAAATCTACACAAAAAAATAAAGTTAAAAATCCATTTTTAGAAGGAGAAGATATAGATGATTAAATTTGCAACTATAGGAACTTCAATTATAACAGAAGAATTTATAAAATCAGCAATTAAAAATCCAAATATTAAAATAACTTGTTGTTATTCAAGAGATAAAGTAAAAGCAAAAGAATTAATCAAGAAATTTCAATTATATGCAAAAGCAGTAGATCAATTTGAAATTTTAGTAGATGAAATTGATGCAATTTATATTGCTTCTCCAAATGGTTTACATTATGAACAAGCAAAATACTTTTTATTGCAACAAAAACATGTTTTTTTAGAAAAACCTTTAACATTAAAATATGAACAAGCAATTGAATTATTTGAAATTGCAAATAAAAATAATGTAATTTTAATGGAAGCTTATAAAACAGTACATGCTCCTCAATTTTCAAATTTAATTGAGTTTGTAAAAAATTTTCAACCTTTTATGGCAAGTTTTAATTTAAATAAATATTCTTCAAGAATGCAAAAAGTTAAACTTGGAATATATGATTCTGTTTTTGATGCAAATTTAGGGAAAGGTTCAACATATGATTTATTAGTTTATCCAGTTGAATTAAGTATTGCTTTATTTGGACCTGTAAAAGAATTAAAAGCAATGGGACAAAAGTTACCAAATGGAAGTGGTTTAAATGATTATGTAATTATAAAACATGAAAATGATGTAATTGTGAGTATAGTTTGTAGCAAAGCAAGTGAAGGGAAAATTAATAATCAAATTTTATCTGATAATGCAACATTAGTATTTAATAATGTAATTCAGTTGGAAAAAGTAGAACTATATAACAATATTGATTCTAGTAAAAAGGTATTATTCGTAAAAGATGAAAATCAAAATTTATTTGATTATGAATTATCTGTATTTTGTAAAATGATATTGACAAATAATTTTGATTTAAGAGATTATTTACTTGAGACTTCATGTGAAGCAGTAAGAGTTTTAAATTTGATTGAAAAAAATCAAGAAGAATTAGGAGAAAATTAAAATGAATTTAAATAAATATATTGATCATACATTATTAAAAGCTGATGCTTCAAAATTTGAAATTGAAAAATTATGTAAAGAGGCAATTGAATTTGATTTTGCAACAGTTTGTATAAATCCTGGAAAAGTTGCATATGCTAAATCAATTTTAAAAGATACAAATGTTGGAATAACAACAGTTATTGGTTTTCCACTTGGAGCAACAACAACTGAAGTAAAAGTTTTTGAAACAAAACAAGCATTAGAAAATGGTGCAACAGAAATTGATATGGTTATTAATATTGGTGCAGTAAAAGATAAAGATTGAGAATTTGTTTTAAAAGATATGAGAGAAATTAAAAATATTGCACCAAATAATAAAGTAAAAGTAATTTTAGAAAATTGCCTATTAACAAAAGAAGAAATTGTAAAATGTTGTAATTTAGCTCTTGAAGCAAATCTTGATTTTGTAAAAACATCAACTGGTTTTTCAACTTCTGGGGCAACCTTTGAAGATATAAAATTAATGAAATCAATTGTAAATGATAAGGCAGAAGTTAAAGCAGCTGGGGGAGTTAGAACTTTTGAAGATGCATTAAAAATGATTGAAAATGGAGCAACAAGATTAGGAACAAGTGGAGGAGTTTCTATAATAAAAGGTCAAGATAATAAATCAACTTATTAAATATTTTAAAAAATAAAAGAGGTGAAAAAATGAAAGAAATTATTTTAGCTGCAGGTTGTTTTTGAGGAACTCAAGCATATTTTGATAGAACAACAGGAATTGTTAAAACTGAAGTGGGTTATGCTAATGGTAATAAAGATAGCATAACTTATCAAGAAGTTTGTAAGGGAAATACTAATTTTGTAGAGGTATGTAAAGTTATTTTTGATGAATCAAAAATAACTTTTGAAAAATTATTAGAGGATTTTTTTTCAATAATAAATCCCACATTATTAAATAGACAAGGCAATGATATTGGAACTCAATACAGAACAGGAATTTATTATAATGGTGATGATAAAAGTTTTTTTGAAGAAAAAGTAATTAGTAAAATTTCTCAATTAGAAGAGAAATTATCTAAAAAAGTATATACAGAGTTTTTACCATTACAAAAATATGTTAAAGCAGAAGAATATCATCAAAAATATTTGGATAAAAATCCAAATGGATATTGTCATATTGATATTACAAAAGCAAAATAATTCATAAATGTTTTTTATGTTTAAAGGTCTTTATTTTCTTCAATAAATAAAAGCCATTTTTTGATATAATTATAGTGATTTTAATCATTTAAGGAGCTTTTTAATGAAAAAAAGTAATAGTGAACATCTAGATTTTGAATTAGATTCATCAATTAGAAAAAGAATTGATGCTTTAGTTGATTTAAATATAAATCCTTCGACAATTAATTTAATAACTGCTGAATTTGCAACATCAAGTGAAAAAATAAGAGAAAATATTGGAAGATACATTGCTAGATTACTTGAAATTGAATCTGCTAGATTGACAGAACAATTTAATAGAGATTCAAAAAATAATAACTATATAAATTTAAAACAACAAATGAATTTAAAAAATCGTGAAACAAATTTATTAAGAATTCAACAAGTTTTTGTGAGTAAAGATAAGCAAAAAAATGATGAAAGTTTTAAAAATAAATTACTTGTTAATAATAATCAAGATAAATTAATAGCAAATATTGATTTTAAAAATGCAATGATTGTAGATAATCAATTAATTTCTGAAGATGAATTGTTAAAAAATAAATTACAAGATTTAGCTAATAAGAAAAGAAAAATTGAATTGGCAATTTCAAATCAAAAACAAAATATTATTCTTGCAAAAAAGCAATATGAAAAAGCAATAAGTCAAGATGATCAAATAACACAAGAATTAAAGTTAAATGTTATTAAATATGCAAATCAAAAATTATTTGAAATTTCAGAAACTATTAAAAAATATAGAACAGTTAATGCGATTCCAGATGAGATAATTATGAATTTTACTGCTATGAATAATTATGAGTATAATGATAATCATACAAATATTTTTTCTAGTAATAAAATAAATTCAAATAATAATCAATTTGAAGAAGTAAAAAATAAAACATATACAAATGAACAACAAACACAAAAAACTTTTGATATTGATCTTGAAACTTTTTTTGATGTTCCAGGTTTTGATGAAGAATTTGAGAGAATTTTTTCACAAACTCCTGATATAACTTCAAAAAAAACTAAATCTTTAAAAGAAAAAAATATTAAAGAAACTTCAAAAAAAATAAGTAAAGAAAATAATAAAAAAATATTTGAAAATAAGAAAAATGATTTGTCAATTAAAAAAACTAATGTAGAAACAAAGTTAACAAATGAGAATACAAATTCTAATATTGAATTAAAGTTAAAAAAAGAAGACCAATATACTGTAGAAAAACCAAAAACAAAAGTTGAAGTTATATCAAAACCCAAAAATGTTAAGCAAAAAGAAAATATTTTAATTGATAAAGATAATCATGTTTCAGAGCTAAAAAAACCTTTAAATAATTTAGTTTCAGATGAAAAACTTAATGAAATGGATTCAGAAAAAATTATTAAGAAATTCAAGAAGAAAGCTAGAGCAAAAGATAGACAAATTGAAAAGATTACACGTGAAAAAGAAAAAATCCTAAAAGAACTAAAGAAATTAAAGGAACAAAATAAAATTGAAGAGTTAAGAAAATTTGAAAATAAGAAAAAAGAGTCAATTGAAAATACTGAAAGAATTCTAAAAAAAGATAAAAGAAAAGTGGAAACATCATTTCAGATATTAGAAAAAAAATGAAAAGCATTGGGTATTAGTAAACAATTATTTTCAAAACAAAAAGCATTTAATGCCGTAAAACATATTAAAGAAAAACAAGCATTAATAGAATCAGAAAAAATAAATGAAAATCCTGGTGCTTTGATTAATTTTATAGAAAATAATTTAAGTGTTTTAAATGAAACAATAAAATATGATATTGAAAAAAAAGCAGATGAAGATATGCTTATAGTAACAGAAACTTTTGATGATGTTGTTGAATTTGATAACAATAAAGAAAATAACTCTTCAAATATTAATAATACTTATGAAAAAATTAGTTTTTCAAATAATCTAAATGATGAAGATTTTGAATTTGAAAATAAAAATAATTGTATTAATGAAAGAATTAATTACTTACAAAAAAGAAAAGATTTAAATATAATTAATTTAGAAGAAATGAAAGAATTAAAAAATAAAAAGAAAAAATATAATCAACATTCAAAAAAACTTAATTTATCAAAATATAGATTAGTAATTAAATAAGGAGATTAACCTTGTTTTTTTATGCTAAAATGATTTTGTAGATTTTAGGTGAATTATGAAAGAACAATTAGAAATAAAAGATTTTAGCTTATCATGATATACAAAAAATAGTATAAAATCATTTTTTAAAAAAGTTGGACATTCTTTTGGTTTCGTAATAGTTTTAATGCCCATTTTTGGAGTTATATTTTCAATTGGAAATATAATCGCAAAGTATGAAAGTGAAGCAAATATTTTTGCCAAATTATTCACCTCAACAGGAAGTATTCTATTTTCAAATATTGGATTGTGATTTACAATTGCAATTATAATTGGTTTTACATCAAATAAGGGTGTTGCAGTTTATTCAGGTATAATATTTTACTTAATCTTTAATATTTTTATTTCATCTTTTATTTCAATAAAAAATGCGGAAAATAATTTATTTAATATTTGATTTTGAAAAAATCTTAATCAAAAAACTTTATTAACAAATTTCTTTTTTGGTAATATTAAAGTTTTTAATTCAGGAGTAATTGGAGGAATAATAATTGGTACAATAGTTACTATTTCTTATAAAAAATTTAAAAATATTACACTTCCAAAAGGACTAAGTTTTTTTGAAAAAGAACGTTTTGTTTTATTAATTACTCCAATTTTTGCTTTTATATTAGCATCATTGTTTATAATCATTTGACCATTAATCGGTATTGCTATGTCATTTTTTGGTTCTGCAGTGGCAAAATCCCCAATTGGTCTTGATGCTTTTATTTTTAGAACAATTCAAAGAATGTTAATCCCATTTGGATCTAGTTTATTGTGACAATCACCAATGTGATACAGTCAAATTGGGGGAGAATTAGCAAATTATCAACAAGATTTATTAATTGAATTTTTATTAAGACATTATGGTGAATCTTCATTACAATGAAAAGATATTTTAAAATCATTACCCCAAATTGATTGAAATTTAGCAGATTTACAAGAAAGTTTTAGCTTAGCATTAAGTCAAAACTCTATTTCTGTTCCTCAAGATTTTAATGAACAAATTAAAATTTGATTTGAAAATACTCAATACATTTGAGATAGAAATCCTGTGGGAGATCAGTTTATTTCAATTGAAGTTTTATCAAATAATTACATAACAATTGATGATTGTTGAAATGTTGGTCTTAGAGTAACAAGGTTTTTGACAGGAGGATTTGTAAATTCAATGTTTACTTTGCCTGCAATTGCTTTTTCAATGCTTTTAGTAACACCAAAGGGTCAAAGAAGAGCAGAGGTAGGAATGTATATTACAGCTTCTCTAACAGCATTTTTAATTGGAGTTACAGAACTAATTGAATTTTTATTTTGTTATTCATTACCTTTATTTTATTTTGCAATTTATTGTCCTTTTAATGGACTTATAGCTATGATAACTTCATTATTTAAAGTAAAAATAGGAACAACTTTTTCAACTGGTTTAATGGATTTTACTTTTAATGGAGTAATTCCAACAGTAAATGGCCAAAATACAAATATATGAATATTGCCAATTATTGGTATATTTTCTGCAATATTAATTTTTATTATTTCGCAATTATATTTCAAAAAGGTCAAGTTTAATCCAAGTAAAATTTTGGATAATAAAAACTCAGATAAGGATAAAGTTTTAGAAGTTTTATCAATTTTTGATGGAATAAAAAATATAATCAAAATTGAAATTAAAGATAATAATTTATTATTAACTCAAAAAAATCAAAAAATAGATGAAAATTGATTAAAATGATTTGATAGTATTAAAAATCAAAATCATGAATTGGCTTTGGAATTTAAACAGGATAAGACTAAAATAATTGAACTATTTGTGGTTTCATTGAATTCAAACTTTAAAATTAGAGAGTATAAGAAACAAGATTTAAATAAGTATAAAGAAATTAAAACAATATTTAAAAATAAGCAATAATTTTGCTTATTTTTAAATATTTTGATTAATTATTTTTATAATTTCTTTTGCAATATTTGATTTATGCATTTTTGTAATGTTGATAACTTCTTTAGTTTTTGTAATAATAATTTTTAATTCATTGTAGTCTGATTCAAGAGCATTTACTAAATTTATAATAAGCATATCCAAGTTTTTTTCATTTATTTTCACTCATGCTTTATTTAAGTCAAATTCATTTGATAATGAAAAGCCAACAAGAAATTGATTTTTCTTAATTTTACCAAGTTCTTTTAAAACATCGATAGCTTCAACTAAGTCAATTGAATTTAATTCATTTTGTTCTCTTTTTTCGATTTTTTTATTTATATAATTTTTAATTTTAAAATCATATAAAGCAGCAGAACAAATAACTACATCAGAGTTGTAATAATTTTCTTTCATTTTTTCAAGCATTTGATTATTTGTTTGTACATAAAAATTTTTATCATCACTTTCAATAGGTATTTGAGTATCTCCAAAAACAGTAATTAATTCTTTTGAATTAGAAGAAAGAATTTTTTTAAGTTCTAAACCCATTTTTCCACTACTTGAATTTGTTATATATCTAACTTTATCAATATAACTTCGTGTTTTTCCAAAATTTAATAAAACTTTTTTATCTTTAAGATTTTCAAATTGAGTTTCTTCATTAAAATAATCATTAATTATTTTACAAACATCTACAGGTTCAATTGCTCTTCCAATTCCATTATGTCCACTTGCAAGTCTTCCTATTGCAGGTTCAATTCAGTCAACATTACTTGTATTTAAAAGTATTTTCTTATTTTTCTCTAAAATAGGATTTAAATACATATTTGAGTTCATACTAGGAAATAAAATAGTTTTAATATTTGTTATTGCAAAAATTAAAGAACAAATATCATCTGCAATACCATTTGTGATTTTTCCAATATAATTATAAGTTGCAGGATAAACAACATTTAGATCGCTGTTAAAAGCAATTTTTACATGTTCTGCATAATGGTGATTATCAAAATAATATTCTTTTTCAAAAATATTGTCTATATAATTAAAATCTGAAAAATTGACAAATCTTTTTGCGTTTTCACTTAAAATAATATTTATATTATAGTTAGTTATTAATAATTGATAAAGTTCTTTTGCTTTGCTTGCAGCAATTCCTCCAGTAATTATTAAATTAATTGTTTTTTTCACTTTTCCACCTCATTATATAAGAAAAATATAAGTTTATTTATATAATAAATGAGATTAAAAAAAATTAAAGTTTTTTTCATTTTTTTTAAAAAAATATGGAAACTTTTGAATAATGTCTTTATAATTACATTGACTAGGAGTTGAAATTAATGGCAAGTGTTGTTGTGCGCGAAGGAGAGCCTATTGAAAAGGCTTTAAAGCGTTTTCAAAAAGTAGCTGCTTCAAATAAATCTGAAGCAAGAAAACGTGAATACCATTTAAGTAAAAAAGAAAAACGTATTTACAAACAAAAGCAAAATAAAAAATTTGGTTAATTCCAAATTTTTTATTTTTTAATACATTTAATTAATATATAATAATATTGTTTAAAAATCTGTACGAGAGGTAAAAAAATGGCAATGAACAAAGAAATATCAAAAAAAACAAAGAAAAATGTTGTTTTAATTTTAAAAGAAGTTGGTGATGAAAAGAAAATGTTTGTGGGTAGAAAAGTTCAAAGACCATCTGTTTTAAAAAGCAATTATAATAGAGTTGAATTAGCAAAACAAACAATGTTAAATTCAAAAAAGGGTAAAAATGTTACAGTGGAATTGCCTGTTGCAATTCAAGATTCAGTTAAAAATAAGGAGAGAATTGAAAACATTTTAAATCTTAGATCTTCAAATTCTCCTGAAGATATTAGAAAAAAATTATCAATTGAAACAAAACCACTTACAAAAAAAAGAGCTGAGGAATTAAAAGAAGAAAGAATTGCTTTTTTTCAAGCAAATATTAAAAAAAATCAAAAAGAAGTTTCTTTAACAAATTCTAAGTCAAAAAGAAGTTCAGTAACTTCACAAAAAGTAAATAAAGAGTCTAAGAAGTCTAAAACTACAAAAGCCAATGTAACTTCAAAAAAAACAGTTGCAAAGAAAAAATAATTTAAATGAGCTAGCTCATTTTTTTTATTTTTACTAGAAATAACGATAATACTAATTAAGGAGGAAAATATGTATTATTTAAAAGCAAAAGTCATATGACAAAATGAAAATGATTTAGTTGTAGAAACAAACAATATTGGTTATAGAGGTAAAAAAATATTTAATGAAAATCTGGAAATAGAAAAAGAATATAAGCTTTATTTAATAACTTATCATAATGATTTTATTCATCAATTATTGTTTTTTAGTGATAAAAAAGTGAGAAATTTGGCTAAGATTCTTTTAAATATAAAGAATATTGGCATTTTAACAATCATAAAAATTTTTAAAAATTTAAACATTGATGAATTTCTTATAATTTGCAAAGAACAAAATATTAATAGTATTATGATAAAAACAAGAATAAGTGAAGGTCTTTCCAAAAAAATTGTTCAAGAAATAAGAAATAGAATTTTTAATTAAAAATATAGTTCAAAGCAAATGAATATTATTAATTCATTGAATAGATTAGGCTACAGAATTTCAGATATTTATAAAGCAATTGATGGAATTGATATAAATTTTAAAGAAGAAATTATTTTAGAAATGGCAATTCGCAAATTAAATTCATATGAAAAATAATTTTTTTAGACCTTATTCTTTTGATGAATTTATAGGACAAAAAAATATAATTTCAAATTTAAAAGTTTTTATGGAATCAGCCAAAAGAAGAAACAAAAATTTAGATCATATTATTATTCATGAAAATAATGGGCTTGGTAAAACAAGTTTAGGATTATTAATTTCAAAAGTACTAAATTAAAAAATTTATATTCTAAATGGACCAAGTCTACAAAAACCAAGTGATATTATTTCACCGCTTACTAATCTTAAAGAAAATGAAATTATTTTCATTGATGAAATTCATGCAGTTTCAAAAGAAGTTCTTGAAGTACTTTATCCTGTTCTGGAAGATAATAAATTAAGTATTATTATAGGAAAAAAATATAATTCAAAAGTTGTGAATTTAAAAATTCCACCTTTTACATTAATTTGCGCAACAACAGAAATAAATAAATTAACCTCTCCATTTGTAAATAGATTTCCAATTAACTTTCATTTTCAACATTATAATGAAAAAGAAATTGAAAAGATCATAAAAATAAATTCATTAAAATTAAATATTTTATTGGAAAATGATGTTATTAGTTTTATTTCAAAGTATTGTCAAAATAATCCAAGAGTTTCAATAAACATTTTAAGAAGAATTTATGATTTTATTATTTTTGAAAATATTTCAAATATTAATATTAATTTTATTAAAAAAATTAAAAATATATGATTATGGATTAAATTCACAAGAAGTAGAATATTTAAAAATTTTAAGTAAATCAAATTTTTTAGGAATTGAAAGCTTCAACAAATTTTAGGACTACAACAACAAATTATAATTAATAATATTGAACCAATTTTAATTAGAAATTTATTAATTGTAAAAACATCCAAAGGAAAAAATTTAACAGAAAAGGATTAAAATTTTTAGAATCATTAGATAAAGAAACAATTGCTAATTAATGGTAAAATAAATTTATATTTAATAGATAGGGATTTTAAGATGAAGTTAGCAGTTTTTCATGTTTCAAACTTTATTATGCAAAATGAAATTGAATATAAAAATTCAATTAATTTTTTTGAGGAAAAAGGTTTTAAAGTAATTAGGCCAATAGAAGAATTTAAAAAATTTGATAAGGAAATTGCTTTACCATTTGAGTTTAATAAAGTTATAAAAAGAGATTGTGTTTTAGCACTTCCTTCTTTTTGCGAAAAAGATACAGATTACTTTTTAGATAAAATTGATTATAAAGATATTTCAAAAACCCAAACAACATTTTGTGGAAATTCATTTGTTACGCCAATATTAAATGCTATTTCAATTAAAAGTAAAAATCCAGTTTTTTATGGTCCAAATTTTATTACTCAATTTAATTTGGAAACAAAAGAAGAATTATATATTGATTTAATTCAAAAATTAACATCAAAAGAACAGTTAAAATACTATAAAGATGAAAACTACTTATTTCATGGAAGTAAAATAATTAAAGGTATTTTAATAGGGGGAGAAATTAATTCTTTAATAAAATTTTGAAATACTAAGTATAGTTTTAAAATAAATCAAAATTCAATTTTATTTATTGATGGAATTATTAATAATATTGATGAATTAACCAAAATATTAACTTTTTTAGATTTAAATAATGTATTTAAAAAAGTAAAGGCAATTATTTTTTGTGAAACAATCTTAGATGATAGAGTTATTTTTGAAATGTTAATTAAAAAATTTAAAAATATTAATAAAGCAAATTTGGTAGTTGGATTTTCTGGAATGTTTTCTAGTAAAATATCAATTATAAAATTGAATTCTGAAATTAAAATTGACTTTAAAAATAAAGTTATTATTCAATAATTTTATTTTTAAAACTACTTTTATTTTTTGAAAGTAGTTAAATTTTTTATTTTTTTTTTCAAATTAATGTTATATTATTAATTTGTTATGGAGGATGTATAAAATGAAATGATGATTTTCAAATTATGATGGTACTTTAAGAAGGGGGTCGGGTACTAAAATTGAATCAGAAGATTTGAAATTTATTGAAAAATTTCAAAGTCAAAACAATAAATTTAATATTGCAACAGGAAATATGCTTTGTGATATGAAGTCAGTTTTACCAGAAAACTTAAATTATGAATTTATAATTACAAATAATGGAAATTGTATTTGAGATAATAATGATAAAATTATTTTTTCAAAATCAATTGATATTGAAGAAAGAATTAAAATTTTGGAAATATTACAAAATTTAAATGAAAATTTAATTTGTACATTTAATTTATTAAATGAAAGAAAAAGTTTTATTTTTAAACCAAGTTTAGAAGTAAGCTCAAAAATGAGTAGATCAAAATATTTTAATATATTTTTACCAAAAATTGAAAATGAATCTGAAGCAATTGAGGAATTTTTGACTAATGAAAATATTAATTGTATTTCAATTTGAGGAGATGATGAGATTGTTAAAAAAATTTTAAATATTTTAAAACCAAATCTTATTAGAACAAAAGTAATGTATGTGAAACAGAATCTTATAGAAATAATTGATGTAAACACTTCAAAAAAAACAGCTATTGAATACTTGCAAACTATATATAATTTTGATAATGATCAAATCATTACTTCAGGTGATGGGGGAAATGACATTGAAATGTTAAAAATGACAAAAAATTCTTTTGCTATGTTGGACGGAAGCAATGTTGCAAAAATTGCTGCAAATCATATTATTTCACGAGTTCATGAAATAGATAGATATATGAAATAGATTTTTAAGCAAAGTATATTTATAATTTATATTTACTTTCAAATATAAAAGAATACTATATAAAAGAGGTGAAAAAATGTCAAAAAACTTAGATAATGTTATTGAAATTCTAGATTTCACTAAATATGATTTTGATGAAATTAAACAATTTTTGAATGAGGGAAAAACAATTAAAATTGCACTTGAATTGGGTGAAAATGTTAAACGTTCTTTAACAAAAGGTTATAGTGATCATTTTGATGCAAATATTGAATTAATTGAGGAAAAAGAAAATTGTGGAGTTTGTGGTTGTGGTAAACCAGCAAATGCTTTATTTTATTTTTATAAATAAAATAAAAAATATTTTTTAACATAAAATCTTTTTTATTTTTTTGTTACTATATTAAATATTGAATTTTTTATTTTCTCTATAATAATAAAAAGTGTTATTCATTTAAAGGAAATATAAAATGAAAAAATAAAGATTTTACTTTTTAAAAATGCATTCAAAATAAGTTGGAGAAGCCCATCACAAATAATTGGTCTTTCTGCATTAATAATGTTAGTATCAATGATAATTTCTTTATTGTCCTCAACAGGAACAAGAATTACAAATGCATATGAAGAATTGATAGTAAAATCAAATTTAAGAGATGTAGTAATGGAAATTGATTCAAATACATCACGTTTAAAAGAACCTCTTGACTATAATTTAAATATAAATAGTCAAGAGGTTTATCAACAGTGAATATTAAATAATTTATCAGATAAATATAATTTTTTTTGATCAAGAACTGATGGTAGAGTTTTTTCAAGTGCTATTTTAAATAATGAAAAACTTTTATTAAAAGTACTAGCAAAATTAAATCAAGAAGCTAATAATTCAGTTGATAAAATGATAATTTCTTCCGGAAGTCATTTAAACCCTGATGAAAAACTTGCAAGAAGAGAAATTATTGTTGGAGATTCTTTTGCAATTAAAAATAATATTAAAATTGGAGATATCATTAGAGTTCAAAAAGATGAATATGGAAGTGATTTATTTGTGAAATCAAATCCTGAAATTGCAAAAATAATTAATTAATGAGATTCATTTTATGAAATAGAGGATTCAGAATTTTTGGGAATGAATTGATTTACAGTTGTTGGTTTTGAAACAAGTGCAGATTTTACAATTTTAATTATCAATTCTTCAACAGTTTTACCAAATGTTTCAACAGAAGCAATTATGTATGTTCATTCAAGTTTATTTGGATTTTCAAAATTTAACTATGAAAATAATAATCTTCAAAAAACTTTATATACTTTTGAAAATAAAAATTCATTACTTTCAACTTCTTCTTCATCAGATGAAGAAATTTATTATTCTTTAAAATTTGAAAACAAAAATTTAGATGATGATTTAATTTTAAATTTAAATGATGATTTTAAAATTAATGGGGGAATTGAAAAATAAATTTCTTTTTTCTATTTAAATAATGATGGTGATTATAAATTTAGTTTAAGAACATCAACATTAATTCCAGTATTTAAATAAATCAAATCCCCCCCAAATAATTTACATGATCTTAAGTGCTTTTAATTTGACAACAATTGCATTATTAATAATAATATTATTAATATCTGTTTTTACAATTGTTTTAATTACAAGAAAACAAATTGATAACATGAAAAGGCAAATTGGTTGTTTAAAATCTCTTGGTTATAAAAAAAATGAAGTTATAATTAGATTTATTTCAACACCTTTAATTGTTTCAATCATGGGAACTTTATTGGGTTATTTTATATCTATTTTCATAAGTTCAGTTATTGTAAAATTTTTCTCCAATTATTTTAATATAGCGTTTATTGGATTTAGTTTTAATATTTTTGCTTTAATTTTATCAATTTTATTTATTTGAGCATTATTAAATTTTACTGTAGTAATTATGGCAATTTTTACAATAAAAAATTCTGCTTTAAATTTATTAAAGGGAAATGCAAGTAAAGGTATTTCAAAATTTGGGTTTTTCATTAAAAAAACTTCACCAAAATGAAGTTTTAATTCTCATTTAAGATCTGCACTACTAACAACATCATTGGGAAAATTTTTTGGAGTAAGCGCAACAATGTTGCTTGGTACTTTTATGTTAACAACAACAATCATAGCACCAAAAGTTTTAAAAGATAATAAAACTGCAACTTTTAATGGTTTAAATTTTGAAAATTAAATTGAATATACTGCACCAATTTCTTCTAATCCTTTATCTTTTTACAGAACATATAATTCTAATTTTGAAAGTGAAGATTGAGGATATAGTGATGAAAAATATGTAGAAACATATGCAGGAAAAGACAAGATTATTGCAAAAACTGCTTCACCAGTTACTAATGATGTAATTCCAAAAATTGATAGTAAAAAAATTATTTTTCAAATTTCTTAAGGAAATATACATTCATAATTTTATAATATTGATATTTTTGGTGATAAAACTGGTTTAAATAAAAACCCTTATTCTTGAAGTGTTATGAGTTATTTAAATTATAAAAATTTATCAACTTATTTTTTAAAAAATTTAGATCTAATTCATTTGGAAGAAGGATTAATAAATAATATCGGATTAAATATTCTTTTAAATCAATGAGTGGATTATGGAATTTTTAAAAGTGAAATACAATTATTAACTTCTCCTAAAGAATTAGCAAAAATTTTACTTTGATTTTATAAAAAATATACTTCAGGAATTTCAATAACTTTTAATCCAAATTTTACAAATGGTTTTGATTTATTAAATTGGGATAATTGAAATTGAAAAAGAGAAAATATTGATGATATGTTTAAAAAGAAAATTGATTTATGAAATGGAAATGATCAAGATATTTTTGAATTAACAAATAAAAATTTTATTCCTGATTTAAATAAAAAAAATAGGTATGGCTGAAATTAACTTTTATAGCAAAGATATTAAAAATATGTATATTGATAATTTTTCAGAAGTAGAAATTTTACAACTAAATCAGGCATTGGTTATGTGATATACAGCAGTTTTTCAAAATAGATTGGGTGTTGTTGTATTAGAAACAGTTTATTCAAGAGCACTTTATTTTGTGCAACAATATTTAAAACAGGCATATGAGAATGATGAATTATATAATATATCATTTAATTTAATTCCTTATGATCAATATTCAGAAGAAATTGGAACATATTTTGATGCTAACTTTTATAATAGAAACAATATTTTAGAAGATGCAAAAATATATGGAATTAATAGTGATACAAAATTACTTGATCTTAGATCAAAAAATGGAGAAATTTTAAATAATAACCTATTTAATCAAAACTTGGAGGAAAATGTTATTCCAATTATTATTAATGAAATAATTGCAAAAAAGGCAGGTTATCAAATAAATGATATTATTGATATTCAAGTATTGAAAGATGAAGTGTATCAAAATAATAAAAAATTAACAATTGAAGATTTTTCAAAAAATAATCAAGATTATTTTAATGAATATAGATCTAAAACAAATAGAACATATTATTCAAGTAGTGGAAAAAGTTTTGTTGATAATACAATACCAATAATAGGAAATGTTGAACCATTAAGTAATGTCAATAAAGAAACTGCATTTACTTCAACAAACACTAATCCAATTCATTTAAGTATGCTAGAAGGAAAAACTTATTTAACCAAAACAAGTCAATTATATAAAAATTTTAAAATTGTTGGAATTCAAAATGGTTATGGAAAGCCTCAAGGTTGAATTTCTAATGATGATGCTAATGAAATTTTAAATTACAATAAAATAAAAAAATATAATTTTAAAAATTATTTTATAAATGAGTGAGCTCACTTACCTGAATTTAACTCTATTTTCAATGAAGAAAAAGTAAAAGATTTTTTTCAAAATTCACCAGAATATGAAGATTTTTTAATAAAACTATCATTAACTCAAAATAACAAAAAAATATTTGAAATAAAATTAATGATTTTTTTAATAATTTATATCCTATATTTAATTATAAAAATTCATCAAATTCAGAATTTTTAGATTTAACACAAGGTTTTTCTTCTACTCAAAAATTTGCAGATTTCAGTTCTAGGGGTTTAAATGGAACATATTCAGAAGATAATGAGAGAAATATTCTTGAGTTTGTTGAGGGTCTTGGAATTGGTTCATTATCAACAATGATGCCATTAGAAAAAACAAGACAAATTTTAGATCAAATTACTCAAATTGTTAATATAACTATGATTCTATTTATGGTTATAGCATTAATTGTTTCAATTACAATAATCTTGCTGACAACAGGGTTAATAATTTATGAAAATAATCAATTTATTGCTACTATGAAAATACTTGGTTATTCAAACAAATATATTGTAAGACAAATTTTAGGAATGTACTTATTGCCAATAGTATTAATGTTTATTTTAGGAGTTACTTTAGGTTGATTTATTTTTGCTTATGTTGCAGATTTACTTGCTTTGTCAACTTCTTGGGTATTGCCTGTTACTTTTGTATGATGAATTCCATTAAGTGTTTTTGCAATTATTATGGCAATTTATATAATTAGTTTTGCAATTGGTTGAAAGAATATTCAAAAAATAAATCCACTTGAGGCATTAAAAATAATAGATTAATTATTTAATAGATAAATTTTGAAAATTGTTTAAAAATGCTTAAAACTATGTATAATATTATTTATTAGAAAAAACTTAAATTTTTCAATATCAAATTATAAAAGAACAAAATATATTCAACATATTGTTTTCAAAGAAGGGGATAATAATTTAAATTTAACACTATTTTAATTTTTTAAAGAAAAGGAGAAAAAAAGTGAAAAATTTAAGTAAAAATTTAGAAAAAAAGAAAATGTCATTTCGGTTATTGATTTAAATAAACAATTTAAGTCAGGTTATGGTATAAAAGATATTAATTTTTTAGTAAAAAAAGGAGCAGTTTTTGGTTATTTAGGTCCAAATGGGGCTGGAAAATCCACAACGATTCGTTCTTTAATGGGGTTTATAAAACCAAATAGTGGAGCATCAAAAATATTAGATTTAAATAAAAAAACAGAAAATATTGAAGAAATAATTTCTTATGATTCTTGAACTGATAGTGATAAAATTCAAAAAATAATTGGTTATGTTCCTGGGGAAATTGCTTTTCCAGAAAATATGACTGGAATTGAATTACTAAAAATGGTTTTTAAACTTAGAAATATGTCAGATTGAAATGATGTAAAAAAACAAATTTATTATTGAAAATTTGACCCAAGTTTAAAAATTAAAAAAATGTCAAAAGGGATGAAACAAAAATTAGCTTTATGTATAGCATGAATGCATAATCCAGATATTATAATACTTGATGAACCAACAACTGGTTTAGATCCTTTAATGCAAGAAAAATTTGTAAATCTTGTTAAGAAATCAAAAAAAGAAGGAAAGACAATAATTTTATCTAGTCATATTTTTTCTGAAATTGAAAAACATGTGATTATGTTTCAATTGTAAAAAGAGGAGAGATAATTTCAACAATAAATATTTGAAGATATTCAATATAATGATAAAAAAACTTATGAAATCAAGTTTAATAATGAAATACCAAGTAATATTTTAAAATCAGATAAATGAAATATTATATCAAATAATAAAAATTCATTATTTATTTCTGTTAAAAATATAAATGTAAATGAATTAATAAAAGAAATTAATAAAAGTGAAATAGAATTTTTAAAAGAGCATCCATTGGATTTAGAAAAATATTTTATGAAATATTATCAAAATGAAATAAAAAAAGATATTGTAAATACTATTGAAAAACATAGTGAAAAAATTTCAAATTCAAAAAAAATTCAAAAGCAATATTTGAAGTAATAAATAGATCTTACAAATCAATGTTAGTAATGTGATCTTTTTTAACTGCAATTACTTTAATCATGATAGTTGCAATAGTAGTAACTTTAAAAATAAATGATTCTTTTGTCCCAGTTCCTGATCCAGAAACCGGACAAACAATACCAGTAGATATTTATGTCAATAATTTAGTTCAACAAGTTATTGGAGATATGGTATTTGGAAGTATGGGTTATGTTTTAATTGTTGTTTTCGTTTTAATGAATTCTTCAAAAATAGTTGCTTCAGAAGTGGAAAAAGGAACATTAGTAAATTTATTAACAACAAATTTAAATAGAAAATCAGTAATTTTATCAAAAATGAGTACATTTATTAGTTTAATTTTTATTTCAATTCTTAGTCAATATTTAATAACAATTATTAGCTTACAAATAGTAAATCAATTACAATATGTTGATTTAGGTATTTTTACTTTAAAAGCATTTGGAGCATTCCTACTTTTACTATTTACTTCAGGGTTTGCGTTTCTTTTTAGTACATTATTTAATAGAAATTCACAAGCATTAGGATTAAGTGGGGCAATTGTAATAATTTCATGAGTATTTCAAATAGCTTCAAGTTTTAGAACTCTGGATTGAATGAAATATTTATCTTTAAATTCCTTATTTATTCCAGCTAATATTACAAATATAAGTGAGTTTTCAAATTATCTTGGACAATATTTAACTCTAGGAATTGGTTCAATTGACTTATATATTGGTGCATATTTTATCTTTATTAAAAAAGATTTACCTTTATAATATAAATTAAACCTTATTAAGTAGTCATTAAAAAAATTTTAAAAATGATGTATAATATTCTTAATATATTTAATGAGGTAAGTGTAATGGAAAATAAAGTTTATAATTTAAAAAAATCAAGTTTGGGAAAGATGGAATTTGTAGAAGGTACATCATTTTTAATGATCGCTGGAATTGGAGATAATGATAAAATATTTAGAGAAATTTTAATTGTAAAATCATCAGAAGATGCAATTAAAAAATTTCCTTCATGATCAATGGAAACTATCTATACTCATATTTCAGATAAATCAAATTTTCATAATTCTGTTGTAAATTGATTAATTGAAAATTGATTAGATGAGGGTATTATTACTTTTAAAAATTCAATGTATGAAAATTTTGGATATGATGAATTTAAACAAATGGATCCAATTGAATTTATTAAATCAGAGCCTGAAATGGTTCCATTATGTTTAGTGCATATTGCAGTTAGATTTACAAATGGTTATTTAAAAATTCCAGTCAATGAATTGGAAATATCAATAAGATTTGTAAAAAATGTTTTAGGAATTAATTTTTGAGAAGAGGGAAATCCAAAATCAAATGAACCTCAAATGTAAGAGATAATATTATCTCTTTTTTTATTTGTTATAATTAGTTTAAAGGTGAAAAAAATGAAAAAATTATTAACTGCAATATCATCAATTAATATATTTAGTTTATCTTTTTATGTTATTTCTTGTGGAGTTGATCCAACAGAAGTTAATTATGATAATGCAAATCATAGATATATTTTAGAAAATTCTTTTTTTAATGGAATAGAAGAAAATAAAAAATATTTTAAACTTTTACCAAATTTAGAAACAATTAAAGAAGAAAGCCAAAGCTCTCAATTAATTTTTAGTGATGATAATTATTTGAAATTTGATTGTAAATTATATAATTGCTCACCAGATGATTTTAATGGGGTTAATGTTTCAACTGATGAATATAATTCACCAACAGATTTAACTGATTTTAATCAAATTTTAAAAATTCAAACAGCATATGATGAATTAGCTTACTGATTTCAAATTATGCCATTTTCGAGTGAGGAAAAATATATTATTTATGATTTTTCCACATTATCTTTGAATGTTGATTATTCAAAAAATTTATATTTCTTTGATAAAACAGAAGAAAATTTTATTAAATTATTTTCTCAACAAATTTTAAATATTTCAAAACAAGCTGAAATAATAACTAAGGAATTTAACTTTATTATGGAAGAAAATACTTTAAATGTGGATTTATTTAATAAATACCTTTTAAAATCAACAGCAAAGTTTGATTCTGATTCAAAAGTTCTTATTTTTCAACCAAAACCAAAAAACCAAATTAATGAATTAAGTGAGCAAGAAGAAATAGAACAGGTTGAATATTACTCACCTTCTGAGATAGAATCAGAAATTAAAAGAATTTTATCTTTTTATCAACCAAATTTGGCTTTTAAAACTGAAGAACAAAAAAATAGTGATGAAAGCAATGAAGAAATTCAATTTTATGTTTCAAAAAAATCTTCAAATTTAGACTTTTTTAATATTAGTGATTCTGAAATTGTAGAAAATATTTGAATTGAAGAAGCAATAATCCCTGATCCTGAAACACCTGATCCTGAAACACCTGATCCTGAAACACCTGATCCTGAAGTAAATACAATAAGATTAAAAATTCCAAAAGCAAAAGAATTTTTATTTATAAATTATGAACAAAAATTTATTTTAAATAAAAAAAGTGATGGGGGAAGTAAATAATATGAAAAAATTACTACTTATATTTTCTTCATTTTCAATATTTTCATTTCCAGTTTTAGTTACAGCTTGTGAAGCAATTGAAACTTTTCCTTCAAAAAATTTCTCAACTACAACTAATGTTATTAATAAATTTTTTAGTGAGGAAATAAATAAAATAAAGCCATATAATTTTAAATATTTACAATTAATAAATAATTCATGAGAACATATTGGATTTGAATCAAATCTTTCAACTCATAAGGCAAATAATGTTATTTTTGATTCTAGTAATTTAACTATCGAGGAAAAGTCATTCGTAGATATTTTATCAAGCCTTTATAACCCAATAATAATGGATGATGAAATAAATTTTACAGGATTAACTTTTGCAATTGAAAATATTTTTTTAAATTCAATTACTTTGAATAAAGAATTTGAATCAGTTGCACAATCTGAAATTGCAATTACAATTAAGAAAGGTTGAAAAATATCTGGAAAATTATTATTAACATTGGAAACATCAAGTAATGATTTAATTCCTAAAGAAGAGACTTTTCAATTTATAAATAAAATTATTGAAAGTTTGAAATTTAATTTTAAAATTCAAGAAAATTATGAATTTGAGGAAACTGAAGAAATTGCAGATGATTACGATTTTTATATTACTGGTAACATTGATTCAATAATATTTGATTCTTTTAGAGAAGAACTATTGAAAAAACAATTTATTTTAAATGGTTTAAATTTAAAAAATAGTGATATTCAATATGAAGAAATTGAATCAAATGGGGAAGATTTAATAAAAACAATTACAATTGCGGGAATTAAATATAGGTTTGTATAAAAAAAATAAAATATTACAGTAATATTTTATTTTTTAAATATTACTTTACTTTCTAACATTTTATTAATTAAACTTAATTTTGAGTATAATTCATCACAGATCATAATTCCTTTATTAAAAATAATGATTTTTGAATTGCTATTTAAATTTTGAGGATTTAAATTAGTTATTTCATTTTCATCAATATCTGCACCAATGATTGTATTAAAATAATGTTCAATAATTTCACTTGCCATTTTTTTCTCTATAAAACTCTTATCTGATTCTAAAATTTCTAACTCATCTTCATAATTTTTGCTTTGAATTGGATTTTGTTTTGATCATATTTTTAATTTTTCTAAACTTATTTTATAATTTTCATTAATTATATATTCTATATCTTCAAGTAAAACATCTTCAATTAAAGTATCTTCTCCAATTTTACTTAATAGTGTTTCTAGAGTATCAACTGAATATTTAATATTTCTTGTTATATTATTTATTTGCATTTTAATTATAATTTCTGTTATTTTTTCTTGAATATTGTTTGGATTTTTATTTAAAGTTTCAATTAGTTCTGATTGAATTTCATCCCCGATAATTTTTAAATTTCCTTTTGCATTGTTATTAAAACTATATTTTGCAATAAAGGCCTTTAATTCTTCTAATGAATCAATATTTGCAACACTTTCTTTTATTCCATTTAAAATATAATTCATTATTTTTATATCAGGTTTAAAATCACCAAAAGTTTGATCTGAATTTTCTAAAAAGCCAAGACGCAGACTATCAACTTTTTCTAAGAAAAAATCTTTAAATCATTGACCTGAGATATTATTTATGAATTCTTTTAAAGTAGTTATTTTTTTCATTTTTTTCACCTTAGAAATATAATATCTTATAAAACAAAAATTTTATATATTATTATTATGTTATTATATTTTAAAGTAGGTATTAAATATGAAAAAAAATTCAATTCAAATCATTGATGATGGTTTTTTTTTATTAAATGAAAGACAAAATTTTAGATTTGATAAAAATATTGCAAAACAATTACTTGAAAACATTCAATTTCCAATAATTGTTTTAGATACTGAATTTTTTAATCATTCACATGATATTGGTGAGTTTGATACTAAATTGTATGATGAAAAAAATAAGGATTTAGTATATGTTATTCAATATTCTTTTGCAAAATCTTTAAAAGAAATTTCAAATAGAGATAATAAAAAAGCAATAAAATCAATAACAATAAAAAGAGGATATAGAGACTATTCATATGATTTTCATAGTCAGTACTCAAAAATGATTAAATCTTTCTTAAATATGTGCCGTAATAAAGAAATAAGAACAATTGTTTGTGCTGGAGCAAGCAACGATGTTAAAATTATAAATCAATGAATTAATGATAATAAAAGTTTATTTACAAGAAAACAATTAAATATGGCTTTTTATAATAAAGAAAAAAAAGAATTAAATGCAAATTACTTTGATATTTATCAAATATTGGAAAATTCATTTTCTTTTTCAAATACAAGAAAAAATGGTCTTGAATTTTGAAATAAAAATAATTTGCCTGTTGGAAAACAAAATGATGAGATGATTTCTTTAACAAGTACTAAAAAATTTTTTGATTGATTTGAAGAAATAAATAGTGATATTTTTAAAGCAGAAAAAGAAGAGATATATTCAATGTGCTGTAGTGCCTATTCTTTTTTTTCAAGACCTAAAAAAATGGATATGAGTTTTGAACAATATAAATTAATGAATAAAAATATTAAAAAAGTAATTGATCATTGTTATAACGATGTTTTAAAAGTATTAATTTTTTTAACATTTATCTATGAATTTACTTATCAACCCTATAATAAAAATAGTTATATTCAAAAATAAAAGGAGAAATTATGAAAATATTATTTATTGGTACAGGTGCAATGGGTGAAGCAGTTTTAAAGTCAGTTACTGATAATTTAAATAATGATGAAATTTCTATTATTAATAGAAATTTATTAAAATCTAAAAAAATTTCAGAAAAATATAACTGTAAGTTTTTGACACAGTTTGAAGAAATTAAGTCAATTAAATTTGATATTTATATAATTGGGGTTAGACCAATTGACATCAATCAAGTATTGATTGATTTAGATAAAATTGATATTTCAAACAGTTTGATAATAAGTATGGTAAATGCTTTATCAATAAGTACAATTCAATCTGCATTTATTAAATCAAAAGATATTTCGATTATTAGAATGATACCAAATATGAACGCTATAATTGGTAAATCATTAACTAGTTATACAACATTTGGAAGTGATATTAAAATAATTCAAAAAGGAGTAAATATTTTAAAAACTTTTGGCGAAATTTTTGGAATTAATGAAGAAAATTACCCATCATTTGTAACTTTAACAGGAACATCTCCTGCATATATATTTGCTTTTTTAAACGCTTTTGAGGAATTTGGTATTGAAAATAACTATGAACCAAAATTTTTAAAAGAACTTATTGCAAAACAATTTATAAACACAATTGAAAATTGAAAAAATAATGATAAAAAAACTGTTGAACTAATTTCTGAAATTTGTGTCCCTAATGGTTCAACAATAGCAGGCTATGAGGTTCTATTAGAAAATAAATTTAATAATATTGTTAAAAAATGTCTTAATAAATCAAAAGAAAAGTGTTAATTTTAGTTAAAATTTTATTATTTGGTTTACCTTAAAAATCAAACTTATTTATTTTATTGATTACGTGGAAAGAAAAATTTAGGGGAAAAATAACTGAATAAAGCATATTAAAACTACCACAAAATGGCAGTTTTTTTGTTTATGAAAAAAGGTTATTTGTTTTTGAAAAGGAGAAAAGCAATAATAATGAGGTAAAACTTTTACCGCTAAATCTTAGATATAATAAGATTAATAATATTAATATTAGAGACTTAAATTCAAATAAAGATAGTTTTAGAGAAAGTACTTAGAAGTAACAAAGGAATTATTGAAATATGAAGATATTTTACAAGATATGATACAAGAAAAAAAAATAATAAATTATGCCTAGATGATAATCATAAAATTTATAGATATATAGTTTTATGTATCAATATTTATTTTCAATATTTGAAATAATTGATAAAAGTTCAATATTAGTAATGGTTATTAAATATGTTTAGAAAGTAAATAAAATTTATCCTTTGATAAAATATGAAGTGAAAACTTATGTTATAAAATTAATAAATTAACTATAGTTAAAATTTACACTGAATCAATTAATCAGAACAAAAAATCTACTAATTCAATGTGAAATAGAGTAGAAAAATCAACAAGAATTGATAAAAATTATATATTGAAAAAATAATTATTTTTTAATATTTTAAAGTAAACTTCAAAATATTTAAATTTAAAATTATCTATTATATTTTTAATAAAAGCATATTAAAAATAGCAAAATATAGATTTTGAATACCTATATAAATTTAAAAAGTTTACAATTATTTATTTTTTTTGTATGATACTTATAAGTGGAGGATAAAGAGAGGAAAACTTATTTGAAAACATCGAGCAAAATAAAACATCGTTGTTATCATTAGATAATAAATTTGATGTTTAATAAGCACCAATATGTTGTTGTACATCAAGTAGTTTAAGTTGCTAGTTACTATATAATATTTGAGTTAGCTCAAATATTATATTTTTATAGTAGGAAAAAATGAGTTTGAATGAGAAGAAAATTAAAAAATCTATGTCAATTAATTGCAAGACTCAGTATATTTTAAAATAGGCTGGCAAAGTATTATCAAAACAATATTATATAGAATAGCAATGAATTTTTTGAAAAGAAAATTCTGAGCTGTTATCGTTGGATTTTACAAAAACTTTAAACAATAGAATACTGAAGATAATTATTTTAAATTAATATTTAAAAGAAAAAGTTCAAGATATTTTTATTCAAGTAAAATTAATAACTTGGATAAAGGAATTTATAAATATAATAAGTATTCACATTCAATAAGTTTAGTTAATCAAACTGAAATTAATTTGGATAAATAATTTTTTTAAATAAAAATATAGAAAATAGGTCTTTAATATTTTTTTATTTTTTTAATCAAAATATTAATTTGTATAAATATCAAGATTTGAGTACAATACTTTTTTTGAGAAGCAGGAGCAATTTCACAAAATGTTTCATTAATTGCTTAATCTTTACTTTTAGGATCTTGTGATTATGGTGGAATGATACCGTAAAAAATTGTTGACTTTTTAAAATTAAATAAATATTTTAATCAATCAGTAATTGGATTTACTCTAATACGAAAGACAGAATAGATGAAATATGTAAAATCTATAGATACTAATATTTATATAAAAGAAAATTTAATTTTCAGTTAAGTCTGATGAGCAAGTAAATGAAGACTACTTCTATGTAATAGATAATCAGAAACTTTGTGAAATTAATAAATATTTTTTAAATAAAAATTTAAAAGTTTTTAATGTCAGAAATTTTATTGAAATTAAAAATAATGGAATACCTATATTTATACTGAAAAATTTTAATTATAAAAATTGATTAAGCATAAATTAAAGTCTAATTTCAAAAAAAAAATAAGCGTATATTTATTTAAACTTATAATTAAATTTTAAATATAATTTACTATTATATGGATTATTGTTACTAATACTTTTTTATTTATTAAATATATTTAGAACCAATTTCATAGATAATATATTTTTTCAACCTAATTTTTATTTTACCTATAACGCAAAGCAAAATTGAAGTTAGGATTATGTTTTTATTAGAAAGCATAATCATGAAACTTTATACAAATAATATTAAAAGAAAATTTTCAAAGGAGGATAAATATGCTTAAAATTACTAATCTAGAATATTCAATTAAAAAGAAAAAAATTATAAGCATTCAGAAACTAAATATTAGAAGTGGAGAAAAATTGGCAATAATGGGTTTGAACGGCTCTGGGAAAATAACTCTTGTTGAAATTATATTAGGAATAAGAAAAGCATAAAAAGGAATTTTAGATTTTGATAGTAAATATATTTTAAATGCTGTTTTTCAAGAATCAAGTTTTGTAAATGATATAAGTTTAAAAGAAATATTTTACTTATATTGCAGTTTGTATAAAGTTCAAAAAAATCATATGAATTATTTTAAAAAATTTAATTTACTTGATATAGAAAATAATAGTTATAAAAAAATATTTGGTGGTCAACAACAAAAATTTAAATTTTTAATTTCATTATTAAATGAACCTAATTTACTTGTTTTAGATGAAATAACAACATCATTAATATGTCAGGAACAGTTTCAAAAGAAAAAACACAAAAAACTGGGGGAAACTTATTAGGAATGAGTGCAAATCCTTTCTTAAAAGCAAGTGAATGAGGATGACAAATTGATGGTCAAGGGTTAAGATATACTTTAAATGATTTATGAGATAGATATTATTTACCATTATTTATTTCAGAAAATGGTCTTGGTGTTGATGAGAAATTAAATGAAAATAACACTATTGAAGATGATTATAGAATCGATTATATGAAAGAACATTTTATTGCAATAAATGACGCAATAAATGATGGTGTAGATGCTATGTGAGGAGTTATTGATTTAGTAGCTGCTTTAACTTGTGAAATGTCAAAAAGATATGGATTAATTTATGTTGATTATGATGATTATCATAATGGAACTGGAGATAGATTTAAGAAAAAATCATTTAATTGATTTAAAAATTTTAAAGAAACATATGAATTATAGTTTTTTTACGGCTATTTAGTGAACATCTAAAATAAGATTAATAATATTTATTATTAACCTTATTAAAGATGTTGTTTTTAATAAATAAAAACCCATATAAATTTTGTATAGGGAATACTCGACTTTTTTAATCAATACAATCTTTTGTTACTATTAAATCAAAATTATTATGTAAAGTTAAAATAGTTGCTGATCATTTTTCACTAATTTTTTCAGAAAGCATCATTTTAATTGCTTCTTTTTTTTGAAGTTCCATTGGCAATCATTATTAATTTTTTACTGCTCATAACTTCTCTAGGACCAATTGTTACAAAATCACCACTAATTTTTTCTTTTAAATTTAAACTTTCTTCCAAACTACTTAATTAATTTTGAGGGATTTTAATAAGTCTTATTTTGGATCCAAATTCCACTTCACCTGATAAATTTCCACAAAAATGCCCATCAGCCCCTAAACCAATAAAAATAATATCTAAACCTCCATTAGATTTAACAATATCATTTCATTGTTCATAATTTTTTGTATTTAAATGAATAAAACTACTTTGAGATAAATCAATTTTATCTAAAATTATCTGTCTTAATTCATTTTTAGTTGCACCAAATTTTATTTCACTATTTTTATATTCGATTTCATCAAAATTATAAATTTTTTTATTTACAATTTTCTTATTCTTTAACATTTCTGCAAGAATTTCATAAGCTCTAATTGGTGTTTTACCCCCAGTTAAAGCAATATTTAATGGTTCGTTTGTTATTAAAATATCATATAAAATTTTTGCAGTATATTCACTCATTTCTTCATAATCATTTTTTACAATTAAATTCATATTTTTTACTCTTTTCTTTCTATAGATATATTTTAATAATAAAAGTATATAAAGTAGTTTATAAAATATAAAATACTTTACTTTTAGGAAAAAATTCCAAACAATTTGTTTTTTTCAGTTTATTTTAATGTATAGTTAGAGTAAAGGAGAAAACACATGGATAAAATTGTAAAAGTAACTATTACTAAAATTGTTGACTTTGGTGCATTTTGTGATGCAAGTATCGATGGAAAAACTTACAAAGGGTTAATTCATATTTCTGAAATAGCTGATAGCTTTGTGACTAATGTTTCTGACTATGTAACAGTAGGGCAAGAAGTTGACGGTTATGTTATTTCAATCGATGATAACAAAGATCAAGCAAAAATATCATTAAAAAGAGTTTAAACGATTTATTCACTGTTAAGTTTATATATATAATTGATCTTATTAGTATTTTTTATTAATGTGTTATCTTATATAAAAATTTAAAGTATTTTAATCAGTATAAAATTTAATGAAAAAAAACTTATAGATAAACCTATAAGTTTTTTTATTTGTTTTTATATACTATAAACTTCCTAGTATATCTGCAACTTTTGCTCTATATTCTTCAAGCTCTTCTCTTAAAGCATTATTTTGCTCAAGCAAATCTGTAATAACTTCTTCAATTCTTTCAAAAGCTAAATCACTTGTATTTTTTAAATTATTTAAAGAATCTCTAATCTCAGTAGAAGATACGTCTCTTTTACTTGACTTTGCCATATTGTGTTACCTCCGTTAAGTTCTTCCCTAAACATAAATTTATTATATATTAAATTACTATTAAATTCTAGATTTTATTTTATGTTATAAAAATTATTAAAATCTATTTTATAACATAAAATAATATAATTACCTTATAATTATTGTATGTAAGGATGTAAATAAAATATGGAATCAATATTTGAAAAATTGGAAAATACCTCAAAAGATTTTAAAGATACAACATTTAAATTAATAGCAAATCAAATTTTAAGTTGTTGGCAAACAGGTGCTTTTAAAAATCAAGAAACTTTGAGTAAAGAATGTTTTGTTTCTAATTCAATAATAACTAAATTTTCAAAAGGATTAGGTTATTCAGGATATAGAGAATTATTGTTTGAACTTAAAAGAGAGTACAATCATTATAGTTTTAAAAATGAAAATTTTGATGAATTTAAATTTGAAAACTTTATTTACTCATTAGGTGAATGAATAAAAGAAAATAGTAATTTTATAAAAAAAATTTCTAAGAATTTAATTAATGTTAAATTTGTGAAAATATATTCTTCTTATCAATCAAGGCTTGCAAGTAAATATCTATTCGAGCTTTTATTAATGCTTGGAAAAGTAACAGTTATTATTGAACAAGAATATAGTTTACTTGGTAATCCAATTGCTGATGAAAATTCATTAGTAAATATATTAATTTTAGCAGGTAGGGATAATGATACTTTAATTAGAAAATTTAATAATGATGTAAATAAAAATTCAAATTGTTATTTAATTACTACTTCAAGACAAGTTCAAAAAATGGAAAATTCATTTCAAGAAACATTATTAATAGACTTTGAATTTGATAACTCAAGTTTCTTTTATAGAAATATTGCGTTAGAATTATTATTTTTAGAAATTTTTCATCAAATAATGTAAACATTATTTTAAAGATTGTTTTAAAAAATATTAAAAAAGTGAGTTTTTGAGCTCACTTTTTATTTAATAAAACTTAAAGTAGTATTTTTATAGTTTTCTAAATTCATATGCATTGAACTAGAATGCTTTGCATTATCATAAATCACTATTTGACTAATTGGCTTTAACTCAATTTTAGTTTTTAAATAGTGCATTACAATTGAATTATGATACATTATAAAATCATCTTTTTTACCATGAATAAATAAAATTTTTAAGTCTCTTATATTTTGATTAACTAGTAGTAAATTTACATCTTTAATATCTGATTGAGTATATCTTCTAAAATTATAATTAATTCCTAATGACATCAGTCATCATGGAAGCTTCAAATATTTTTTTAAAAAAAATCTAATTTGAGGGACTGCTTCAGCAAATCCACAATCTGCAATCATTCAATCAATTTTATTATTTTGATAGTATTTATTTGCAAAGTATAATGCTGAGGAAGCACCCATACTAACTCCAAAAACTCCAATTTCTTCAACTTTATAACAACTTTTAACTCAATTTATAACTTCATTTAAAATTTTTGAATTTGATCAACCAAAATCAGATTTTGTTCCATAAGTTTTACCATGAGCATAAGCATCAAAAGTTATTATATTATATCCTTGTTCATAAAAATGGGATACATTTCTTAAACCAATATATTTATTTCTCTTAAAACCATGTAATCCAATTACTCACTTATTTGAATTTTTATTTCTTACAATTAATGCACTTATTTGTTCTTTAAACAATCCAATATTAAATTCCTTTATTTGTTCTTCTGAAATATTAAAGTTTTCAATATTTTTTACTTTTAAATCATAAATAAGATGTTCGTAAGTATTTAGTTCTATATTGTGTTTGTTTTTTCCACTTCTTTGATATTTAAAGAGATAGCCAAGAAATAATAGAACACATAATCAGCTCATTAAAAGAACAATAGGAAAAAATATAATAGTTAAAGTAATATTAAATCAATTATAATGATATTTTTTTATTTTTTTTAAACTTTTTTCATAGTTCATACCAAATCATTCCTTTTTTCTATTTTAGCAAATATAAATAAAAAACAAATTGATAAAATGAAAAATATTTTTGAATACTTTTACAATATAATAAATTCATTATTAAAAGGGGATAAATAAAAATGAAAAAGTTTTTAATTTTTTTTGGAGTTGTAGGAAGTTTATCTTCATCATTTTTATACACATCTGAATTTATTAATGAAGCAAAAACTAATATAGATTATATAAAGAAACTTAGAATTATTAACAATTTAGAAAGTGATGAAAAAATTGAATATAATAATTTTATAGTTCCTAAAACTACAGTTAATGGTGAAGAAACAGTAATGTATTATGGAAGAGTTTTGAAATACTTTTTTGCAAATAGTGTAGAAATTTCTAATGAAGTTTTGGAAAATCTAAAAAATCAATTTTCAAAAAAAAGTGAATCAATAAGTGCACTTTCAATTCAAAATTTATTAGCTTCAACAATAAATTTAAGTATTTATGGCTCAAGTAGTGATGCAGAGTTTTTTGCAGAATCTTTTGCAAAATGATTAGATACACCGGATGAATTAAAAAATAAAAGTTGAGAAATAACAAATAATTTTTTTACAAATATTCTTCCTGAACTTTTGAAAACAGGTGCAATTTTAAAAGATCAAGATACTAATGCTGAAAAAACTATTGTTAATTTAGTTTCTAATAATATTTCAACTATAAAATACAATATCAATTTAGAGGTAAAAGATTCAAATCCAGTTGATCTAAAGTATCAAACAACAGATTTAATTTTTTCTCAATCTTATTGAAAAGGAAGTTCTAACTATAATGGAGCATTAAATTACATTGCTAAGCAAACAAATAATCAATCAGTATTAGAAACATTTGAAATAATTAAAACTTGAATTAATGATAACTATACCCGTGCAAGTGAAGCATCTATTCAAAAATTTAATGATTTTAATAAAAATAATTTTAAAAATTTTGATGAATTAGATAAGGAATTAGTTAAATATTCAATTGATAATGAAGGAGTTAGCAGATTACCTTTTAAAAAAGTTTATGATAATTTAGAAGAAAATTATTTAATAAGTATTCCTAGTTACTTTAATGATTCAGAAAAATGAACAACAACAGATACAAAAAATTTAAAACAGTTAACTTTATTTTTATATAATATTCTTTCATCTTTAATTGAAAATGAAATTTGAGTTAGAAATCTACTAACAGGATTTATAATATCACCCGATTACCCGCTAATTGGCGCTTCAAATGGAACAATGGGTTATACAAGTACTGCAGGTTATACAAATAGAGCTACTGGTAAATATGCTAGTACTACATACTCATATATAGTTTTGACAGGAGTTAGTTTAACAATTAAAGAATTTAATAGTAATTATAAAATGGGATTTTGAAGTTCACCTATAAAATATAATGTTCTAATTCATGAATATGGACATGCAATTGATGCTTTTGGAAGTAGATTAAATGAGAACAGAAATACAAATTATAGTAATGATATTTCCTATAAAGAAATGTATTCTGGTAATATTTTTGGAGATTATAAACAAACTTCAACTTCAAATTCATATTCTGTAAAAACTTGAGTAATTATTGTTCTTGGAGTAATTGGCTCTTCAATTTTAATTATTGGAATAAGTTACACTGTTAATATAATTAGAAGTAAAAAGAAAAAAGTATAAAAATGAAATAAAACACTTTTTATGGTGCTTTTTTATATACAATAATAAAAGGGAGTGTTTTATGAATAAAAATGTTTTTTTCAAAAAAATTAATGAGATATTAACAAAATCTGGTTGTACACAAATAGAATTTTATGAACCAAAAGATGTAACTGTTGAACATCAATTTAAACAAATAAAATTAGAAAGTATTTTTAAAATTCATTATTTAAATACAAATTATAAATTTATAAATTTATATATTAAATTTAATGAAATTGATTTTTTATACAAGGCAAGTAATCAAAAAGATTTAACTCTTTATTTAGATTTAACAAATAAAACTATTGAAGAAAAACAAGTTTTATTAGATTCTTATTCACAAAGGGACAGTCAATTGGGATTAACAAAATTAAAACCAAGTTTACAATTTGGGCCAATTCTTTTTTTGGAAAAATTTAAAGATAATGAGTTTCATATATATATTGAAATTCTAAAAAATAAAAATATTTTGGATCAAAGTAATACCAAATTAGATTTTTTATATTTTGATACTGATTTTGAATTTTTTAATAACTTTTTACCAATTTTACTTTAAAAATTAGGAGAAGAAAATATGTATAAAAAAATAATTAATAATTTATATTTAGGTGGAATGAAAACAATTCCAAATGATGCTGATTTAGTGTTAAGTTGTGCTGAAGAAATTTTTAATGATATCAATGACTCAAATGAAGCCAAAAAAATTATAAAAAATAGTGTAAAATCAATATATTATAATTTTGAAGATTATCCAAATATTCAAGATATGGATATTAGTCTTATAAATGATGCAATTAATCAAATAGAATTAAATATTCTAAATAAAAAAATATATGTTCACTGTGTATGAGGAGTAAATAGGAGTGCTAGCATTGTTTTCATGTATTTGGTTAGAAATAAACTTATTGGTGGAAGAAACTATAAAGAAGCACAAAATGAATATTGAAAAATTTATCCAAATCATAGCCCAAATCCTGGATGAAAAACTTTTTTAGAATTTAATTTTCCATATAATTTCATAAAAAAATAATGCAATTTTATATTTTAATTGCATTATTTTCTTTTTTAATTTTTTAAATAAGCTATTAAAAATAGTATTCCACTAATTAAATTAAAAGATATACAAGTTGAAATAACATTTCATAATGAAACACACTTATTTTTTTAAATATTTTATTGTAACTAAAGCAAAACTGATAATTTGTAATACTGTTGAAAATAATAAAAAAATATTTTAAATATTTTTCATAAATCTCAAATATTTTTTATTTCATCATTGTTTATTAATTATTGAACAAATGTAATAAAAATTAATACTATAACAATAAAATTAATAATTAGTCCAGCAAGTATTAATTTTCTAATTTTTCTAATTTCATTATTTGTTTCCATTCATAAATTATAACAAATTAATTAGTGTTGATGCTATAGGAAATAATCCTGAAATACTAATATTTATTTTAAAAGTAGATAAGAGTTATAATTTTTATATTTTTTTTAATTTATAAAAATTATAATTTAAAAAGATTGCATTTTAAATTTAAACCAATATAATAAAAAAGTAATTAAATATTTTTTTACTAAAGATAAAAAAATTTTAACTTTACTTTTAGAAAAAAAATATATTAATTTTTTTTCATTAATATATAAAATTAAATCATTAGGGGGTAAATATGAAAGCTTTTAACTTTCAAATAAACTATAAATTATTTTTTGGATTTTTATCTTTTATAACAATATTTTCTTGTTATCTTTATAAAATAATTGATGGTTCAGAAGTAATAAATAACTATTCAGGAAACTATGAAATATATACAATTGATTTTTTTACAACGTTTACATTATTATCTAATGTTTTTGTTCAAGTTTGATTTTTATATGCTGGTTTCAATCATAAAAATGAAGGAAAAACTAAATTTCTAAGTCATACTACAGCAAATAGTTTAGCTACAATGATAACTGTAACTTTTCTTGTTTATAATTTTGTTTTAGTACCAATAGATACTGGGTTTCCAAAAGCACATTTTGATAGATATGTAACTGTTGTTGATCATATGATTACACCAATTGCATTTGTTATTTATGTAATATTTTTTATGGCAAATAAAGAAAAAATAAGTTTAAATCAATTTTTTATTAAAAAATTTTGAACACAATTTACTTTAGTTTTAGGATATTGTATTTTTGCAATGCTTAGAGGTGAATTAAGATATGGTTCAAATTCAGATCTTTATTATAAAGAAGAAAATGGTGAGGTTGTAAGAAATATATTTTATCCTTATTTCTTTTTGGATGTACATCATCAAGGTCCTTTAGGTCTTAGTGGTGCTGTATGATTTATAATTGCGTTTGTTTTAATTGTAAGTATCATGATTGCATTTAGTTATTTATATAATTTTTTAAGTAACATAATGATGTCAAAAAACTATTATAAAAAAATTTCAAAATAAAATTTAATAAATATAAAAAACTTCTCAAGATGAGAAGCTAAATTAATAATGGAATTTATAAATATTATTTGATAAATTCATTAAATTTAATTGTATAAATACAAATTTTAAATAAATGAAATATTAATTAATCTTTATAATAGATATATTTCCAAAAGTTATCATAAACTTGGGAGGGCTTATAACAACGACATAAGTGTCCCTAAGGACATTATTAATATAACAAAAAAGTAATTTAAATTCAAATTTAACTGATTTAAATATGTATTTTTCAATACTAATATAAATTTTTTAAGTGTTTTTTTGGATAATTTTATTTATATTTAAAAATACTTAAAATTGTGGGTGTTTGGGTGGGATTAGGAAAAATACAAGTTAAATGCTGCTTGTAATAGCTTTTTAAAAAAAGCAAATAAGTACCTGTAAATCAATTTAAAAGTTGCTAAATTTAAAATTATTTTACCCTTAAATAGTTTTTACCTAGAGTAGTGATACTCTAGGTTTTATTTTCCCTTTATTATTAAAAATAATAAACAAAATTTATTATAACTTAATTTTTTTTTGATTTTTTGATTTTTTGATTTTTTTAAATTTGAAAAAAATTTTTACAACAAAGATTAATTAATGAAAATCATTCATAAAAACTAGTAAAAATCATTTTAATATTAAAAAATAAATAAATTTTAACTTCAGCAAAGTAATAGAAAAAATCAAAAAAATAAATATAATATAGAAAGTTAGTTATGTGTCAAAAAAAGACATAAAAGATTAATCATCTTTTATGTGTAGGGTGGGGATAGGGAAACTAACTGAAAAGTTAGTATTTAATATTTTTTATAATAAGTATGTATAACAACAAAAAAAAAAAAAAATTCAAATAAAATTATTATTTTTACCCTTAAATAGTTTTAACCAAGTGTCTCGAATCACTTGGTTTTTTTGTCCACAAATTAATTTTAACAATGTTTTTGCATTTTTTTTTGAAAAGTTAAGTTTTATTTTTCAAGTAGTATATTAAATAAAACTCAGTTTAAAAGAAGAGAAAATTATTGTATAATTACTTTATAAATTATTTTTACTTTTATAAATTATTTTATTTAGATTTTTAGGGGAATTTTATGGCAACAAAATCAAGAGTATATGATAGTATTCCATTTTTCCATTTTTTAACTTAGTTGTTTTTACTATAAAAAATATTTTAAAAGAATTATCATTTATTGTTTTAAATATTTTTTTAGTAATATTCTTTTTAATATTTGCATTTTTATGTGGATTTTTAACAACTGGGGCAAATATTATTATTTTCTTTAATTTTTTTGTTCTAATATATATATCATGTTTTATATTTATATTTTCATTACGTATGATTCAGTTTTATTTTTATAATAAATTTGAAGATAAAACTACTTTTATTGCGATCTCTAATCAAGTTTCAAGAACTAAATTCTTTTTTAGTCAATAATTTGTGATATTTACTACTTTGATTGCAAATATTTTTTTAGTTATTTTATTGTAAATATAATTAGTCTTATTTTTAATTCAGATTTAATCTCACTAGTTTTTAGAGTTACTACAGTTTTTTTAGTTTATGGCTTATTAAGCACATTTTTAATAATGAATTTTGTAATTTTTTTAATTTTTACATTTTCACTTCAATCAACAACAATCATTTGTACTTTATTATTAGCCTTTTCTTTTATTGCAAATTTACCAACAACTTTTAATGAACAAAAAGAAGAGCGTTTAAGGTTAGGAGTAAATTATAATGGCGAAAATCCATTATACTATGTTCCTGATATATATGAAACTTTTGACCTTCAAAAGAATGTAAATGAGGGAAAAATAAGATACAAATATCTTTCAAAATATATTAATGACTTTTTTATATCAAATTCTTTTTCTTTTGCTACTTTTAATGATGATGAGTCAATAATTGCACAAAGAATTGATTATTTATGAGGAATTAATGGACTTGGTATTACAAGAACAGAGCCATATAGTTTTTCAACATTTTCTGGTAGATTGAATTCAATTCCAAACGATTATGCTGATTTTGATACATTTTCAGATGTAACAATTTCTATTAGTTTAAATAATACTTTTATTTCTCTAGATGAATTAAAAGTAAGAATTGATTCTTCAATAAATATAGATCAGAAAAATGTATTAAATGACCTATATAATTTTAAAAATGAAATTGTAAAAGAAATTGGTGGATCATCTTCTACAGATTCAAATCAATGACCCAGAATTTTTCAACAACAGAAAAACGAATTGTTAAAAGATTTTATTTTTATAAATAAAGCAACAATGACTCAAGCAAATAATGAAATAGATTTAGGAAAAGATGATATTGATTCTATTTATAAATATGAACTTGTAGGAAGAAATAACTCAAATACTTTAACTTTAGAAAGTGGAATTGCAGATAATTTTGTAAATGAAATGTATTTTTCATTATTATTTGCATCAAGAATTTTAGAACAATATTTCATTGATTATACAAGCAGGTACATTATTTTAACTGAAAGTCAAATTAATAAAACTGATACAGATTGAAATAAGTATGTTAACTCAAGAAAAGTGCTAAATGGAACACTATTTGTTAATCTTTTTTCACAACTATTAACAAGTTATACTCTATATTCAGGTTTTTCATATGATGATTTTTGATTTGATGTATTTTCAACTTCAAAAATAGAGTTTGAAGCTCAAAAAAATTTATTTCTAGCTTATCCTCAATATACTTTTAAACTTAACAGTGAAGAAGTAATTGAAAAGGATACATATAATAACTATATAAATCCTATTTATTACATAATTATCTTATTTATATTTGCATTATTTTGTTTAATATATGCAGTTGCTAAATTCAATTTAATTAATTTTAAATAGAAAGGAAAAAAAGTATGTTTGAAAATTTGGAAGAAAAAAATGTAAATGAAGAAATAATATTAGAAAATCAAGATATTCAAAATTTAATTTCGTCTGATTCTAAAAATGCTATTGAAGTTTCAACTTATTTGAAAAAATTCAAAAAAAATAAAATTGGAGAATTATCTTTTTCAATAAATAGTTCTTCAATTACAGCAATTTTAGGAAGTAGTGGAAGTGGTAAATCAGTTCTTATAAATTCAATTATTGGTGCTTTAAAAAGATACCAAGGTGAAATTAAAGTGAATAATGTAAAAATTAAAAAAATAAAGGTTTTATTGTTAATAAAGATATTGGTTTTTATACGCAAATTGATTTTTCCTTAATAAATGTAAGCTTATATAGTTATTTAAAAACAATGTGTATTATTATGGGAATTCGAAAAACTTATGTAAAAGAAAGTATTGAATATTGAGTAAATTTTTTTGAACTTGAAGAATCATTAAATAAAAAATTGAAAAATTTTTCATAAGAAATGAAAAATAAAGTTAATTTAATTTTGGCTTTTATAAAAGATCCAAATATTATAATACTTGATGAACCTAGTGCAAACTTGGATTCATATTGAAGAAACAAATTGAAAAAATTACTAATAAATTTAAAAAAAGTGGTAAAACTGTTATTATTACTTCTCATAATATTGATGAGTTATTTGATATTATTGAATATTATGTTGTAATTGATAGTGGAGAGTTATTATTTGAAGGGTCTACAGAAAAATTAAATATTTATACTAAATATAAAATTTTATTAAATGATTCTTTTGATAAAGAAGGTTTTGTAAAATTTTTAAATACATTAGATATTGAATTTTATAAATTTGATAATGAAGAAAATGCAGTTACAATTTCTATTAGAAAATATAAACAAATTAACTATTTATTCCTTTATTTAGTTAAACAAAATTTACCTATAAAAAATTTAAGAAAAATTCCAATAAATATGGAATCAATTCATAAGGCAATTGAAGATTATAATAAACATAGTTAATTTTTATTATAATTTCTTTTAAAGAATTATATTAAAAATATTTTAAAAATGTAAAATATTTTTAATAATAATATTATAAGTTTTTGTAGTTAATTATTTAGAGGTGTAGAATGAAAAAAATATTGACATTATTGAGTACATTTTCCATTGTAAGTGCTCCAACATTAGCTTTTGTTGTAAGTTGTGGAACATCAGATGAAGAAACAAATGAAGATAGTATTGGTGCTTTATTGCAATTAATTGAGAATTATAAAACAGATATTTCAACTATTATTGAAAATTTTGTAAAAACAAAAATAGATAATTTGTTTATTTCAGTTGGATCAACAACTGAAAGTAAAAATAAATTTTTACAAAGAGATGCATTAACAATGATTGTTAGTGCTAATGGTAATAATAAAATAACTAAATATTCACAATTAAATACTACTCAACAAGCAAATTTAAGAAATGATTTTGAGAACTTAATTAGTTTTTCAAGTCTTTCAAGTACATTAAATTCACAAATAAATAAGAACAAATATAATTCAATTGTTCAAGGAATTAGTGATGTTTTACCATCTTATTCAATTGATGAAAATAATTTTAAAATAAATTATGTTACTTCTGGAAATGTTTCAATTGGTTTTAGCTCATATGTAAAAATGAATTTTAATTTTAATATTAAGTATATTAATGCTAATAAAATTCAAGAAACATATGAATACAGTAAAAAATTTACATTTAATATTTCAAGTGGTGAAGCTGTTTTAGGAAATGTTAAAAATTTTACTAAACAAATTGATACTTTTTTATTAAAAGAATACGATACATCAAGTTTTCAATATGGTTGACTTGATCAAACAATGATAACAGATTCTAAAAATGGACTTTCTTATTCTGATATAACAAATAAAGGAAAAATTTTAAAACCTAATTATAATTCAATAAAAAATTTATTCACTCCTAATAAATTTAAAACAGAAATTAATGAGCAATTGCAAAATAAATTTTTTCAAGGATTACCAAATTTAGAAAATATATTTCAAAATACACAAGTAGTTGAGAATTCGACTTCAATTGAAGGTTATTTAAAAAATGCTTCAATTTCATTGGTGAATGCTATTAAACCAGAAGGTGTTAAATTATATAATCTAATTTTTTCTAAAAATTCAGATTTTTCTACACTAGACGATAATACAAAAAATATTTTAAAATTAAATTTAGGACTTGAATTTGAAAATTATAAAAAAATTTATGATGCAAAATTTATTAATTTTTTAGATAGTCTAGAGGAAAAAAGCACAAGCAATGATATTGGTGATAAGGATTTTAGAAATAAACTTGATATTGCAAAAAGTGAAATTGCAACAGAGGGTTATAAAACTCTTGATCCTTTTACACAACAAATTTTGAGATCAGCAGGGTACATAAAAATTTCATTTGATAAAATAGAGATTAAATTAACAAGTGAATATATAATACCAATTGAAGATTTTTCTACATATGTTTCTATTACGTCAAATAATAATGATAATGTTTTATCAATGCTTGAAAAAAGTAATAATTACACTATTATTCAGATTTATTCTTAAGTATTTTTGATAATACAATCCTTGCAATTCAAAATTTTCAAAAATTATTTGGAATTTAAGAGAGATTAGGTATTTATGGAGAAAATCAAGAAAAATTAATTGAAACAGGTTTTCCATTTGTAAGATTTAATGGAAAATATAGCGAATTTCCAAGTGATATTGATAATTTATGAAATTTTTGAAAAAATGTAACTAGCGCAACAGATCAATTTTATAATTCAACAATAAATAATTTTTTATCTCTTAGATATCAAGATAGTACAAGTTCAACTCCAGAAATTAATAAATTTTATAAAAAATTATTAGAAATAACATATCAATCAAGTTTTAATTGAGGCTTTTTTGAAAGTGGAGCTCCTTTAACTCAAAATAATCCATTAATAGGTAATATAATTGCTACATGAAGTTATGATACATCAGAAAATAAAGGTATTTATTTGTTAAGAACTCCTAACAATAGTACTTTAACAAATATAAAATTTAGTTTTGATTTATTAAATATTCGTTTTGATGTGGGTAATTGATATAGTTATAGAAATCCAGGAACTGGATATAATTCAAGTAATTTAGGAAATTACTTTATATGGAATGGTTAATTTTCATAAAAGAAATGAGGTTTTATTATTAAAAAGATATTAAATATTTTTTCAGTTTTTTCATTATTATTTGCACCTGTTTTTTATGTTATTTCATGTGGTAATAAAGAAGCAGAAAATAATCAAGAAGCAAATACTGTAAAAGTTGTAGAAGATAAAATTGAAGTATTAAAAACTAGAATTTCTACAATTATTGAAGATCATTGAGATAACTCTAATTTTTTAAATAACTTATTTCAATTTTCTGAGTCTCCCACAATTTCAAATTTAAAATTTTTCACTAGAGAAAATATTATTAAATTAGTTGAAAATTACAGAGATGAAGAAAATTCAAAAGTCATTTTAAATCTGGATCAATTAGAAAACAGTGCTGAATTAAAATTAATTTTTTTTAATAATTTTGAAAAACTGATAAAAATAGATGAATTGGAAAAAAATATTAATTTTTTATCAAATTCAACAGAATTTTCAATAATTAAAAATTCATCAGGAATTTTTTTTGATAGTATTTCAATTGATTATTCAAATGTAGAAATGAACTATACAAGTAAACAACTTCAAAATGACCTAAAAAATCAAAATAAAAATGCTGATGCATTTAATGGAAACATAATATTAAATATCAAAGTAAATTATAAATATCTTGATGCACTAAAAGTTAAACAAATTGGTAGTTTTGAAAAAAAATATAATTTTGTTATTTCTTCACAAGAAGCATTAATTGATGCTTCAAAAAATTTTCAAAATAATATTGAATTAAACTTTTTGGAATCTGTTTTAGATTCTGCGTTTTTAGATTCTAGTTTTTTTGGTTTTTCAGCACCGGAACTTTTACCATGAATGCATAATTTAAGTTCAGATCAAGTTTCTGCAAATTTAAATACAAAAGAAAATTTTAAAGAGAAATTGATTAATTTTGTAAATAGTACTTATTTTAATGAATTAGGTTCAAATATACCTTTAGAATTTAGCAATAAAAATTCTATATTTAACAGTTTTTCTACAATTGAAACATTTTAAAATACTTATGCCACTTTTTACAAGCCGGAGGAAATAGCTTTTAATCAATTATACCCATCAATATTTAGTGAGAGAAATAGTGAAAATAATACAACAATTGAATTAGAAAATTATTTACTAAATACACCTTCTTCAAGTGAAAATAATTTGACAAAATGACATGGTGATTATTTGGAAAAAATAAATACATATTTAATAGATAAAAAATTTAATTTAAATGATAATGTTGCTAAAAAATTAAGTAAATCAATAATGCTTGCAAAAATTCAAATTACTGGCTTTCAAATAAATTTTGATTCATTAAATTATGTATATCCTTTAAATGATTTTTATGTATATATTTCATTTGCAATAAATAATGAAGAAGAGAATATATATCAAAAAGAAAGTAAGTTTTTTAATTCAGTATTAAATAATGCAATTTTAGGAATTACTGAATTTCAAAAAGTTTTTGGTATAAAAGCATTGGATTATAAAAATTCACAAAGTGGGGGAACTTTTAAAAACTCTATTTTAAATATGAGTGGAACTAGTACTTATTTTCAAAATTCAGTAGATAATTTATGAAATAAATTTGAAGCTATGGAAGAAGGAAGCGACGATTCTCAAAATCTAAATAATTCATTGAGTTTAAATGATACTACAACGACTTCTTTTTCTAAGTATAAAGATAAAATTTTAAATACTGGAAAACAAAGAGATTTTATTTTTCAAATTAATGATAGTGGTAACTCATCTGGAACTTATGAAAATGTTATAAAACCTCAAAATAATTCAGATTATAAATATGATTTTATTCAAGATAATAAAATGAATAGTATCTTATCAATAAAAAAGAAGATGGCTTATATGTTACAAGCAAAAATTATACATATGAAGATAAGAACTTGTTTATAAATTTTAATATTAATTTTATTAATATCATCTTTGAAATAAAAGGTGAAAATCTAGTTAAAACTGATGAAACTTCTGTTGCACTATTTAAATATATAACTTAATATTTTTAATGACATAATTTTAATAAAATTATGTCATTTTTTATTGAGTAAATTATATGTATTTAAAGTTTAAAAATTATAAAAAAATGATATAATTATATAGAAATTAATAGAAATAACAATATTTTTTAGTAAAAAAAATAAGTTATTTCAGTACACGGAGGTAGGTATATATGTATTACGTTTTTTGAAGAGAAAATAGTTTTTATGTAATTGATAAAGATATGAATGTAGTAAATAGGTTTTTTTCAATGGATGAAGCTCAACAATTATGTTTTTATCTAAATTATAATAACAGAATTTATAATAATAATTTTTATGAAACTCCTGCTATTTTTACAAAAACTACTAATTCATCAGGATTTCCAAAACAAAGAGAAGAATTAACAAAATTAAATACAACTTTCTCAAATGAACCAAAAAATGTATTTAGTTCGCTTACTCCAGGAGTAAGTTATGGTAATATAACAATTAATATTCCTCAACATGAAAGTTATTCTCACAAAAGAGAAGAACCTGTTGAAAATATTTTTACAAATGATTTTGTTGTAAAACCGAAGAAACAAAAAGTAATTGACAAATCTTTATATGAAGATGATCAAAGTATTGAGGATGATTTAGAATTTACAAAAATTAGAAAAAAAATTGAACTAGAAAAGTTGAAAAAACAGTTAGAATTAGAAAAAACAGCGACTAATTTAGAATTAGAAAAATTTAAAAAAGAATTGGAATTCAATCAAACTTCAAATAACTTAGAATTAGAAAAAACAAAAAAGCAACTTGAACTTGAACAAATGAGAAAACAATTAGAATTAGAGCAAAATGCCTCTAATTTAAATGCTCAAAAAATTAATAATAATTTAGAATTAGAAAAATTATCAAAAGAACTAGAATTGGAAAGAGCAAATAAGCAAATTGAACTTGAAAGAATGGCAAAAGAGCTAGAATTGGAAAGAGCAAATAAAGGTAATGTAAATAATGAAAATGATTCATCATTTATATCCGCAAATGAAATTAATAATTTCATAAAAAAACTTGAAGAATAATTAACAAAAAGGAAAATAAAAATGAAAAAAACCCAATTTATACTTTTATATTTAATTTAAATTTTATAATTTTAATGCTATTTATAAATCTTATTTTACTACTTTTAAAAATTGATTGAAACATAATATTATATGTCAATATTCCAGATTTATTAGTATATATATTAAATATTAATCTTCTATTCTTATTTAATAGAAAAGAAGAAAAACCACAAAAGATAGAACTAATTCAAAAAGAAGAAAAAAAAAATTAATTCTTTTGAGTTAGAAACTAATGAAAATTTAAGAAAAGAATGAGAAAAAAAATTATCTGATTCAAAAAAAATAAAGTAGGTAAAGAAATATTTTAGTTTTAAAATAAGCTTAAAAATATGCTTATTTTTTTATTTTAAAAATAAAAAAATACAAAATATTAAATATTAGATATTAAATAAAAAAAATATTAAGATATAAATATTTTATGTATTTAATTTTTTAGGAGTATTTTTATGAAGACAGTTATTGTAATTGCAAACCCAAAAGAAAATAGTTTTAATCATGCTATCGCTGATGCTATTATCGAAGGTTTAAAAATAAAGAATAAGGAATTTAAGATTTGAGATTTAAATAAAATGAATTTTAAACCTGTTTTAAGTTCAGAAGAGTTTGAAAAATTTGGTTATGGTAGTGTTTGTCCAGATTTACAGAATTTTTTAAATGTTTTAATAAAAGAATGTGATCAAATTATATTTATTTATCCATTATTTTATTTTGATTTTCCAGCAATTTTAAAAGGTTTTTTTGATAGATTATTTATTGGAACTTTAATTAAAGATGGTTTAGAACCTGTAAATTAAAAATCATCAATTGATATTGAAGAGACATTAATGATTCAAACATCTTTAGGAGATAATTGGAGTCTTTCACCTGAAGTTTCAAAAGAAACTTTTAATAAGGCTATTAAACTTTTTCTATATAAAATTGGTTTATATAATACTGAAATTGTTCATTATAAAAATATTTCTAAATCAACAGAAGAAGAAAGAAAACAATTTTTGCAAAATTTTAAAGATAGATTTTCCAAATAAAATATTTTTTAAAATCACTTATGTGATTTTTTTACTTGTTATAATAGATTTGAATGGAGACAAAAAAATGGATAATAAGACATTGTTAATAATTATAATTATTAGTATATGAATTATTAGTCTTTTAATTGCAGGAATTCTTGCATTAATTTTTAAAGAAAAATATAAGAAATTGAAAAAATTTAATGGAGAAATAATAGCAAAACTAGAAAATTTAGAAAAAAATTTTCAATTAAAAGAGGTAAAAATTGAATTCGAACTTTCAAAGAATGAAAAATGTTTTTTCTATCAAAGAAATATTAACGCCTTTCAAATTAAAATTAAGTCAAAAAATATAAAAAGAAAATTTAAAAATTTTAAAAGTAAATTAAATATTTATGTAACAAATAAAAGAATATTATTTGAAACTTTTGAAGAATACTTACAATTTCCAATAAGTAAAATTAACTCTTATTATAATTCACCAATTTATTTGAATAAAAATTGAATTAATGGACTAACTTTATTTTTTCAAGAGAATAAAATTGTAATAGAAAATGATAATAGCTTTAATTTATTTTTAACACTTAAATCATTGAAACAGGAGAGAAAATATGAGTGCTAATTTAGTTAATATAATAATTGGTTTTATTTTAATTATTTTAATGAATATGGTTTCTATTTATTTCTTTTTGGATTTTTTCATAAAACTAAAAAAAATAAGAAAAATAAAAACTGAAGATTTTTACTTAAATATAAGAGTTTTAAATTTTTTTTTAATTTCATTCTTATTGTTGCTTCCAATTTTACTATTAATTTCAGTAATTCTTTTTATTTTGAGTTTGACTTTTTTTAGAACAATTGGCTATATTTATATAATTTTTACCTGTTTTTATTTTTTAGATTGTATTTTTATTTTTAGCTTAATAATTAAACTAAACTTATATCAAAGATCAATTTTTTTATTAAAATTTGAAAATAAAATTGTGTTAATTGATGAAATAATTGATATTTCAAAAATAAAAGAAATATCTAATGATTTAAAAAGAAAATCAATTTTTATTAGATTTTTAAATGATAAAAATGAACAAGAATTTTTAAAACTTAAATATAATTGGAAATTAAAAGATTGAATTTATAAGTAAAATATTATAATTTTAATAAATCTTTTTAATTTATAAAAATTATAAATTAAAAAGATTTATCTAATTTATAATTTTTATATCTAATAGAAATATTAGAAATAGAAATAAGGTAAGAATAATGAAAAAAATATTAACATTTTTGTCAGTTTTTGGAATGGTTACAACTACAAGCACAACAGTTATTTCTTGCAAAACTGAAAACTCAATTGAAAATACTATTAATAATTTACAAAAAGCTTTAAATAAAATAGCTATTGCTAAAGAAGAAGAAGCTATTGAAGCAATTAAATCTACTTCAAAGGGAATTGAAAATGTAATTATGGATGAGAGTACATTACCATCAAAATCATTTGAAATTTTATTTTTAAATGCAGAAAAAGAAAATGATGATTCACATGACGAATTAAAATTTTCAAATTTAAATCAAAAGGCAGGTCATGCACATATTCACTACATTATTACTTATAAGAAAGCAGAACTATTATCAACTACAAAAACAGAATTTGGTTGATCAAGTGATAGTTTTAATTTTGAAGTTGAATTACATGTTGGTTAATTAAATTAAATATTTAATTAATAAATCTTAACCCTTCAAAACTAAAACAATTTAAAAATTTTATTTTTTTTCTAATATAATAATATTATACAAAGGAGTTATACATATGATTGAAAAATTCCTAAATAGGGAAGAAAAGAAAATTTTTTCAAAACGTTATTTAAATAAAATAAAAAAAGAAGATTTTTTCAGTTATTTAGAAATGGAAGAAGCGTTGTTAGAGTCTTTGAAAGATAAGTATAAAAGAGATAATTATGAAAATAAAATAACAGAAATAAAAATTATGAATCAACAAGAATATGTTGATAAATTAAATTTGTATTATTATGATGTTGTTTTATTAAATAAGAATTCTTCAAAATCAGAAGAAAAAATTACACAAGAATTTGATGATTTATTGAAACCATTTAAAAAAATTCAAAAGTAATTATATAAAATGGAGAAAAATTTATGATAAAACAAGCAAAATTTATTACTTCAGCTGCAAATAAAAGTGGTTGAATAAATGATCAAATTAATGAAGTTTGTTTTATTGGAAGAAGTAATGTTGGTAAATCAACTTTTATTAATGCATTAACAAATCAAAATAAATTGGCAAAAACATCTTCAACCCCTGGAAAAACAAGACTATTAAATTTTTTTGATATAAATAATAGTCAGTTTCGTATTGTAGATGCGCCAGGTTATGGTTTTGCAAGGGTTAGTCAAGAACAAAAAATTGCTTTTGCAGAAATGATGGATGAATATTTAACAACAAGAGAAAATTTAAAATTTGTTTGTCAACTTGTAGATTTAAGGCATAAACCTACAAATGATGATATTGAAATGTATCATTTTTTTAAACATCATAATATTAAAGTTTTTATAGTTGCTACCAAAAAAGATAAGTGTAAAAAAAATGATATTTTGAAAAATGAAAAGTTAATTAAGCAAACTTTAAATTTAGATAATAATGATAAGTTTCTATCAATTTCTTCAACAGATAAATTAAATCTTGATGAAGTTTTAAATATTTTTTATGAACTTTTTAAAATTCAACCTATTTAGGTTGTTTTTTAATATAAAATCAAGATAGTTGTCTAGGAAAGGTAGAAAAACTATGGAAATAAACAAAATTGCAGCAACCGATTTAGATGGTACCATTATTTTTGAAAGAGATAGAATTAGTGATGGTAATAAGGAATTATTATTAAAATTTCAACAAAAAACAAATAATAAATTAACGATTGTAACAGGACGAAGCTATTTTTTAACAGATTTTGCAGCAAAGGAATTAAATGTTAAATTACCTGTAATTTGCTCAAATGGTGTTAGTGTGATTAATCCAGAAACTTTTGAATATATTGCTAAAAATCACTTTACAGAAAAAGAAATATTAAATTTAATGAAACTTTTTATTCAAGAAAAGATTGATTTTAGTATAGCAAATGATTTTACAACACATTTTGTAAAAGGAATTGGATGACATTCTGAGTTTTTTTCAAACGAAAATTTATTTAATTTTCATAAATTACCAGTTGATAGAGTTTTTCATGAATATAATTCTATAGAAGAGTTAAGTCAAGAATGTGTTAAAACTGATTCAACTTTTGTAAGTATAGTTTTAGAATGTAATTCAGAAGAAAAATTACAGAGAGCAAGAATTCTTGGAAAAGAACTAGAGTTAGAATTATTAGAATTTAAATATCATAATGGAGAAATTGGAAGAAGAATTGAAGTATATAAAAAAAATTCAAGTAAAAGTTGAGGATTAAATGCTCTTGCAAATTACTTAAATATAACAAAAAATGACATTTTTATTTTTGGAGATGAGCATAATGATTATGCGATGTTTGAAGATTTTCCCAATTCGTTTGCAGTTGGAAATGCAATTGAAGGAATTAAAGAGCTTGCAAGTGAAGTAATAGATACAGTTTATAATTGTGGAGTAGGTAAAAAATTAAATGAAATTATCAATAATTTCATTTAAAAAATATTTAATGTAAAAAATATTTTTTTTATATTTATTAAATAAGTATAATTAAAAAGGAGTGAAAAAAATGAAGAAAATATTACAAAAAACTTTAAAATTTAATAATGGATTAGAAATACCACAAATAGGTTTAGGAACATATAAATTGGAAGATGAAAATGAAACACTTCAATCAGTTAAAGCAGCAATTGAGAATGGTTATAGACATATAGATACTGCTTCTATATATCATAATCACAAGATTATTGCACAAGCAATAAAAGAAAGCAAAATTGATAGAAAAAAACTTTTTATTACTTCTAAAATTTGAAATAGTCATCATGAATATAATTTAGCAAAAATTGCAGTTGATGAAATTTTGGCTGAATTAGAACTAGAATATATAGATTTATTACTAATTCACTGGCCCACAGAAAATAGATTAGGATGTTGAAAAGCGCTTGAAGAAGCAGTTGATCAAGGAAAAGTCAAATCAATTGGAATAAGTAATTTTCAACCTCATCATATTGAAGAACTTTTGAAAAATTGTCGAATAAAACCTGTAATAAATCAATTTGAATTACATCCAGCTCTTCAAAATTTGGAAGTTGTAAAAATATGTAGAGATAATGATATTATTGTTGAATCTTGAGGAACAATGATAAGAGGTAAATGTTTTGAAATTGAACAAATTCAACAATTAGCAAGTAAATACAATAAAACTGAAGCTCAAATTTGTTTAAGATGAGGATTTCAAAATGATTATGTAATAATACCAAAATCTTCAAAGCCAAAAAGAGTTATTGAAAATATTGATATAGAAGATTTTGAATTAACTGCAGAAGATATGAAAATTTTAGCAACAATTACAGAGCAAAGAGATGGTCCAGATCCAGATAATTTTAATTTTTAAAAAATATATTTTAAAAAAAGGAAGAACTTAAAAAAATGGAAGAACTTAAAAAAATGTTACCTTTAATTGAACTTGATAGAATTATTTTAAGAACTTTTAAATTTGAAGATGCAAACGATATTTATGAATATTGTTCAAATCTAGAAAATATTAAATGAATAAGTGTTGAACAACATAAAACTTTGGAAGATTCTATTAATTCAATAGAAAATTACTTTTTAAAGCCACATTATGGAAAATATGCAATTGTTTTAAAAGAAGAAAATAAAGTAATTGGAGCAATTGATATAAGATTAAAAGAAAATATGATTTATGATATTGGTTATGTAATTAATTCTAAATATCAACAAAAAGGTTATGGAAAAGAAGCTTTAAAAGGTCTTATTGACTCTTGTTTTTCTTTAACAAATATAAAAGAAATTTTAATAAAAGTTGATATAGAAAATAATGCATCAAACCATTTAGCAAATACTGTTAGTACAAAAATTATAAGGCAAGAAGAACAAAATAATCCTAAATTTAGTGAACCAAGAATTTTGAATATTTACCAAGTATTAAAAAACCAGTTTAAACTGGGTTTTTTAATTTATATATTTTAAATTCAAATACTATTTTTTCTAAATTTTTATCTATAAAGATAAACTAAAGTATTTGCTGGTTTTCCACAACCACAAACTCCACAATTATCTTTTTCTTCTTTAAATTTAATATTTGCAAAGCCATCATTCATTTTTCCTGTTTTTAGAGCTTCTTCTAGTAAAGGACCTTTTTCTAAAGCAGCTAAAACAGTTTTTCCATTATTTAATTGTTGGCTTATTTCATTAAAATCTCCATTATTTATTTCAACAAGATTATTTAAGTCAAGTGCCATTTTTTTCACCTCCATTCATTGATATAATATCTATAAACAAATTGTTTTGTAAGTAGGTACTTAAAAGTAACCTAATAGTATAAGGGAGTCAAAATATGAATGAATGTCCAGTTGAATTTAGTTTATCTATTCTAAAAAATAAATGAACAATTTTTATTATTCGTGAATTATTAGTTTCAGAAAAAAGATTTAATGAGTTAAAAAGAAATTTGTCAGGAATATCTAAAAAAGTTTTAATACAAACCTTAAAACATTTAGAAAAAATAAAATAATTATTAGAAATTCATTTGATTCATTTCCACTTAAAGTTGTATATTCTTTAAGTAAACTTGGTAAATCCTTAAAACCAGTTTTGGATTCACTTTCTAATTGGGGATTAGAAAATTTTAAAAAAAATCAAGATTTGTATTAAAATTTTTATGGATAGGGAGAATAATTTATGAGAGATATATTTGAAAGAGATAAGAATGGTGAATTAATTTCGTTTTTTTGATCCAGAAAGTTATAAAATAACAAAAGAAATTATAAAAACACAAAAACAAATTACAATTTTGAATAATAAAGCAAATATTACAGCAAAGCAATTAAAAATGTTATCAAAAATTACTAATAAACCAATTCCTGAAGGTTTTTGATTTTTAGCCCCAATTTATATTGACTATGGTAAAAATTTAATTTTAGGTAAAAATAGCTTTATAAATTTTGGATGTTCATTTTTAGACAGAGGAGGAATTGAAATAGGAGATAATACTTTAATTGGCCCAAATTGTAATCTTATGACAACAAATCATCCAATAGATCCAAAAGAAAGAAGATCTACAATTTCTAAAAAAAATAGTTTTTGAGGAAAATGTTTGATTAGGTGCAAATGTTACAGTGTGTCCAGGAGTTACAATTGGAAAAAATTCAATAATAGCTGCTGGAAGTGTTGTTACAAAAGATATTCCAAAGAATTCCATAGCTGGGGGAATTCCTGCAAAAATTATTAAAAATATTGAGTAATTATTTATTTTCTTTTTTTATTTAAAAATATTTTTATTGATTTTGTCTTTATATTATAATTATATTAAATTTTTTTATTTAGTAATATTAAAGGAGAACATAGGAATGAAATCAATTTTGCAATTAAAAAATGTTTTTAAATATTTTGGCAAAAAAGAAGTTTTAAAAGGAGTTAATCTTAATATAAATTTTGGTGAACGTTTAGCTCTTCTTGGAGGAAATGGTCAAGGAAAATCAACTTTAATTGATTTAATATCACAAGTGGAAAAGCCAAGTGGGGGCGAAATTGATATTGCCATTGAAAAAGATATTAAAAAAGAAATAGGAATTCAATTTCAAAATGGAGAATGACCAAGGGGTATTACTTCAAAAGACATGATAATTTTATATAGATCTATTTTTCCAAAATTTAATGAAGAGTGAGAAAAACAATTATTAGATGTATTTGAAATTGATGAATTTATAAATAGACCTCTAAATAAATTAAGTGGTGGTCAAAAACAGAGATTTAATTCAATGATTTCACTAATGAATCAACCTGAAATTGTTATTTTGGATGAATTTACAACAGGATTAGATTTAAAATTACAAATAAAATTAATGAATTTTATTAAAAAATATTGTGATGAAAAAAATAAAACTCTATTAATAGTTTCACATTCTCCAGAAGAAGTTGAATTATTATGTCAAAGAGTTGCAATTTTGTTTGATGGAAAAATTATATTTGATAATTCTATTTTAGAAGTAAAAAAACAATTTGGTAGTGTTAGAAACTTAATGAATAAGCATTTTGCAGGAGAAATATAATATGGAAACTAAAAAAAATAAGAAACTTCTTAATTTAGTAACAATTGAAGAAAAAAATAATTTTAAATCAGGAAAACTTTTATTTTGAAATTTATTATTAATAATTTCAAAAGCTTTTATTAGAAGTCCTAAAAATATTATTTTTACAATTGTAGTTCCAATTGCATTGGCAATTATGTTTTTCTTTATTATGGGAAATAAATTTGGGGGTCATTATTCTTTATTAGTCTATACACTTTTGCCTTCAATAACAGTAATGCTATCTTTATCAACTTCAATTGTAGAATGAAAGAATTCAATTTTTTTAAAAAGAATTGATAACACAGGTGTAAAGAAAATTAACTTTTTACTTGCTTTGTGACTTTTTTATAGCTTAATTGTTATATTAAGTTTTTTTATAATGTTAATAGTTATGATAATAATTGGTTCAGCTGTTAAACCAGCTGCTAATTTTCAAGGAGCAAATGAAATACCAGAAATACAATATTCTATTTTTCAAATTCTTTCTAAAGTTAATTGATTTTATATGTTATTAGCATTTATTTTAGTTGGTTTTACATCAATTACAATAGCAACTTTTATGGGAGGTATTTTAAATCAAGAAGGGACTGTAAATGGTATTAACTTATTAGTATTATTTTTCTCTTTATTTTTTAGTGGTTTGGTAATTCCCCCAAATTTAGCAATAAGTAGTGAAATAATGAAGATTATTACTTATTTTATTCCTTTTAAATACTCTGTATTTTTATTTTTTTATATTTCACAAAGAAAAATAACTCAACCTGAAAATGGTTGAAATGCACCATTTAATAATCACGGTCAATCAGTGGGATATGATTTTACACAAACTTATCAGCCAATTTTAGCTTCAATTGCTATTATAATAATTTTTATTTGCTTAACATTAGTGACTTTCAAATGAGTTAGCAAAAAATAAATATTTTTTTATTATTTATAATTTCTAAAAAAAATTGTTATAATCAACTACAAGAAAAGGATTAGTGGAACTTTATAATGGACGAACATCTGTCGAGCAATATACAAAAACTAGAAGAATTATTTGAAACAAATATAGATAAAGGGTTAACTTCAGAACAAGTTGAAGAAAAACTTAAAAAATTTGGCAAAAACAAACTACCTCAAGGTAAAATAACTCCTTGATATATTATTTTTTTAAAAACATTAATTGAACCAATTGTATTGGTTTTGATGGCAGCAGCAGTAATTTCAATTATTGCTCCAATAATTGACAAAGCAGCTAGTGGGGCAAAAATTGAAGTATCAATTGAAGAATTTATTGATGCAATTGTAATTTTTTCAATTGTTTTAATTGACGCTATATTAGAAACAGTGCAAACACTTAAAGCAAGAAAATCAATGGATGCTTTAAAATCACTTTCTAAACCAAAAGCTGTGGTAATTAGAAACGATTCTCAGCAAGAAATTGATGCATCACAACTAGTTCCTGGAGATATAGTTGTGTTAGAAGCAGGAAAATATGTTCCTGCTGAATTGAGAATTGTTCAAGCAAGTGATTTAACAATTGATGAATCACTTTTAACTGGTGAATCTTTGCCTGTTGAAAAAATTGCAGATCCTTTAATGGAAACAACAACAATTTTAGCAGAAATGAAAAACATTGCATTTATGTCTACTTTTACAACAAATGGTAGAGCAATAGGAATTGTAATAAAAACTGGTAAATTTACTGAAATTGGTAAAATTGCAGAATCAATTAATGAAAATGATGAACAAGAAACTCCTTTAGAAAAAAAATTACATTCATTTACTTATTGAATTTCTGCTTTAAGTTTTGGATTGGCAGTTTTAATATTTACAACTTTATTCCTAAGTGGAAGTCAAGCAGCATGATCAAATTACTTAATGATTGCAATTACATTAGCAATTGGAGTAATTCCTGAGTGTTTAGCAGCAGTTGTTTCGATTACTTTAAGTATAAGTACAAAAAAAATGGTAAAACAACACGTAATTATAAAAAAATTACAAGCTGTTGAAACATTGGGAAGTGTAAACATAATTTGTACAGATAAAACTGGAACTTTAACCCAAAATAGAATGACAGTTAAAAGAATGATTATGGACAATAAAATTCTTGAGTCAAAAATATATGCAAAAGAAGCAAATGATAATCATATGGATTTATTCTTAAAATCACTTGTTTTATGTAATGACTCAGTTACTGAGGGAACTGAAAGAATTGGAGATCCAACAGAACTTGCACTTGTAGATTATGCAGAAATAATTGGCTATGATGAACAAGATGCAAGAGATACTTGAAAAAGAATTGATGAAATTCCTTTTGATAGTGAAAGAAAAATGATGACAACTGTTAATAGTATAAATGGTATTAATACAACTTTTACAAAAGGGGCAATTGATCAATTATTAAAAAAATGTACTAAAATAATGATTGATAATGTGGAAAGAGAAATAACTCAAGAAGATATTAAACAAATTCTTCAAATTTCTGAGGAATTATCAAGTAATGCACTTAGAGTTTTGGGTTTTGCTTTTAATAATAATTATGATAATGAAAAAGATAAAGATCATTTAGAACATGATCTAGTATTTTTAGGTGCTGTTGGAATGATAGATCCAGTTAGAGAAACAGCAGTTAATGCTGTAAAACAAGCACATAATGCTGGAATTAAAGTTGTAATGATTACAGGAGATCATGCTTCAACTGCACTTGCAATTGCAAAAGATTTAGACTTAGCATATTCTACATCAGAGGTAATGAGTTCAGTAGTTTTAAATAAAATGTCTGATGATGAATTATTAAAAATAATTGAACAAATTAAAGTATTTGCAAGAGTTAATCCAGAACATAAGGTTAGAATTGTTGATGCACTTCAAAAAAATGGAAATATTGTTTCAATGACTGGAGATGGAGTTAATGATGCACCAAGTTTAAGCAAGGCCAATATTGGAGTGGCTATGGGAATAACAGGTACAGATGTTGCAAAACAGGCTTCTGATGTAATTTTAACAGATGATAACTTTGAAACAATCATTCGAGGAGTTAATGAAGGAAGAAACGTTTATCAGAAAATTAAACGTGCTATTGCATTTGTAATTGGTGTTAACCTTGCAAATGTACTATCAATTTTTATTCTTTCTGCAATAAATACAGTTTCACCACTTGAAGCAACAAATATTTTATGAATGAATTTAATTGTAGAATCAATTGTTGCTCTTTCAATTGGAATGGGTTCAAATGATGATACTTTGATGAAAATAAAACCAATTAAAGGTAAAAATTCATTATTTAAAGGACTAAATTATACATTTGCAAAAATTATTATTTTTACTTCAATGACATCAATTGCAGGATTTTACTTTGGTATGTCATTTATTTCAGAGCAAGAAGTTTTAAGTTTGACAAATAACACACATACCACTTGGTTTGCTGCATTTAGAGATGCAAATATTAATATTAATAATAAAATTGAACTTGGAGATCACGGAAGAACTGCAATGTTTATTGTTATAACTTGTGCACCATGTTTTTATGCAAATTTTATTAAACTTTCAAATTGAAAATCAGATAAAAAAATTAAATTAGTTATTAATAAACCACTATGAATTGCAAGTATTGCAGCAGTTATGTTAAATCTTATTGCAGTTTTCATTCCTGTACTTAATAATGATGTTTTAGATTTAATTAGTTCAAATAGCTATAATAATACTAATTGATACTTAGTTCCTTGTGCTTTATTAATTTCATTAATACCAACAATATTAATGCTATTATTAGACTTTGTTACATTTTCAACATATCATTATTTGCCAGATCCTTGAAGAAGAAATCGCCTAATTACTCAAGAAATGGTGGAAAAAGATAATATTGCAAAAATTCAAAAAAATAGAAAATCTAAAAAACCAATAGATTAATAAATAAAAACATATTGTATAAATATGTTTTTATTATTTTATTATTTTTTTAATTTTACTTTAAAAATTATAAATAATTTTCTTATTTAATTCATAAATATTTTTTTATTGCTTTTAATAGCCCTTTATTGTTTAATCATTTCATTGGTTTATCCAATAAAAAGAGAATAAGAATGAAAAAATTACTAAGTTTACTAGCATCAACATCGATGGTTACAACAGCTACTGTTAGTGTTGTTGCTTGTGGAAACAAAGAAGGTTCAGATACAAAACCACCAGTTCAACCTGAACAGGATTTGACTGCTTTAATTGCAGATTTTAAGAAAGATATTACTGCAATTAAAGATGAATATTGAAATGAAATTAATAAAAGTTTTTTTTCATTAGTTGATGTTAATCAACAAATTTATCAATTATTAACAAAGGAAAAAATAACTCAATTAGTTACAGAAAATGGTAATAACGCTGTAACTAGTTTAAATGAAAATGATCAAAATTTGTTAAAAATTGATATTCAAAAAATTATTAAAGTAGAAGATTTAAAACAAAAATTTATTTCAAAAATTAATAAAGAAAAATATTCAATTTTAATTAATGAGTTAAATTGATTTACAGGATTTAGTATAGATTGATCAACTTTGGAAATAAATTTCACAGGTGATGAAATACCAGAACAAGCAAATCCATCTTCAAAAAGTGATTCATTTCTTTCATATGTGAAAGTGGATTTAAAATTTGAATTTAAATACTTAGATAAAAATGGACAAGAAACAACTTTTAATATAAATCAAAAATTTATTTTTACTTTAACTTCAAATAAAGTATTAATAGAATCAATTCAAGCATTGAAAACAACTATTAAAACTGATTACTTGTTGGATGGACAAAAATACAGTTTTATAGATAAAAGTGAATTAGGAATTAGTTTAAATCAGGGTTCAGGAAAAATATTTGGAAATGACTTAAATTTTAAATCAGTATATGAAAGTAATGGATTTAAAAATGACATAATTTCATTTATGAAAAACAATTATTTTGATAAATTTATAAATATTTCTTTATCATTTGAAGGAAAATTTAAAGGCAGATCAATTGAAAAGCTTAAATATAAATGAAATTAATTTTAAAGCATTGTACAATACAATCTTTAATAATATCACTGAAACTGATACAACATTGTTTTTTGGAAGTCAAGATGAGAAAGCAATTAATACACATGTTTATACTTATTTAAAAGATAATTGAAAATTATTTTATAAATCTTATAATGATAAAATAAATAAATTTATTTCTGATTTAGAAACAAAGACAGCAAAAAAAACTAGAAGAAAGTCAAAAAGATGTAATAGCAAATTCATTTGCATATGGAAAAGTAAAATTAACAGGTATTTCAATTAATATTGGACAAAGTTATGAACACACGATTAATGATTTATCAATTTTTACATCATTGGCTGTTACAAACAATGAAACAAAAGTTGATAGAGAAATAGAGGTTAAATCAAATTTATTTGGTGCAATGTATTTAATTTAGTTGATGGAATAAAATCATTTCAAGACACTTTTGGAATAGTTGATAGAGAAGATAATTTGCAAGAAGGAATAGCACTTCCAATTGTTAAATTTACAGGTTCAAGTAAAGATAATACAGATCCTTTAGAAAATATTTGAAATGGTTTAAAAGTAGGCGATGGTTCATATGTAAATCAATTAAACGATAGTTTAGGTCTAAGAAATCCAGAGTTAGCAAAGTATAAAGATAAATTATTAGAAAATGGAAATCAAAAAGAATTTAATTGAAATCTTTTAGGTAAAAGTTATCCAGAAGATAATCAACATACTAAAACAAGGTTTAAAATTACAGATACTGGAATTATAATAGATGGGTATTATTTGATGTGATGAAAGTTTAGATATGAATTTTTATCAAAATTTTATTAATGTTAATTTTTTAATATCAGGAATTTGAACAGATAGATATTCAGTTGTATTTGAAAAAGCAACTGTAGAATAAGAAAACCTCATACTTATATGAAAAATAATTTTTTGTTATACAAATAAATACCATTTAGAACATTATTATTATTTAATATTAAAAGCATTTTTCATGAATTAGTATTTTTAATATTAAATTTTTTATTAGTAATGAGTTCATTTGTTTTTGCTATCTTGTCAATTTTCTTTGTAACTCAAGCAGCATTGATAGTAGCTTTTAATTTTTATATTTTACTTTATGTATCTTGTTTATTATTTATTTTAATTTTAAGAATAGTACAATTCTTTTATCATAACAAAATTGAAGATAAAATAATTTTTATAACATTATCAAATCAAGTTTCTAGAATTAAACTTTTTATTAGCATTTGAATCTTGATTTTAATTATATTTGTATCAAATTTTACAATAACATTTACAGTTATAAATTTAATAAATTTATTTGCAAATAGTTTAAATGTAAATTATTTGCTTTTAAAAATTACTACAACTTTCCTAATTTATGGAATTTTTTGTAGTATATTTTTAGTTAATTTTATAATATTTTTAATCTTCATTTTCTCGTTGCAAACAACAACAGTTATTTGTACTTTGCTTTTATCATTAACTTTTATTGCAAACTTACCAATGAGTTTTCAACAAACCAATGAAAAAAATATGACAATAAATTTGCAAAAAAATAATGGTGAAATACAAGTAAAACTTTGAAAATTATATGATTCATTTTATTTACAAAAATATGTTAATGAAGGACATATAAAATATAATTATTTATCTAAATGAATTAATGATAATTTTGTTGCCAATAATTACTTAGTCAATGATTTTTTCACTGATGATATTTCAGTTCATGCAAAAAGAATTGATAATGTTTGAAAACCATTAGGCATTATAAATTCAAGTCCAAGAATTATTAATGAAAATAATTTGGAAATTAGAACAGTTCCATCGAATGATTCAAATATTACATCTGATTGAATTAAGGGTGATTTAACAAATATTGAATTAAGTTTGGTAGAACTTTTATTTCCTTAGAAGAATTACAGCAAAAAATTTTTCAAGAATATGATGAAAATATGAAATTAATTTTGCAAGATTTATATAATTTTTCAATTTATATAAAATCTGAATTTTCTGACTTTCAAAAAGAGAAAGTAAATTTATTTGATAAGTTTATTTTTGTTAACTCAGATAGCAAAATTATAAATTTAGAAAAAAATTCCAATTCTATTTTATTTAAAAAAGAATACTTAAAATCAATTTACAATTATAAATTAGATGGTACATATAATGGTGATTATTTTACTTTTACAGATAATAGTGTAACTAATTTAGTTAGAAATGACCTAAATTTTGAATTAATGATTGCAGTAAGAATTTTAGAACAATATTTTATAAAATATACAAATAATTACTTAAATGCAATTTATAATTCAGTTTCTTTTACCTAAGGCGATTGAAGTAAGTATAGTTCTTCAAGAAAAAAATTAAATTTAATTTATTATTTAAATTTTTTTAATGGAATTTGATCTAATTACACTTTATGTTCTGGATTTTCATATGATGATTTTTGATTTTTACCAAATTCAGAGTCATTAATTTCTTTTGAAGAACAAAAAAATTTATTTTTGGGTTACCCTGAATTTACTTTTAAAATTGATAAGCAAAATGTAATTACTCCTGACTCTTATAATAATTATTTAAATCCTATTATTTATATAATTATTTTGTTAATTTTTTCTATTTTAACATTTATATTTATTTTAATTAAATTTCAAAAGATTGATTTAAATTAAGGTAATTAGAATGAAAAACGATGCAAATAAAATAGAAAATATAATTGAAGTAAAAAATTTTAATAAAAAGTTTAGGAAAAATACAGTTGGAGAGTTTTCATTTAATATTAAAAAAGGAGAAATTACAGCTTTACTTGGTGTTAGTGGAAGTGGAAAATCAGTATTAATTAATTCAATTGTTGAATGTTATAAAAAATATAAAGGTAAAATTTTTATTAATCAGAAATCAATAAAAAAAATGAAGAGTTATCAGCAAAATGTCAATATTGGTTTTTATACGCAAATTGATTTTTCACTTCAAAATATAAGTTTAAAAAAATACTTTGCAAATATGTCATTAATAATGGGTATCAGAAGAAAAGAAGCAAGAAAAAGAATTTAATATTGAATAAACTTTTTTGAATTAACTAGTTCAATTGATAAAAAAATTAAAAATTTCTCATGAGGAATGAAAAATAGAGTTAATTTAATATTAGGATTACTAAAAGAACCTGAAATTTTGATACTTGATGAACCTGATGCAAACTTGGATTCATATTGAAGAAATAAAATTAAGAATTTATTAATTCAATATAAAAATGAAAGAAAACTGTAATTTTTACTTCTCAAAGTATTGATGAAATTAGTGATATTATTGACAACTACCTAATTATTGAGGAAGTAAAATTGTTATTTAATGGTTCTACAAAAAAACTAAATATTTATATGAAATATAAAGTTTTTTTAACAGAAAAATATGAAATTGAAGAATTTAGAGAGTTTTTAAATAGTAAAAAAATTAAATCATTTAAGTATGATTCTATTGAAAATTCAATTACTATTGCAATTAGTAATTATAAACAATTAAATTATGTATTTTTGTATTTAATTAAAAATAATTTGCCTTTAAAAAATTTTGTTAAATTACCAATAAATATGGAATCGATTCATAAAGCTTTAGAAGATAATATTTAGAAATAAAATAATAGTAAATATTATTTAAAAAATTTTTAATGATTTTTCTTATTTAATTCATAAAAAATTTTTTTATTATATTAAATAAAACTTTATAGTTTAATTTGCCTATGGGTGTACTCATTAAAAGGAGAATAAGAATGAAAAAATTATTAAGCTTATTAGCAACAGCTTCATTGATTACAACAACTACTGTAAGTGTTGTTGCTTGTGGAAACAAAGAGAAATCAGGTACAAAACCCCCAACAGAGTCAGACCAAGATTTGACTGCTTTAATTTCTGATTTTAAGAAAGACATTACTTTAATTAAAAATGAATATTGAAATCAAATCAATAAAAGTTTTTTTTCACTAGTTAATGTGAAGCAAGAAATTTATCAGTTATTAATAAAACAAAAAATGACTCAATTAGTTACAGGAAATAGTAATAATGTTGTAACTAATTTAAGTGAAACTAATCAAAATTTGTTAAAAATTGATATTCAAAAAATTATTAAAATAGAGGATTTAAATCAAAATTTTACTTCAAAAATTAATAAAGAAAAATATTCAATTTTAATTAGTAAGTTAAATTGATTTACAGGATTTAGTATAGATTGATCAACTTTAGAAATAAATTTTACAGGTGATGAAGTATCAGGAGAAACTGATCAATTATCAGAAAATGCTTCATTTCTTTCGTATGTGAAAGTCGATTTGAAATTTGAATTTAAATACTTAGATAAAAATGGACAAGCAACAGCTTTTAATATAAATCAAAAATTTATTTTCACTTTGACTTCAAATAAAGTATTAATAGAATCAATTCAAACATTAGGAAAAACTATTGAAAGTGATTATTTCTTGAGTGGACAAAAATATAGTTTTTTAGATAAATCTGATTTAAAAATTAGTTTAAACCAAGATTCAGGAAAATATTTGGAAATAATTTAAATTTTAAATCAGTATATGAAAGCGATGAATTTAAAAATAACATAATTTTATTTATGAAAAAAATTATTTTGATAAATTTACAAATATTTCTTTATCATTTGAAGGAAATATTATATTCAACGAGTTTATATTGCAAGATAAAATTTTTGCAAATCAAAGCCAAGAATTAAATTTAAATGAAATTAATTAAAAATCTTTATATAATGCAATATTTAATAATATTACTGAAACTGATATAACATTATTTTTTGGAAGTCAAAACGGTAGAGTTATTAACTCACATGTTTATACTTATTTAATGAATAATTGAAAAACATTTTATAAATCTTACAATGATAAAATAAACAAATTTATTTCCGATTTGGAAACACACAATGGTAAAAAAACTACAAGAAAGTAAAAAAAGATGTAATAGCAAATTCATTTGCTTATGGAAAAGTTAAATTAACAGGTCTTTCAATTAATATTGGACAAAGTTATAAACATCCAATTAATGATTTATCAATTTTTACATCATTGGCTGTTACAAACAATAAAACAAAAGATGATAGAGAAACAGAGGTTAACTCAAATTTATTTGGTGCAATGTATTATAATTTAATTTCTGGAATAAAATCATTTCAAGATACTTTTGGATTAGTTGATAGAGAAGATTATTTACAAGAAGGAATTAATGGTCCAATTGTTAAATTTACAGGTTCAAGTAAAGATAATACAAATTCTTTAAAAAATATTTGAAATGGTTTTAAAGTAAATAATAATCAATATATATCTGCACTCAATAATAGTTTGTCATTAAGACATTCAGAATTAACAAAATATAAAGATAGATTGTTAGAAAATGGATATCAAAAACAATTTAATTGATCATTTGAAAATGAACCTGAAAATGGGAATGGAACAGTTTATACTTATTTTGGTGTTACAGATAAAGGGGTTATAATAGATAATTACTCTTATTCTGGTGATGAAAAGTTATATATAAATTTTTATCAAAACTTTATTAATGTTAATTTTGTAATATCTGGAATTTGAAAAAATAAAAAATCTGTTATTATTGAAAAAGTAAATATAGATTAAAAAATATTTAAAAATTTATAAAAATTTGAATTTTTATTAAAAAATAGACATTAAAATTTATTAATTTAATCTAAAAAATTGAAAAAAACGAAATTTTTAATTTTTCAAAAAAAACTAAAAATTTATTTGAAACGTTTTTAATTTATAAATTTAAATAAAATAACAATTTTTAAATACATATTTAAATAAATAAAGGAATTATAAAATGAAGTTTATATCTTTTAAAAGATATAAACTTCATTTTTTTATTAAACATAAAATTATTTTTATATAAACAAATGTTTTATTTTTTGTAATTAAAAATTAATTTTATTTTTTGAATTATTTATAAAATTTTTTTAAAAAATGTAAAAAATCAATATTTTGGTTTTCATAAATTATAAAATAAAAATGTATTTATAAAAATACAGTCATAATTTAAAAAGGGAAAATAATAAAAATACTTGTAATTGAAAGAAATAATTTTAAACCATTGAGAGCTATTAAAGTTTTTAGAAATAATAGACTAAAGATTTAGAAAATACTTTACAAAAGAATTACATTCATTTTTTAGTTTCTTAAAAAAATTTGTATTATGTATTCGTATTTTAAAAAATAAATGTATAAATTATAAATACTAAAATATTTTTAAAATATAAAAGTATTTTAGTATTTATATAAGATTTTAAAAGTTTGGTTATTATTTTAATATAAATAGTTTATATAGAAATAGGAGAAATCATGTTTAAAAAAATATCATTAAACTCATTATTTAAAAAATTTTCAACTAAATCAAAAAAAATAATGGGAATTTCAATATTAACTTCAGTATCATTTTTTTGATTACTTTCTTTAATATTAACTATTCCAGGAATGGGAATTCAGTCTTTACAATTTATTTCATCAGTGGAAAAACAAATTACAAAAATTATGCCAAAAAATAAATTTGTTGTCGATCCAAATTACTCTCTTTATGAAACTGTAATGGACTCTGCAATAAGATCTTCATATATTGCAGATGCAGTATCTACAATAAATCACAACGATGCAGAAGATATGGCACAACATAGAAAAGTTTATGAAGATTTTGCAAATAACTGATTTAATAATAAATGAGGAGAAAAAATTAAAAATAAGGAACAAATTGATTTATATGATGTTGGTTTAGATGTTATTGAATTTGACCAAGAAATTGCCAAACTTTATCATTCATATGGATTTGTAAATACTGGAATTCAATGAATGTTTCATAAAAACGGAATGAAGGAAATATTTTCAGATTCTGTTTCAACAATGGCTTTAAATAATCAAACAATTATTGACCAAGAAATTTACAATAAAACAGTAAAGTCAGAAATAGGAATGACAGGTTTATCTGTATCTTATTCTCCAGGAACAATGATTTTAAACAACAAAGTTTGATTTTTAAATCAACAAATTGAATCATTAAAATTTATTTTAAATTTACCAATTAAACCTTTTATGGATAAAACACTAACAAAAGATACTTTAAATAATTTAGAAGTAACAGTAGATGATTTATTTGTACCTAATTTTTTAGCAGGTATGCATTTAGCGCAAGCAGGTTCAATTATGTTTATAATTGCTTTAATTATTGTAATTCCTGGACTTATTATTGGAACTGTAGCAATTTTAGAATATAAGAAAGAAAAATAGGAGAAATAAATAATGAAAAAAATGTTAGCAAGTTTAGCTGTTTTATCATTTTCTGTTTCAATTGGTTCTCAAGTTGTTGCTTGTATGCCAAAACAGGGAAATGTTTTACCTGAAAATGATCCATTATTATATGGAAAAGATATTGATAAATCAAAAGCAATTGATGATTCAAAACAAACAGAATCTGGTTATACAAATTATTTTATAATTGGAGATAGTTTAAGTGATGTTGATGGAGTTACTTCATTTTTAGAAAAAAAACTTTCAAACTTATTAAACGAAATGATTGATTTAGATATTAATTTTGGTGGAAAATATGGTTGAAAAGATGAAAAAACTGAAATTTGACATAGTGCATTTACAAATGGAAAACCCGCTGCTTATCTATTAGGAGAAGAACTTGGATTTGGTGAATTAAAACCAAGTAATCAATTTTTTACAGAACCTTATGATCAAACAGAAGGTTATGGAAATAACTATTCAGTTGGAGGAGCAACTGCTGCTAAAGTTGGGGGAGGATTGATGAGTGTTGATGATGTTACAATTGATACTCAAGCAAGAACTCTAATTGAACAACATAAGTCAAGTGCAAATGATTTAGTTATTTTTGAAATTGGGGGAAATGATTTGTTTGCTTTAAATGATTTACAAACAGATCCTAAAAAACAAGTTTTATTAATTAATGATGGTTTAGAAAGACTTAGAAAAGCATTATTTACTTTGTTAAATCAAGGTATTGAACATGTTGTATTTATGACTCCACCAAAAATGGATTATGTTTCAACATATACAGATAATAGCTCTGGAAAATCTCCAGTTTTTGATAAGGATGGAAATCCAATTGCAGGAAAAGAAGCAGAAGCAGAATATATACAAGATATTGGCTTGGAATATCAACAAAGACTATTAGATTTAATTGAAGAAATTAAATCATACTATCCAAATAATTTTCAGACTTATGATTTATATTCAGATTTTAAAGACTTAAAAACTAGGTTTGAAGCAACTGTTGCTGATGGAAAATATAATGGACATAATGCATTTACAAATAAAAATGAAATATCAATTAAATTAAATGGCAATGATCTTGAATTATCTGGTGGTTTAGATTTTTCAAGTTTAACACCAGAATTTATTCAAAATATTTTAAGTGAACTTGTTGGAAATAGTGAAGAAAAACCAAAAGTTGAAATTACAATTTCTGCTATAAGAGAAGAAGAACAAGGAAATGAAGAGCAAAATATTGATAATTACTTTTTTACTGATTTTGTTCACCCAACTGCTGGAGTTCATAAAATGGTAAAAGATATATTTTTAGATATTGTTAAAAAGGAAGTGAGTAAATAATGAAAAAATTAATAATCTCATTAGCTTCAGTTACTTTAACTGTTGGTTCATCTGCAAGTGTTTTGGCATATGCAGTTAATGCAAACAATATTAAAATTAGTGAATTAAATGCAAAACAAAAAGAAATTAGTTTAACTTTAGAACAAGTGGCAAAGTCTCTATCATTAAATTCATCACAAAATGGGGGATATCAATTTGATTATTTATTTAATATTGTTGCTAAAAATCAACAAATTAAGTGATTGAATTCTTCAATTACTCTTGATGAATCTTCAAATTTAACTAAAAATAATCGTTTTTATGAGTTATATAATAAAAATTTTAATAGTAATTTATTTTCAAATGATTTTGTTTTTGAAAATACAGATTCTAAAAAGACTTTTTCATTAAAATCGGGAATAGCACCTCAAGAAGCTCCATTAGGTTCACTTGTTTCAACTTTGTCAAGTTTACTTCCAATGGTAACTCAATTTATTGCAAATAAAGATATTTTAGGAATGGTTTCTTATTTATTACAAACTTTTATTTCAGTTAATCCTGAAATCATTTCAGAGTTTTCATTATTAAAATTTGCAAAAGCAATATTAAGTGATGAAAAAATTGAATCTTTATCAAATGCATTTGATAAAGATAAATATGCAGATTTTAGTGTTCAAGAAGCTTTAAATTCTTCAATAATTGGTTTAGTTAATGGATTGGGAAAAATTACAAATACAAAATCGGAATTTGAAAATTCTACAGTACAGAAAACTAAGGATAACTTTGGTGCTGCTATGAAAGAATTAGAAGTTATTTCTTCTTCTTTATTAACAAAAATAACAACTTTAAACTTTGATTTAGTTGAAAGTTTTGATGCAATAATTGAGGTTGTAAACTTTGGAAGAGTTTTAATGGTTTATTTAAATGGATACATTAATGAAGTTAACTCAGGAAGTTTAAAAGATGCTGATTTACAAAATAAAACTATTAGTTTTGATCAATTAACAACATTAAGAAATAAAAAATTTAGTGATTATTCAAATTCACTTGATATTAAAGAATTTTTAAAATATATGCAAACAATGTTGGCAAATGATAGTGGAAATGGTTTAAAAAATTTAATTGCTTTATTATTTGTCGAAAAACCAAAAGAGGATTACATAAGTTCACAATTACAAATTTCAGATACTGTTTCAAAATTTGATGTACTTGGTGCTGTACTTGGATCTGAAGGAATTGGTTCAATAGTTGAACCAGCATTAGATTTAGTTGGATCATTAAAAAACTTTATTGCTTCAAATTCTAAAACAGATTATTCTCAAAATTATGGTTTATCTTCATTATTTAAAGCAACTTTAAATGGAATAGCTGATGTTAAATCAATTCTTTCATCACTTCCAGAAGATTTTAAACAATATCTTGATGTAATTGATACATTACTTGGCTTGAGTAATGCAAAAATTGGAACAATATTAACAAATATATTAGCAATGATGTCATCTGATATTTCAATTATGTCAAAAAATGTTAAATTATTTACTGATTTGCATGCAAGTTGGGGATTAATTGAATTTGCAGTTGGATCACTATTTCCTGAATATAAAGAAATTATTACAACACTTGGAAAAATTATAAAATTTAATTTTAATGAAATTTTAGCTCCAACTAATGCTGATGGAAAAGAACAAGATTCATTCAAAAACTTATGAAGTGGAAAAGCAGATTTTAGTGGAATTTTAGAACTATTAGGAATGAATGTTGTAACAGGAGGAAAACCTTTTAATTTAAAAAGTGTCTTTACTTTACCAATTACAAATATATTTAGTTCAGGTCTATTAGGTTTAAATAGTGATAAAGCAATTTCAACAATGCTTGATGAAATTATTGAATCAATGGGGGATAAAAAATTATCTATAAACTTTGATAATGCCAAAGGTCTTGTTTTAAATCTAAAAGGTATAATCGATGTTGGATTAAATGATCCTACAAAATTAATGGAAAAATTAGGTTTAAATTCTGATAAGACAATTAAAGAAAATTCTGCATTAGATTATCTATCAAAAATATTTGCAGATTTGGATGGAATTGGTGCAATTGCAGAACAATTAAAAGCAGCTGCAGATTTTTTTGAAAAACAACAAGCTCAAATTAAGTTAGATGTTCAAAATAAATTTAAAGAAATTTCAGAAAGTAAAATTACAATTGATGTTATTGATAATTATAACTATACTTATTTAATTGGGGTAGATAAATTTGAATTTACAATTAAAGAAGAAGCAAATAAATTTGTAATTTGAAAAATTGTTATCAAATAGTTTATATTTACATTATTTATTTAAATATAAGTATGAAAGGATTTTAATATGAAAAAACTTTTAACTTTATTTTACTCAATTAGTGTAACTGCAATTCCTGTTTCAACAGTTGTTGCTTGTGCTGAAAAAGTAGACTATAGAATCGATTTAAATTCTATAATAAAAAATGTAGCACTTGGAAATCAATTGGAAAATTGAGATGATTCAATTATTATTAACGCTGTAGTTGAAAAAAATCAAATAGAAAATGTAAGCTTTAAAGATGAAATAGTAGTTTTAGATAAAACAAGTACTTCAGCAATAATAAGTGCAAAATCAAGTTCACAAACTTATAGATCTTCTGTTAAAGTAAGATTCACTCTAAGTAATAGTGCCGTAAATATTGGAAAAGATATAGATAGATCAAAAGCAATTGATGATACAAAAAATACAAGCTCAGGTTATTCAAATTTCTTTATAATTGGAGATAGTTTAAGCGATGTTAATGGAATTACAAATTTTATTCCAAGTAAATTTGGGTCATTATTAAATTTATTTAATATGAAAGTTGAGGCAAACTTGACTGGAAATTATGGTTTTGATAGAAATGGAAAACATTATAGTGCATTTTCAAATGGTCCAACAACTGGTTTTCTATTAGGAGAAAAACTTGGTTTTAATGACTTAAAATCAAGTAATCAATTTATGGATCCATATGATCAAACAGAAGGTTATGGAAATAACTATTCAGTTGGAGGAGCAACTGCTGCTAAAATGGATGAAGATTCAATAGGTATGAGTGCTTTTATGAGTGTTGATGATGTAACAGTTGATGAGCAAGCAAAAGCATTAATTGAGCAACACAAAATTGGTTCAAATGATGTTGTATTATTTGAAATTGGGGGAAATGATATTTTTGCAATTGAGGCAAAATATAGAGAAGGTAAACCTAATGAAGAAGCTGCTCAAAAGTTAATTGATGATGCAATGGTTAGAATTCGTCAAGCTTTATTTACTTTGTTAAATCAAGGAATTAAAAAAATAATATTTATGACAGCACCTCCAATGCAAACTGTACCAAAATTTTCAACTTATTTTGATGTATATAGAGATACATATTGTGAGGGTTCAACAGATTGTCAATATATAAATACTGAAATAAAACCAGATGATGTATATTATGTACAAAAAGCAAAAAATATTCTTAATAAAGGAAAAGAATTTCAAGATAGAACAAAAGAAATATTAGACGAAATTAAAGGATATTATCCTGATGGAATTGAATTATATGACTTATACACTGAATTTCCAAATTTAGTAGAACAATTTAAAACTGATTCATCAGTTAATCCTTCTGAAGTAAACGTATTAGATCAATATTCAAATATGGAAACTGGAATAAGTATGATAGCTGAAGTTGATGGAGAAAAAATATTTGAAATTCAAGAAGGTAGTGGAATTGGTGGAGATGAAATGAATGATTTGGTTTCTAAATTATTTGGCTATTTGGGTTCAGATGAAGAACATAATCTAAAAGTTAATATCAATATTGGAACTGATGCTGCAGCAAAAGATAAATCAATTATTAATTATTTCTTTACTGATTTTGTTCACCCAACAAAAAGAGTTCATGAAATAGTTTCAGATTATTTATATAATACATATCTAAAATAGATTTTAAATCTTTTTTTTAATATTTTGTCCATAAAACACAATAAGGAGAATTTATATGGTTGACATTAAATATATTGAACAAAATTTTGATACTGAAAGAAAATGTATGGAATTTTCAATTCAAAAAAAACAAACATTAAATTTAAAGTATTGTAAATGTGGATGTAATTTAAGTAATCTTAAATGTTATGAAAGTAGAAGTTGTTTTGTTTGTTGTTGTAATAACTTTATTTACCCAAGAAAGGATTTAATTTTTGAAAATTCAAAATTACCTTTAAAAACATGGTTTTTAGCTATTGCTATTTTTCTAAATAATTCAAAAATTACTGCTGAAAGGCTTAGATTAGAACTAAATATTAATTATAAAAGCGCATATTATATGTTAAAAAAACTAAAAAATGAAAAAAATTTAATATCATTTTTTGAATAAAAAAGGAAAAGAAATATGAATAAGGAAATTAGAATTTATATTGATGCATTAGATTGTGCTTCTTGTGCAGTTACAATTGATAAAACAATGCAAAGATTAAATATTCAAGATTATAATGTTTTGATTCCATTAAAAGAAGTTCAAATCTCTTTTGATGAACAAATTGTTAGTGAAAAAAATATTTTAGGGAAATTAAAAAAAGCTGGATATAAAGGCGAAATCATTAATGACTAGAAAAGTTAAAAATAGAATTTTATTTTATTGTTTAATACTACTTTGATTATTAGGTATTTGAATTGTAGTATCAATGTTTTTAGCAAAATCAAATAATTGATTTATTATGATAGGTCATAATAAATTCTTTTTATTATCAATTGCTATATTTGTTATTTATTTTTTTGGGTGAAAGTATATTCATAGATGTTATTTAGAAATTTTTAAATGAAAAAGAATTGGAATGAACTTTCTAGTAACTATGTCCACTCAAATTGCACTTTATTTTTCAATATACGAAATTGCAGTGGGGTTATTTCCAAATTTAATTGAAGTTTCAATTTTTGTAATTTTATTTTTACAAACAGGAGATATAATTAATGACAAATTAAAGAAAAAAATTTCAAATGAATTGAGTGAAATTACAAAAATTCAACCAAAAACAGTAAAAGTCATTTTAAATAATGAAATTATTGAAAAAAATATTAAAACTGTTGAAATAGGAGAAATTATTTTTATTGAAAAAAATTTTGTAATTCCAATTGATGGAAAATTGATAAATGAAAAAGCTTCAGTTTTAACCCAAATAATTGATGGTGAAAATGATTCAAAAACTTTTTTTAAAGATCAAAACTTATTTGCTGGAATGCAAAATTTAAATCAAGATTTAAAAATGGAAGTAAATAATTTATCAAAAGACTCTTTATTAAATCAAATGATTTCAAAAATATTAAAAATTCAATCTACAAAATCTGGAATGCAAAATTTAGTAGATAAATTATTAATTTATTTCACACCATTTCTAATTTTATGTTCAATTATTGGATTTTTAGTTTCATATTTTTGATTAAATCCAAATAATCTTTATTTTGCAATGCAATCATTTGTAACAATTTTGATTGCAGCCTGTCCTTGTGCAATTGGTATTGCAATTCCAATAGCAGTTGCTATTGGAGCTTCAAATGCTGGAAAAAAAGGAGTAATTTTTAATAAACCTGATGCTTTTCAAAAATTAATTGGAATAAAACATATTGCATTTGATAAAACAGGTACTTTAACTCAAGGACAAGTAAGTGTTAAAAACTATCAAGGAGAATTCAAATATTTATCAATTATAGGACTTATTGAAAAAAACCAAATACATCCACTTGCAACGGGTTTTATGAAATATTTAAAGGAAAAAAATATTGAGCTTAATTCTAATAGAATTATTGAAAAACTTGGAGAATTAGAATACAAAATTGATGAAAAAATTTATAAATTAGTTTCATTAAATGATTTAGATAAAAAATTGGATTCAGATATTAGTATAGATTATTCTTATTTAGAAAACACAACTTCTTTTTTACTTGAAGAAAATAGGGTAGTTGCTTATATTGAATTTAGTGATGAAATTAGAAAAAATGCACTTATTTCCTTAGAAAAATTAAAAAAACAAAATTACAATTTAATAATGATTACAGGTGATAATGAAATTATTGCTAATAAAGTTGCATCAACTTTAAAAATTGATGAAGTATATTCAAATCAAAAAGCAAATGACAAATATGAAATAATAAAAAAATATCAAGAAAAAAATCAAAAAGTGGTTTTTGTGGGTGATGGTGCAAATGATGTACTTGCAATTCAACAAGCAGATTTGTCAATTTCAATAATATCACCAACAACTTATTTATCATTAGATTCAGATATTAGTTTAATAAAACCAGACATTGAATTAATTGTAAATGCAATTTACTATACTAAAAAAACTAGAAATATTATTTTAACCAATTTATTTTGAGCTTTTGCATATAATTTTACAATAATATCGTTAGCAATGTTTGGATTTATAACTCCTTTAGTGGGTATGATTGTAATGTTTTGTTCAACTTTATTAGTTTTATTAAATTCATTGTTATTTAAAATTTCAAAATAAAAAGTAGAAAGTAAATTTCTACTTTTTATTATTTTGTTAATTCTAAGATTACATTTGCATATACTTCTAATGCTCTTTTTAAATTTTCAATAGAAACTCACTTATAACTTTTATGAGCAGATAAATTTGATAAATCTTCAAGAATTCCACATAAAATAATATTTGGTACTACTTTTGCGTAGGTACTTCCTCCCATTGCAACAGCTTCAACATTACAATTTTGTGAAATTTGTCTATATATTCCAATTCTAATATTATATTCACTTGTATATTTTTCTAAAGGATCAATTAAATCTGTTTGTATCATTTTTGTTACAGGAAGTCGATTATTTAGTCCTAAAATAAATTTTTCATTATCTAAATCTATATAATCAAGTCTTGTTGTCAAAAAACCACTTTCATTATTTAAATTACCAACTAATTCTTTTAAAGAGAAATTATTTGATAGGTATTTTTCACAAAATTTAATTAATGGATGTTCTACATTAATTGAGCTTAAAGCTTTTATTAATCAAATAACGGCATTTACTTTGATTTCAATACCATTTTGTATGGCTTTTCCTAAAATATTTAATTCATTTTTTTCTATATAATATTTTATTTTGTATAAGTCCAAATAATTTTTTATATCAGTAATTTTTTTACCAGTATAAATAATATGCTCTGAAATATTCGATAAAAACTCATTTTCTGGTTTTTTAATATTAAAATCACATTTAAAACTACCAGTAAAATTTAAATAACAAACTGATTTTTCAGCATAAACACATGGAAAAATCCATCAGGAGTAAAACCTAATGTTGGTGCTCCAAAGTCTTGTATGTATTTTTTTAAACATCTCATTTCATTTTCTTCATCTAATCCAAAAACAATTTTTACTATAAAATTATTTGGTTTTCAATTTTGATCAATTAAGTATTTTAAAGCATAGATTGCCATAAAAGCAGGGCCTTTATCATCATTTATACCTCGTGCATATATTTTATTTTTTTCAATTTTAGGAATAATCTCTATATTATTGAACTTCTGGTCTTCTGGAAGACTTACAATATCAAGATGGGTTACTATAAGAAAAATATCTCTTCCTTTTCCATATTCTAAAAAGCCATAATGTCCTTCTGGTTTAATATAAGTTTTTCAATTTCATTTTTTGCTAAGTCTAAAGTAAAGTTTAAACTTCGATTGTTTTTAATCCAAATATTGCTCCAGGTAATGGTTTACTTTGTATACTTAGTATTTTTAAAATTTCAATTAAATTCTTTAATGCTTCATCAAAATATTTAGTAGTGAGTAATTTATTATCAATTATCATTTGCTTTCTCCTTTATAAAATAAAATAAGCATAATACTCAGCTTAAAAACATTAAACTTTATATTATGCATAGACAATTATTGAATTAAAATTAATGTTTTTAAATGAGTATTTTTATTGTTATAAAATATGTATTTTTGTATTTATTTTTGTATGTAATGGTTTTTTATTTGTATGAACATTCTATTAAGTTTTTTCACTCCTTTCATAATTAATTCTATATTTAACACTATGAAAAACTTGTTCATTCCAATTTTTTATTTTTACAAATAATAACATTTTTTTGATAAATTTATGAATTTTTTTTCATTCACTTTAATATAAAAGCTAAGGTAATAAAAATATTATTTATTTTACTAAAATCAATATTTTTGAAAAAATATTGATTTTAGAAGTTAAAAAAATTAAATAAATACATTATAATTAAATTAATCTATTAATAGGAGATTTAAATGGAAAATTCTATAGTTAAAATAAAGCAAAAAGTCTTTAAAATAATGGCATCTTCAATTTTTTTATTTTTTTTATTTTTAATTTTAGCTATTATTGTTGGTTTTTGACTATCAATTAATATAAGATGATATAAAATTGGTTTACTTTTTATTTTTAGTATAGCAACACTGTTTTGTTTTTTATCTTGAATTGGAGGGTGCATTTTTCTTAAAGTTAATAAAAATTGAAAGGAAATAAAAAATATTAAAAGAAAAGCAGCTTTGGATTGAGGAATATTTTATTTTTCAGTCTTAAATAAAATTGAAGCATTACTTGAAAAAAATTTAGATAATCAAGATAAAAATATTTCGTAGATAGATAAGGAAAATTATTTTAGTAATATAATTAAAATAAATATTGTAAAATATGTAAATAACTTTTATTTTAGCTCAGCTTTTTCTAAAATAAAACTTTTACATTTTTATTGATTATCAATAGTTTGCTGTATTATAATGATAATATTGAGGTTAAAAAGTTTTATGAATTCAAAAGATTTATTAAAAGATTTTAAGGGAATATTACTAAATAGCGGTAAAAATACCTCTATTTTTTATGATAAATTTAAAAAAAATAGTACATCAATTAATTTAATGAAGTTGGAAAAATACAATCTTCTAAGACGTGGTAGAAATGACAAAAACCCTATAAGTTTAAAGCAAGCAATGCAATATGATGAATTTTTTATCTCATTTATGGATATTAATCAATCTGATAAAGATTATAAGAATGCATTTAATTTTTTATATGAGATAAATAAAATTTTAAAAAAATTTAAGGAATCTTATGAAGAGACAAATTTACATACATTATATATGGGTAGATACTATATTGAAAGTGCAATAATTGAAAGAGTAAATAAGGACTATTTTAGATGTCCATTGATTCTTCAATCAGTCTCTTTAGAAAATGTTACTCCTAAGATTTTTAAAGTTTCAATTAATGAAGATAAGATATTAAATAATCCATTATTTAATATAATAGCGACAACCAGTAAAAAAACATACGAATTCTTGGAACTAGATGATGAAAAAATTAATGATTTTGAAAGTATCAAAAAATATCTTACCAATTTACTAACAAATATAGGATATAAATTTAATAATATAGATGTATATTTAAATGCATTTGAAAATCAGTATGATTCATATGTAGCATTAAAAACAAAAGATGATGAAGCAAAAAGATTTTTTGAAAAAAATATAAATATACTTGATAATGTTTATGCTTTAAATTTATGTAGTATAGGAATATACAATATTGCAAGTAGTAGTATTTTATCTGCATATAAAAAATTGGAAGAATTAGATGATGGTTTTATAGACGAATTACTAAGTGAAAGTGGAGATAGCATTGGTTTAAGAAATGAGGAATTTAGTGAAAATGATATAAAAACTATATCTACATTAGATTATTCACAAAAAAGTGCTATAAATTCTGCATTAAAATAATCAATTTATTTGTTTGGGTCTCCAGGTACAGAAAAATCACAAACAATAGTAAATCTAATTGCAAATATAATTGATAGAAATGAAACTTCCTTATTTATTACTGAAAAAAAAAGTGGCCTCTGAGGTTGTCTATAATAAATTGGAAGAACTGAATGATTTTGTATTAATGATTCATAATAATGAAAAGGTCTCAAGTATTTATGAAAAACTTAAAATATTTGTCACAAGAATTGAAGATTTTTACAATACTCCAGAAAAATATAAAAGTATTTACAATCATTATGTAGAAAGAGAAAAATATAAAGACATTGATGATATTTTTAATAAGGTAAATACATATAAAAAAATTATGAATAGTGAGCAAGGAAAAACATATCAGAAGTTTCAATGAATATCTAGCAATTATAATGGAAAAATATATAATATAAGCAATGAAATTTTTGATTTTTGCAGACATGAAGTAAAGTTTTTACTGACAATAAATATATATTAGATTCATATATTTTTCTTAGAGAATATCTAGGTTTAAAGTCAATAAAAAATTACCAGTTAAATGCACTTTATGAAATCGAAGTAAAAACTAATGCATTTTTATTTAATACACTAGTACTAAATAAAACTAAAACAATGGTCTTGATGCTGAGATAAATAGTGAATCAAAAAATTTATTTGAAGGAGAAATGCAAAGAATTGCTATTGCAAGAGCATTAGTTCACAATAAGAAAATTATGATTTTAGATGAAATTACTGCAAATTTAGATAAAAATAATCGAGAAATTATTGAAAATTTAGTAGGTGATTTAAATAAAACAATCTTGTATATTTCTCATAATACAAATTCAGATGGAAATAAAAATTTGGATCAAGTTATTAAATTATAGACAAAATTAACTTAAAAAAACTTTATTTTTAAATGAAGTTTTTTTATATTTTCTTTGTTTATTAAGGAAATATTAGTTCTTGTATCTTCAAAATAATAAATATGACTATATTCATCGTGAATAGTTAGTATAAGTGACAAATTAGCACTCTTATACAACCCAACATTTTCTAAAATTTGCAATATTTTCTAAAATTGTTTATTATAAGTGTAGTAGGAGAATTTTTTTATGAAAGTAATAGGAAAATCTAAAAGAATTATTAAAGATTCTAAAGGAATTATATTACTTTATGCAACAATTGGTATCTTAGTTGCACTTTTTTTGTTATCTCCATTATTAGATCATTATGTTGAAACTGTATGAGAATCTAGAATGCTTATATATGCTAAGCTATTATTGGGATTTTTTATTACTGCTTTAATTTTAAGAAAACTTTTTTTTGAAATGGTAAGTTTTATTGAGAATTATGAAATAAAACAATCAATTGTAAAAGATTATAATTGAATAATTAAAAGAGAAAACCTTTCAATTTTTATAAGATCAATTTTAATTTTAACTCCATTTATTGCATTAAGTTTTTACAACATAATAGCTGTAACAAATGAAAATCTAGAAGTTAATCAAATTCAAACTTTTGATATTTTTGAAAAAGTAATGGTAAATTTTAAAGAGGATAGCTTTAAAATTGTTTTAAATAAATTATTTATTTTAATTTTTTCTGGATTCGTATCAATAATTTTTGGAAGTATTGTTTTTGTTTATTATAAAATTTCTATGAAAATGTTTTATGAAGATATTGATCAACAACTAAAAATTATTTCAAAAAAAAGCAAAAATGAAGAAAATAGAAAACAAATGTTTGGTGAAACAAAAGAAATCTTTATTAGAGAAAAAGCACAAAGTCAAAAAGCATTTTTATTTGAAAGAAATGGAAAAATTTTAAATTTTATTAAAAGTTTAGAATCTGATAAATGAAAGGAAATTAAGAAATCAACATGTCCACCACTATATAGATTTAACTCATTAAATTTATTTAGTTAAAAAACAAGTTGATATCTTATTATTTTATTGTCGGATTTAAAATAATAGAAAAAAGACTATATAAAGTAGTCTTTTTTATTTATTTATTTGAAAAAAGACTATTATTACTTGCTATAATTATCTTGTAATAGCTTATAAGGTTTCAGAGAACTGATGTTTGGTGTGAATCAGTATTTAATTTTATTGAAGGTTGTATAAGCATATAAAAGTTAATATTTTTTGAGTGGACTTGAAATAGTCAATTAGGATGGTACCGCGAATTGAAAAAAATATTCGTTTCTATTTTTAATTTATAAATTAAAAATAGGAATTTTTTTATGGAGGTTTAAAATGAAAGAATTAGATAAAAAATATAATCATTTAGAAGTTGAAAAAGATAAATATAAAAAATGAATCGATTTAAACATTTTTTGTGCAGAATTTGATTTAAAAAAACCTGCATATTCTATAGTAATTCCTCCACCAAATGTAACTGGAAAATTACACCTTGGTCATGCCTGAGATGGGGCATTACAAGACTTTTTGATTAGATTTAAGAAGTTAAATGGTTTTGATACTCTATGAATTCCTGGAATGGATCATGCAGGCATTGCCACTCAAGCAAAAGTTGAACAAAGATTAAAAGAACAAGGTATTTCTAGATATGATTTAGGAAGAGAAAAGTTTATTGAAAAAGTATGAGAATGAAAAGAAGAATATGCAGAAAAAATTAGAAAACAATGGGCAAAACTTGGTTTAGGGCTTGATTATTCAAAAGAAAAATTTACATATTCAGAAGACTTAAATAAAATAGTTAATTATATTTTTGTAGAAATGTATAAAAAGAAATTAATTTATAAAGGTAAAAAAATAGTAAATTGAGATTCAATTCAAAAAACAACAATTTCAAATATTGAAGTAATTTATAAAGAAACAAAAGGAGCAATGTATTATTTTAAATATTTTTTAGAAAATGATATAAATAATTTTTTAACAGTTGCAACAACAAGACCTGAAACAATGTTTGGAGATGTTTGTTTAGTTGTAAATCCAAAAGATAAAAGATATCAAAAATATATTGGAAAAAATGTAATAAATCCTGTAAATAATAAAATAATTCCAATAATTGCAGATGAATATGTGGAAATTGATTTTGGAACTGGTGTAATGAAATGTACTCCAGCACATGATGTTAATGATTTTGAATTAGGAATAAAATATAATCTTGAACAAATAAATGTTATGAATGATGATGCAACAATGAATGAATTTGCAAATGAATTTATTGGTTTAGACAGATTTGAAGCAAGAAAAAAAATAATTATTAAATTAGAAAAAGAAAATCTATTTTTGAAAGAAGAAGAAATAATTCACCAAGTTGGTTATTCTGAAAGAAGTAATGCTATTATTGAACCACTTATTTCAGATCAATGATTTGTAAAAATGAAACCACTTGCAGAAGAAGTTTTAAAACTTCAAAATTCAAAAGATAAAATTAATTTTTTTCCATTGAGATTTTCAGACACATTAAATAAATGAATGGAGTCAATTCATGATTGAGTAATTTCAAGACAATTATGATGGGGACATCAAATACCTGTTTGATATCATAAAAAGACTAATGAAATTTATGTAAATGTAAATCCCCCAGAAGATATAGAAAATTGGATTCGTGACACTGATGTTTTAGATACATGATTTTCAAGTGCTTTTTGACCATTTGCAACAATGCAATGAAGTCCAAAAGATTCTTCAGAATTAATGCAAAGATATTTTCCTACTTCAACTTTAGTAACAGGTTATGATATTATCTTTTTTTGAGTAGCAAGAATGATCTTTCAAAGTCTTGAATTTACAAATCAAAAGCCTTTTCAAGATGTTTTACTTCATGGATTAATTAGAGATGAAAAGGGGCAAAAAATGTCAAAGTCACTTGGTAATGGAATTGATCCAATGGAGGTTATTGAAAATTATGGAGCTGATTCACTTAGATTTTTCTTATTAACAAATTCAAGTCCAGGTCAAGATTTAAGATATAGCGAAGAAAAAATAATTTCAACTTGAAATTTTGTTAATAAAATTTGAAATGCTTCAAGATTTGTTTTAATAAATATTGATAAAGTTTATTCTGATACTGAGTTTAAAGAAATTATTAAAAATTTAAAAGAAGATAATTTAATTGATAAATGAATTTTAAATAAATTATATAAATGTCAAAAAGAAGTTTATGAAGCTGCGAATAATTATGAATTTACAGTTGCAGGAAAAATTTTATATAATTTTATTTGAACTGAATATTGTTCTTGATATATTGAACTTGCAAAAGTAAAAATGTTAAGTGATAAATTTAACTCAAAAGATATTGAAATAACAAAAGCAACTTTGGGATATGTTTTGAAACAAATTTTAGTGATGCTTCATCCTTTTACACCATTTGTTACAGAAGAAATATATTCAACTTTAAATTTAAAAGAAACAATTTTAAAAGAAAGTTGATTGAAAGAAGAATACAATTTTAAATTAGATGGATTTAAACATTTAAAAGATATAATTTCAGCAATTAGAGAATTTAGAGCTTCACAAAATATTAAAAATAGTATTTTCTTAAATTTATTTTTAAATTTAGATAATTCAAAAAGTAAAAAAGAAATTGAAAGTAAATTTGAATTCATAAAAATAATTATTGAAAAAATTACTAATTCAAAAATTATATTAAATAAAAATGAAATAAAAGATTTTACATCAATTCAGATTAATGATTATTTTATAGAAATTTCTAATGATGATTTTTTAGATAATGAAAAAATTATTTTTAAATTAAATGAAAAATTATTGATCTTAGAAAAAGAAATTAAAAGAAGTAAAAAAATGCTTTCAAATGAAAATTTTATAAATAAAGCAAGTTTAGAAAAAGTAGAAATAGAAAAACAAAAATTTGAAGATTATAAAAATCAGTATGAATCTCTTTTAACTAAAATTAATAAAATAAAATAATGTTTTATTTTATTAAAATATTTTACACTTTAAATTAAATTAATTTTTAATGAGTATTTAAAATAAAATTAATTTGGAAGTTTGTGATAAATTTAAATTTAAAACTTCTAAACAAATAGGATTAAGAGGTGTAGAATATGGCATTAACAGCAACATGCAACTACTCTGGGTGTATTGCTAAAACAAAAAAAGTATCATTAGGGAGTTACTATTGTACTTATCATTTTAAATTAATAAAAAATACTGGAAAAAAATAAAAAAAAGATAAGTCAAATTTTAGCTTATCTTTTTTTAAAAAAATTTATTTAAAAGTTTCTTTTAAATTTTTTATTTCTTCTTTTAAATTTTTTATTTCATTTATAAAATAATTTTCTTCTTTAAATGTTCAATCCATTTGTTTATTTTTATTTTTTAATTTTTGATTTAATTTTAAAAATTTTAATTCAGTTATCAACTGTTCTCTATAATACATAATTTCTTGAAGTTCTTTAATATTTTCATTGTCTTCATTTAAATTCATTTTTTTTGAAATATTTTTTATTTGAAAATCAATTGATTTTAAAATTGTTCTTTTATCAATAATAATTTGAGAAAATTGAGTTTCTTCAAAACTGGAAACTTCAAAATCATCTTTAACATCAATAAAAGTTGCTTTGTCAACTTTTTTTCATTTTAAATAAAAAATAATTCCTGCAATAATGGCAGCAGGCATTTCTGCAAATGAATAACATAAAAAGTATAATCAATCTTTTGAACCATCATTTGATGCTGCTTTTGCTGCATAATAACCAATAAATACAAATGCTAATTGAAATACAAAGGTTCTAATAACTGCAATAATTGTTGAAGTTGTTCCTTGTGTTGTTCCATTAAAGTAAAGCATGATTGTATAGGTTACTGAGGGAAATAATAGACAAGAATTATACATTACAAATCATCAACGCTTGTCGTCTCCAGATCAACTTCCAGTTGTTGGTCCTGAAAATAATTGCATCATATATGCTCCAAAGAAAATTAATATTAATAGAGCAGATAATAATCAAGATATATTAACAATTGCTGCAGCTTTAACAATTTTTAGCATTTTTATATTTTTCTTTGCCCCATAACTATAAGCAACAGAATTTACTCCTCCTTGCATAATTCCAATTACAGGTGCATATAGAATAGTAGATCATGGAAATGAAGAACTTAATACTCTAACAGCATTTGTAATATACTCAGTGTTTTGAGTACCATTTAGATTTTTTGTATCAGCATAAAATGTAAATTTAATAGCTTCATGATCTAAATATAATTGATTTCCATCTTGAATTGTACCAATCATTCTTGTTGAAACAGCACTAATAATTGCAAGTGATCCACTTAAAACAAATGGACCAACTCCGTTTAATCAAATTTCACCATTTTCTTTTAGATTAAATTTGTAACTACTAAATTTTGGTTTTAAAAATGTATTTTTTGAAAAAACAATAACTATGATTGATGCAATAATCATAAATGCTCAAGCTACCATTGAACCATAAACAGCACCAGCCATTCCAAGTTTTAATATATCTAAAAAGATGTAACCTAAAACCATATTTATAATTAATGATATTGATTGAATTGCTATAACAGTATAAATTTTGCCCTCAGTTCTTAACATTGTTGTAAAGAATGTTCCAAAACTAAGTAGTGGAAAACCAAAGACAAACATTTTACAATATTCAATCGATAAAGAATATGATAATGCAGAGTCCTTATTTGCAAAATCAACTCCTGATTGAAAAACTAAGATATATTGAGATAGAAAATACATTATTAACATTATAAAAAATGATGAAAAAAATGTTTGAATAATTCCATTAATAAATGTTTCATTCATTTTATTTTGATTTCTAGCCCCCATGTGTTTTCCAAAACTAATTGCAGTACCTACAGCTGTCAACATTGATATTGCAGATAACAATACTACAACTGAATTTGAATATTGTGTTGATACGTTAATAACTTGTTTAAAAATATCTGTTTGAGATTCATTTACTAGAGAATCAGCATAAATATTAATTCCAGGTCCTCCAGTTTGATTTAAAAAATTTTCATATAATTTTTCAACTTCACTAATTGCAAAGTTTAAAGTTAGTTGTTTATCAACAATTCCATATAGTCCATTTACTAATGTAATAATTATCATTGGTCCTGCCATAAACATTAAAGCAATAAATGGATTTGAATATCTTAAAATCCATTCTCTTTTTGTTAAATGAACTGTTGCTTTATTTTCAAATTCAATAGAATTAAAATTCAATTCATTTTTTTGTTTTACTTTTTTTCCATATTTTTTCCTTTCTGTTTTAAAATAGAAACTTAATAAAATTAAATAATAAGTACTCTCTTAATAATTATAAAACTTAATTTAGAATATAAAAACATATTTATATTTTTTTTATATTCTAAGAAAATAAGCGATAAAAATTAGGAGGTGAAAATAATTTGAAAAATTTTAAATATTTTATTATTTTATTCATATCATTATTGGATGGAGTTGTTTTCTATTTATTATCTAATTCCTCAAAAGAAGAAAATAGTCAAATTACAAATTTAGAAACTTATCAAGTTTATTTTAAAGTAAAGTATGATATTAAGTTAAAACAGAATCGATTGTTACCAATAAAATTAACAAATGAAAATAAAATTAATGATCTTGATAATTTTATTGAAGAAAAGAAAATTGATTATTTATATAATTTTTTTAGTATTGATAATAATAAAGAATTACTTAAAAAAAATGAAATTATAGTATATCCACTTGAAAATACTGAAATAGTTAAAACAAGTAGATATATAGTGAATTTTGAGTTTTTTAAATCTAAAGATGTTAGTGAAAATATTTCTAAAAAAACTGTTCTTATTTTAAATGATATAAAAAATGATTAAGATGATTGCTTAAAAAAAAATTAAAAAAATCTATGTAGGAAGTAATTTTATTAATGAATTTTATTCAAAAGATATTCCAAAATTGCTTTTTTAATTTTCTTTTTTTAACATTTATTTTAATTTGTATTTTTGTTTATTTTGTATGTTGAATACCATATATTTTAAAAATAAAAAAGAAGTATAAATTTTTTATATTACTTATTTTTTTTGAAATATTTTTTAATTTTTTATAAATTTGATGTAAATATTTTTATAAATTCAAATACTTATCAAGTGAGTGAAGTAAAGGAAAAATATATTTTATTTAAAAAAATATAAAAGTCTATATTATTTACAAGTAGGGGAGCAAAAGTTCTCAGTAGGGGAGTATGTAAAGGCAATAGGGGAATTTAAAAAGATCAGTGTTAATGCTAATTATTGAGAATTTAATTTTAATAACTATCTTTTAAATAACAATGTAAAATAAAAAATCCAAAATGCTAATTTATATCAAATTAATAGATATGGAGTAAAATATTGATTTTATAAATTGATAAATGAATCTAATTCTTTAACAAAATTATTTGTTTTTCAAAGAAGAGAAAATAACGAAATATATTTAGAGTTATTAGGTTTAGGTTTAAGTTATTTAATAAATTTTAGTGATCTAAATATTTATTTATTAAGTTATTTTTTAAACAAAAAAGTTTTTAAATTTTCAAGAAAACAAAAAAAATATCGAATAATATTAATAATATTTTTTTTATTTTATAGCTGAATGCTTAATTTCAAATTATTTATTTTAAAATCTGGTATTTTGCTATTAATTGAATGAATTGAAATAAATTTTAATTTTAGGGAGAATAACAATAACTATGTTATCAGGTGCTGACACCTTTACCGGTGGAGCTGCTGGAACAGCACTTAAAATAGCTAAAAAAACAGGGGGAGCTGTTGGTTTAGCTGCTATGGCTCTTTCATCTATTTATTCTGCTAAAGCAAGGTCTGGAATGAGTGCTAAAACAGCAGGTTTTAGAAACTCATTAGCACAAAAAAACAAGCTGTGCAAAATTGAGTTAAGCAAAATTCACCTATAGACAAAGATCCTGTCAAAAGAGCTAAACAGGAAGAAATTCGTAATGCTAAGTTAGAAGCTAAAAAAACCAAAAAAAGCAAAAACTTTGAAGAATACAAGTCAAATATCCAAGACAAAATTTCTTCTACAGATTCAGGAATGCAAAAACTCTTATACCAACAAGAACTTGCTAAAAAAGAAAGAAAACACAAAAAACAACAAGCAAGATACGACTATCTTAAATTTAGTTCATCAGATTCTAAAAATGATAATGCTCGTAGGATTCATAATTGAAGAAAAACTAAATTAGAATATAAAGCAGCTAAACATGGTGATTTATTCCCTTCAAAAGCTCAATCTAAATTACAAAAATTTAATTCAAAAGAAGAAAACTGAATGAAGAAAAAAGGAATTGATCTAAATTTAGATAAAAAAGGTCAAAAAGATGATTTCAAAACTCTTTCTTCAATGAATAGAAACAGTGAAACTAAAAAGGATATTAATTCTATTTTAGAAAAATACACTGCAAATGATAAAGATAAAAAAGTTAGAAAACAAAATCAAAAAAATATAAATAGAAACTTAAATAAAGAACAATTAGAAATTTTAAGAAAACACAAAAATCAGAAAAAAGAAAGTCACATTAAAGATGAATTTAAAAATCAAAACTATCGTTTTGATGAAAAACAAGGAAAATAACATTTTCAAAACATACTTCGTATGTTTTTTTTGTTTTTTGATGGTATAATTAATTTATAAATAATCTAAAAGAAAGGTTTTAAATCATGGTGAGACTTAGAACAAAAAAAATATACTAACAATTTAACAATTCCAAATGATTGATTAATTCCAAATTATAATCATAAAAATTGGATTGATTCATTTCAAAAATCAACGCGTAATAGAAAACTTTTAGAGACAGGTGAAGGTATTTCAGCTGATTTTTTATCAGAGTTGAGATTTTATTTTCTTTTAATAAGAGAAAACGCTGCAATTGATGATTGTAGAAAAACACGAGATCTAAGAGCTAAAAAAGGTTATCAATATGAAATTGATGAAATAGAAAAAGGTGTTGAAATATTTAATCGACTAATGCATGGTGCTCCTATTCAAATTCCAAGTGATTCACCTATTTGAGATGGTTTTTTGAGAATACATTGTTGCTCATGGAACGTTGAATGATCCATTGAGTGTAGGAATTAGGTGACCAACACATGAGTCAAACACACACCAACCTCATACTATTAATTTATCAATTGAATCAATTCAACAACACAAAGATTATAATTATATAACTGGACTTGCTTATTTGTGAGCAGACTTTGTTTCACAAAAAGAAAAGTGAAATGAAGAGATGAAAGAAGAAGGTGAATACTATAATTTAGGATATGGTGTAATAGAACCTTATAGATCAACAGCTTCTGAAGTTGTATTTAATTTTATAAACATAGCTTTTTGATATCACCACCCATTTTTCAATTATCCCCCACTTTATAATACTTATCCTTCAACAACAAGACCAGATGATGCAACAATCGAAAGAGTAAAACAAAATTGACCTAATATAAGATTGAAAGCAGAAGAATTATTTAAAAAAGAAGTTGAATATTTACAAGGTCCATATTATATTGAAACCCATAAACCTTTAACAGATGAGAATTGAGAAAAACATTTATTGTATGCAAAAGAAGTTGAATTTATTAAACAACAAGCTGAAGCAGCAGAAAAAGAAAAGTGAGAAAAAATGAAAAGACAACAAGAGGATAGAGAAATTTCTCAACCTCACAATGCTAAAAAAGAATTTGAAAGTTTACCGATTGATGAACAAAAAATTATTTTAACAGCTTCTCAGTATAATGAAATAAAAAGAGTATTTAAATCTCAAAAAGAAAAAATACTAAATGATGAAAAGTTGATAAATGGAATATTTGGTTCAATTGACCGAGAATTAGAATAAAGGCGGTGAAATATGAAAAAAACTGAGTTTGAAAATGTTAAATATTTCAATAAAATTATAGGTATAGAAAATAAAACGGATGGAACTTTATTTATATATCCTACTCCAAAAGATAAAAAGTTAGGAGAAAAAATAAGTAGAAAACCAGACGGATATTATTACATGGATGGAGTAACTTTCATATTAGATGCTAAAGCAGAAGGTAATGAATTTTCTGGGCAACTAGAAGATTATTTGAAATTAGAACAAAATAAAAATAATGTTGGTTTTAAATATTCTGGCATTTTTTTTCAATGTTTTATTAATGGTGTTTTAATGGAAGAAGAAATAGAACCTAAAAATGCTGAATATTACATTTCGAAATATTTCAATAATAAAATAACTAACGAAGATATAGTTAATAACTCTGCTAAGAAATTAGCAAATATGTTTAGAGATTCATCAATAGATAAACAAATGAATGTCCCATTTATAGGTTCCGTTATGCTTTGTCAAAAGTTTGGTAAAGATATAAGTGGAGATAGCACTAAAAACATTATCAGAAACATTAAATCAGCTATTGAAGAAATTATTTTAAATGAACCAAAAACAAGACAAGAAAAAAAAGAATTTATAAAAACAATGTTAGATGATCCATCTTTGAATAAAACAAAAATAAGCGATATTATTCAAATAATTTCTGAAATTTCAACAGTTTACAATTTCATTAATGTATCTGATAAAAAAGGTCATGACACAATGAATAGTTTTTTGAAAATTTTTAGAAAATGAAATTCAGCTAACTCTAATGAAAAAGGTGAGGTTTTTACACCAGATCATATAGCTCAACTTATGTATAAAATTATTGATATTAAATTTAGCGATACTGTTTTGGATCCTACTTGTGGATCGGGGACTTTTTTAGTTAATGCTCTAACAAATATGCTAAACGAAACTGATGATGAAAATGAAAAAAAGAAAATAATGGAGGAAAGGGTTATAGGTATTGAAAATTTGAGTTTCAATGCAACTTTGGCAGGAATAAACATGTTACTCCATGGTGACGGTGCAAGTAATATTTTTGAAGAAAATTGTTTTAAAAAGTTACCTCAACTAAAAGGTGAGTATAATAAAGTTTTAATGAATCCACCTTTTTCTCAAAAAGATAAAGAACTTAAATTTGTTTTAGAAGCATTGAATAATATGAAAGAAGGCGGAAAACTGGCAACAATATTACCTATAAATTGTATTTTAGGTAGAGGTGATAAGCAAAATGATAATTTAAAACTAAAAAAAGAAATTCTTTCAAAACACAAAATTATAAAATCTGTAAAATTACCTAATAAACTTTTTGAACCAAACGCTAGTACAGAAACTTGCATAATTGTTTTTGAATCTCACGCTAAATTAGAAAAACAAGTAATAGAATTATATGATTTTAGTAATGATGGGTATGAAATTAGGATGAGATCGGGTAGAGTTCCTATAAATGAAGAGGAAGCTATGATTAGTTTCCAAAATCAAAAACCTATAATTAAAGAAGTCACTGAAAAAGATGATTGACTAATAGAACCTACACTTGATATAAATTCTTTTTCATCAGAAATTTTTCAAGCAGCAAAAATAGATTATGAAATGAGAGAGAAAAATTTAATAGAAATTTTGTATAAGAATGAAGGCAAAATAGATTTAAAAATCAGCACTAAATTCAAAGAAATGAGTTCTTATAATTGAAAAGAGTTTTTAATTTCTGATATTTTCGAAATTGAGGGAAAAGGTTTAGATAAACCATTGTACAACTTTGATGATGAAAATAAAATAGCTTGCATAAATGCTAAAAAAAATAACAACGGTATTGGTGGTTATTGTTATAACCCTAAGAAGATTTTTAAACCTAAAAGATTTACTGTTGTTTCACAAGGCGATGGAGGAGCAGGGATGACTTATTTTCAAGATGATTATTTTTGTGCTACAACATCTGTTTTTGTATTAAAACCAAAATTTGAGGTTAATGTTAATGTGGGTATTTTCATAGCAAAAATTTGTAGTTTAAAGTGAAAAAGAATTTATTCACATGGTAAAACAATTACTAGGGAAGTTTTGTTGAAACAATCAATACCTTTACCTGTATCAGATGAAAATAAAATAGACTTTGAAACTATTGAAAATATAATGAAATAAAAATTAAAAATTCTTAATTTTATAATTTGATTTAAGCGGAAAATATTTTTAGTAGTCGTTATAATTAAATAGACAAGCATAGCACATATTGTCTCAATCAAAAAATATAACAGAATTAAGAACTTTTAATTCTTGGTTAAAAGATGGGATAAATGTTAAAAAGGGATCTAAAGCTTTTTATGTATTGTCACATTTAAAACTCTGTAAAGAACATCAATATGCCAAAAATTGCCCTTTGGAGTGTAAGGAACAATTTTTTAAATACAAAAAGGTTGTTTTGTTTGATGCAACACAAACTGATATGAAAGAATTAGAAATAAACAAAATAATGAAAATAAAAGAAGAAAAAATTAAAAACAATAAAGAATTCACCCCATTGGTTAATTTCTTAAAAAGTGTAAAACCTTTTGATTTGGAATTCGCAATGTCCACCGAAGGGGAAGGAGGGTTCACCAATGGGGAAAAAATAGTTATATCCTTGGATTTAAAGGATGAATATAGATTCAACACTCTACTTCATGAATTTGGTCACCATTATTTAGATCACGCTGTTGATGGTAAGGGTTATGAAGGACATGTAAGAGGCATAAAGGAAAGATTTTATATGAAATTAATTTATATTCTAATGATAAGCAAAATAAAGATTGAACTTTTAATATTGTTTATGATTCTGAAATTAAAGAATTTAGATATAATTTAATTCATTATTATGAAAATAAAGTTGATAAAAGCTTTAGTGAAAAATTAGATACTCATTTAAATTCAAATAATTTTTTTAGGTATTTTTTTTACACCTTTAATTGAAAATCAAAGTCCATACTTATTTAATGCAAATAATTTAGTTTTTAATTTTATGTTTTCAGATTATTTAAGAAGTATTGCTAAAGAAGAAATGGCAAATTATTATGAAAGTTTTTTTGTTGATTTAACTAAATATTTTTTTGAATTAAACCCATTAACCTCTGTTGAATTTATAGTTCCTAATTATAAAGATAAAAATGGAGTTTGGAAAAAAATAAATTTAAATTATAATATGTTCATTAAAAATGGGTTTAATTTATACCCTAAAACTTTATTAATAAGTAGATTAGACTATAATGGTGGTAATGCTCCTTACCCACCAAATATCAATTTAAATTATAAAAATATTAGTAATATAAACTATGATACTAATTTAAATTATTATAGTTATTTAAATTCCAAAGATATAATAGGTCAGTATATAAAAGTCGGAAGTACAAATTATTTGAATGAAATAAAAGCTTATACAATTGATAAAAATGTTCAAGGTTTTAATTCTGTTACTGCTAAAATTGAATCTACCGTACTTAATACAGGTAATGCTAATAATATAGAAAGTAAAAAATCTAATTTTTATGGTTTTAATTTTGTTATTTATAATAGTGATGATTGAAATAATGTTGTAAATTCTCCAGACCAATTTTTTAATATTCCTTACCAAAAATGTGGAATAACAAATATTATGGGTTGTATTGCAAATGGGTTTATATGAGCCGTAAATACATTAATTGATTTTACAGGTTTTAGTAAATTTGTTTCTCCTATTGTAACTGCAGGAGTTGCAACAACAGATTTATTGAAATCAATTCAAAACTTATTTGCATTTAATGTTACTTTTTCAATTATGATTTATTCTATTATGACTTTAGCAATTATAATTGCGATAGGAAAAATATTTTAGAAAAAATTTCTAGCATATATATTTAATTTACTATAAACATTGATTTATTTTAATTATCGATTTTCTACATGATAAAAATTTCTATGGTTCTCAAGAATGGTGAAGAGATTATTTAAACAATTTATTTGATTTAAATTTATAAAAATTAAAAGCGCAAAAAACATTTATGTTTTGCGCTTTTTTTGTTATATTATAGATAGTGTTGTGTACTTGCCCGAAAGGGCAAGATATTAGAAAACGAGCGAAGCGAGTTTTCTTACTTGAGGAGAATGGATTAATGAAAGAGGAAAACAAAGAAAGTTTAAAAATCTTATTTTTGAATACAATATCATCAATTTTTTGCAGATTAACATATTTAATTCCAGTTTTAATTATTGGTATTTTTTTCAGATGAACATCATGAAATATGTTTATTTGATTAACATCATTTCAATTTTTACCAATTACTTTAATAGTAATTTCATTAATTTATCAATTAAAATTTTTAAAAAATATTAATAAAAATGGCTATAAAATATTATTTATTTTTTTACCACTTGTTTTTTAATAATTGTTTTAATAAGTAAACAAGATTTATTAGTAAATAAAGAAAATAGCAAAAATTATAAAAAAATATTTACTGTTTTATTTATCATCTTATTTGTTTTTATTTCAATTAGTTATTTATTAGCAATTATTTTTTCATTTGGCTTTATTGATACAGTTACTTTAAAGGATATTTTAATTTTATTATTACTTCTCTTATATCTTTTAGTATTACCAATAGTATATATTGGAATTAATGAATTTATTTCAAAAATAATTACTAAAAATAAGAAAAAATTAGTTGTTGAGAATTAAATAAAATTATAATTAAGTAAAATATATGCTTACTTAGGAGATTATTAATGTTATTATTTCAATGGTGATAAATAATGAGTATTATACAAGTTCAAAATTTAAAAAAAGAATTTGGTAAAAAAATTGCTGTTTTTAATCTTTCTTTTGATGTTTATGAAGGAGAAATTTTTGCTTTATTAGGAACTAATGGTGCTGGTAAATCAACAACAATGGAGATAATTACTAAAATGATAAATAGTACTTCAGGTTCTGTTAATATTTTTGGAAAAAACATTAATACAAACTGAAATGAAATCTCTCCAAAAATAAATATAGTTCCACAGGAAAACGCAATTTCTGATAATCTAAATGTCAGACAAAATTTGGAGCTTTTTTATGATTTATATAATTTGGATAAAAAACAAAAGGGCGAAATTTTAGATAAACTAATTTTAGATTTTGAATTAACTGAGTTTGCAAAAATAAAAGCAAAAAAATTATCTGGGGGTTTAAAAAGAAGACTTAGCATTGCTGTTGCTTTAATAACTCAACCAAAAATTTTAATTTTAGATGAACCAACAACAGGGTTGGATGTTATAAGTAGAAAACTACTTTGAAAACAATTATTATCACATAAAGAAAAAAATAAAATGACAATAATTATTACAACCCATTATTTAGAAGAAGCAGCAGAATATGCAGATAGAGTAGCTATTATGCATAATTCATACTTAAAAATTATAGATACAGTTGAAAATATGTTAGAAAAAACAAAAACTTCTAGCTTTGATGATGCTTTTATTAAAATAACGGAGGGCATTTAAATGAATTTTCAAAGAATATTTGCTTTTTCTAAAAAAAATTTAATTGAGTTATTAACTGATAAAATTGCAATTTTTATGACAATTTTATTTCCTTTTATATTTTTAATATTTTTTTTAATTATTGGTGTTTTAAGAATTCCTGAAACAAATCATTTGGAATATTTTTACAGAACACTTACAATTAGTACTTTGTTTGCATATGTTTTATTATGTTTATATATTGTTAGTGCAATTTCTAAAGAAAAAAAGACAGGTCTTTTAAAAAGAATTGCAATTTCACCAATAAAGCCAGTGGAAATAATAATTGGATATTCAATTCCATATATTATATTAGGATATTTTGAATTTTTATTTTTATCAATTATTACTTTTTGTTTTGGAATGAACTTTAATGTATCATTTTTATTAAATTTTATTATTTTAATTCCAATTTTATTGTTTTTTATTTCTTTTGCTATTTTGTTTGGTTCACTTGTAAATGAAAAAATGGCAGGAGTAGTTGGAATAATAGTAACGGGTGGTATTTTTATTTTTACTCCATATTTTTTAGATATTTCAATAAATTCTGTTGATGCTATGAGTATAATTTCATATATTTTACCTTTTGCAAATATTTATGATTCTATATTTAAATCAATTACATCAGAATTTAATTTTATTATTGTAAATATTTTTATAACTATTATTTATTCATGTTTATTTGTTTGAGGTTCAGGAGCAGTTTTAAAATTAGTTTTAAGAAAAAAATAAAAAACACATTTTAAATGTGTTTTTTTAAAAATCTTTATAAATTATATTATTTCATAAGTCTAGATTTTTCTCTAGCTGCTTTATTTGCTTTGTATATTCCTTTAGTAACTGATTTGTCTATTAAACTAACAGCTTCACTTACTAAAACATCTTTTTCTTTTAAATCCTCAGATTTTGCAACTAGTGCTTTTTTTATAGCAGTTTTAACTTTACTTCTAAATGCTTTATTTGCAAGTCTAGATTTTTCATTTGTTAAAATACGTTTTTCTTGTGATTTTATATTTGCCATTTTAATACCTCCTTTAAGTAAGAATTATATATACAAATAAAGTATATAGTAAAAATGGTTATTTTTTAAAAAAAATTAAAAATATTGTATATTTTTAATATATTATTTAAGTAAATAGTTAAAAAAAGGAATGTTATAAATGTAAGAAATAAAATTATTTTTTATTTTAGTAATTAAGTATATAAAGGTGATTTAAATGATATTTGTTCAATCAAAAGATGATTTTTTAGTAAAAAAACAAGTAAATAAATTAATCGAAAAAATAAATATTAACAATCAATATGAAATTTACGAATACTCATTAATTGATGATTCAGTAATTAAGATTCTGGAAGAAATTAAAACATATTCATTTTTTTCAAATAAAAAAATAATAATAATTAATGATTGTTGATTTGTTAATGAAAGTAAAATTAAATTGCATAAAGATTTTGATATTAAATATATTGAAGAGATTTTTAATATCAAAAATACTGAAGTAGAAATAATCATGTCTTTAAATTCTGAAAAATTTTCAAAAAAATTAAAGATTGCAAAACTTACAGAACAAAATGTTAGATTATTTAAAATTGAATTGCCTACATATAATCAAAAGAAAGACATTTTTATAAGAAAAATGCAAAAAGCAAATATTGATTTTGATCATAAATCAGTTGATTTATTCATTGAAAAAATACCAGAAAGTATGCAAATTTTTTCAAATGAAATTGATAAATTATTATCATTAAATAAATACATTGATAATAATTTAATTGAAGAAATTGTTTCAAAGTATTATAGCTATGATACATTTGAAATTGCAAATTGTTTTATTTCAAATGACATAAGTAATTTTTTAACTCAATGAAGTTCTTATAAGCAAATGAATAATGATATTTTTTCATTTATAGCATTGTTATCAAGTAATTTTATTTTATTAAGAAATATTCTTTTATGTAAAAAATTAAATTATTCAAATAATGAAATTTTTTCAAAATTAAATGTAAATCCATATAGAATGACAAAATTATTGGAAAAAAATAGATTAAATATAGAGCAGATAAATGATAAAATCAAGGTGATGTATTCTTTAGAAAAGAACATTAAAAATGGAAAATATGATAGCAAAGTTATTCCTGAAATTAAATTTCTAAAGATGTTTTTTTAATCTAATGAAATTAGATTAAAAACAGAAGGGAAGAAAAAAATTGGAAGCTAACAAAATATACCAAAATTCAATTACAACATTAGCTAATCTAATTAAAAATGAGAAGTTAAGAACAAATCTTTTGTATTTAATTGAATTAAAAACACAATCAATTCAAATTATAAATAATTTATTAGTTTTAGAATTAGAACATGAATGTACATTTAAAGATAAAAAATGAAGTGCAATTTTTGGAAAATCACTAGTGAATATTTTAAAAGAAAAAATTAAATTTGAAAAACAAGATAATAAAAGTTTAGAAGATATTTTATCAGACATTGTTTTTTTTCAAACATATTGTTTTAATAACCTACAAGTTTCAAGAGATGAATTGACCAATGAAAGTTTTGAAATAACAGAAGACTTTGTTAAGGAAAATTCAAAAATAACAGAAGAATTAAAAGCAAAATATGGAGAAACTGTTACTCCTGAACCTGAGGTTGTTGATAAACAAAAAGAAAAACCAAATGATAAGAAAAGTAATAAAACAGCGGGTGCTGGAATTGGGGGAGGACCCATCCCGGGATTTAATAGTCAATTTAATAATACTTTTACCCAAAATGGTAATCTTCCATTGCATCCACTTCAAGATCAAAGATTTTATCCATATAATGGAAAACCAAAATATATGAAATATTTTAAATGAGGTTTAGGGGTTTCTTTAATTTTAAGCGCATTATTTTATTTTGTTATTTCATTGTTTATAACTTTTGATTATTTTACAATAAATAAAGATACTCTAAATGGTTTAAGTTCAGTTGATCAAACTGTTTTGGAAAAATTTACTTCAATAAAATGAACTTTAAGTAATTCAATATATTCTAGTGGAGCAAATGGTATTTTTGGAATAATAATATTAATTTTGATGGTTTTAATGATTGGATGGATAGTTTATACAATAGTTCAACCACCAAAAATATATAAAGAAAAATTTATGATTCCAGGAATGACACTTGTTGTTCCATCAATGTTTATATTTATGATGATTTTTTCTTTTCTAAATGGATTTAAGTTTTTGTTTGGAACAGATATACAATTAAGTGTTCTGGCAAGTTATTTTGGTAACGAAATTTTGGGCAAAGAGGGCGATGCACTAAATACTTGAGCAAATGAAAATAAAGCTTGATTGACAGAACTATCTTCATTATTGGATGGAGAATTAAACTTTACATTATTGCGCGTTTTATTATGATTATTCTTTATTTCATTAATTGCATCAGGAGTTATCATTGTTTTAATATTAATTCTAAATCCAAAAATTGATAGACAAAAACTTTCTTTTGCAAATGAAGAATATCAAAAAATGATTACAGCTGCAATGCAAGGACAAAAATATGAAATTGATTCATCAATTTATGAACCTCAAGATGAAATTGATGCTTTTAATGAAGAATTAAAAAATCGTCAAGAGAAAAAAAAATACGATCAAGAAGATGAACAATAATTAAAAATATTTTTAGAAATAAACTAGTACAACTAGTTTATTTTTTTATCTATAATATATATAGAGGTAAAGAAATGAGTTATTATTATAAACATAAATACGGTTTTTCAACGCATTCAATTCAAAGAATAAGGCAAAGATTAAGTTTGCCTGATGAAGAGGAATTTAAGTTAAAAGATAAAATTATAAAACTTATTGAAAAATCAACTTATAGCTTTGATACTTCAAAGTTTACTTATATTAAAACTCCAAAAAAAGATGTTTATTTTGTAATTGACATAATTACAAATACAATAATAACAGCAACCCCAATTAGTGCAAGTAAACAATTATGATTGATTGAAAATGAATAGATGAGGTAATTTAAAAATGAAGAAGCTTAAGAAAAACTTAATTCTTCCAACAGATTTTTTAACAAATTGGTTAAGTGAAAATGATGATGGAACTCTTTCTTTTAAATATATAGATTTTGCAAGTGATAATATTGAGGAAATTGAAATAGAAAATGAACCATTTATTAAAGTTTTATTTGATAATTTTGATAATTTTGATTCAAACAAGATTTTAAATCAATTTAATCAAATAGCAAAAGTTGCAAGAGCAATTGTTATTAAAAGAATAAAAAAAGCTAATGGTGAAATAAATTTAACTGGTAAAGAAGTTTTATTTTTAAAATACTTTTATTTTTTAATTACTCTAATTAATGGGGAATATAAATATGCATTTGAAAATGTAAATCAAAAATATAGAGTTTTTGATGTATTGAATGAAGAAGTTGATTTAAAAATAAGGGTTACAATTTTAAATGTTTTAAGTTATGTTTTATTTGAAATGTATGACTATATTTTTAGTCAAAGAACATTTGAAAGTTTATATGAATATGTTGAAAATTCATCAGTTAATTTTGATTATCAAGAATATCAAAAAAGAATTATTGTACCAATTGAAGCATTAAGAAATCAAAACTATAAATTTGTTGATGTTTATTTTCATAATATTGTTAATAATACTTTTTTTAAATTTTTTGAAGTAAATCAGTTGGATAGAAGTGGCTTTTTATTGACAAATAAGACAATTGCAAATTTTATTGACGATAGAACAAAATTTAATATTTTAAGTTTATTCGTAGTTGATCCAAGATGAGCTATAGGAATAGTTAATTTAGGGCCAGGAAGAGGTGAATATAGACCTATGTTTAAGTATTTAACAAATAATATAATTAATAAAGAAATTATTCCAAATTGCTTAGTTCCTGAACATAAAATTGAAGAAAACGGAATATATTTATCTGGGGAACAAAGATTTTCATTTACAGTATTTGAATTAGTAGAAAATCAAGTAAAACTAATTAATGATTGTTTAACATATAGAGATTTAAAAACTGATTTTGAGCAGTTTTTAAAATATTAAATTTTTTATACTTTTTAATTAGCACTCAAAATTCATTATGGTAAACTAATTATATGCTTTATAGGGAGGAATTTGAGAATTATGAAATTATCATGAGCATTTCTTGTAGGAAATTTTTTCTTACTAATTATATTTTCAATGTTATTTTATCTTTTACAAGATAGTAAGTTTTATATTTATGAATGATTTTGGGGAAGTAGTTTTCCAGGAAATCAAATAAATATTTGACCTGTAATTATAATTGTATTTTCATGAATTGGTGCTGCAATAGGAATTTTAATTTTATTTTTAAATTTTAGAGAAAATGTTGATTTAAATAAAATATCGATATATATTATTATTGCAATTAATATAATAATTTTAATTTCAGCAATATTAATTATTACATCAGCTATTATGTGAAAAAGTGATAAAAGATTATCATTAGTAGTTTTTTCATTTTTATCAATTTTTTCAATTTCGACTATTGGAACAACTTTTTGAGTTGTTAAAAATGAACTTTTAAAAGGAAAAACTAAAATTAAAAATGATATTGAAGAATCAAAATAAAATTTTAGTTAGATTAATAAAGGAAAATTTTAAATAAAAAAGTTACTTTTTTATTTAAAATTTTTTTATTTCGTAAATGAACTGTTAATTTTGCTGTTTTAAAAGTTAATAAAATAGTGTATAATAATTATAATTCTGAGGAAATATACATGGATAAAATAAAATTATTATCAAAAAATAAAAAAGCAAAATTTATGTTGTGATTTTTATTAATTTTTTCTTTAATTTCTTTTTTATTTGGTATTTTATTATTTATTTCACCAGCCATTAACGACGAAAATATTAATAATATAAATAATTTATTTTTAAATAAAGAAGATCAAACTCAAGGATATAAATCTTTTTTTCTGATTTTTTTAGTTAATTTAAATGGTAATTTTGTTATTATGACAAGTACTATTTTAATTATTTGACTTCCTTTTGCATTTGGATTAATTGGAATAATTTTATTTTCATCTAGATTTATTATTCATTTAGTTGGTTATAATTCAAAGACAAAAAATGGTGTTGCAAGAATTGTTAAACCAATTAGAAGTTATCAATTGACAATGATTTTTGCTTGAATATGACTTATTTTATTATCTTTTATATTATTAATTGCATATTTATCTGCCTCACCGTTTCTAGTTGGTTCTACTTGAGTTTTTAGTTTTACAGGTGCTCCTGTAATTTCTCCTGAAAGTTTGGAAATACCTAATCTTTTACAAGGCCAATTTTCAAATATTTATTGATTAACTTATTCTTTATTTTCTGAATTAAATTTGGGTATTACAGCTGAAGTAGATTCTGGAAATAAGTGAATGTGAGTTTTAATGCCTGTAATTATTCAACTAATTTTTTTATTTTTTTCATTTATTGGTGTAGTTTTAGGTGAGTGTAGTTGGTGATCAATTAACTTAAAGGTTTTAGAAAGTATTGACTCACAAGTTGGAACACAATTATCTCATGAATATACTAAAATTGAAAAACCTATAATTAAAAAGGAAAAAATCAAAAAGACAAAAGTTAAAAAGGAAAAAGAAATAATAAAAGATCAAACAGATAATGATATTGTTACTTCAGTTGTTAAAATAAAGAAAGTAAAAGAAAAATATTCTAATAAAAAATTAGAAGCAATTTTATATTATAAAAAATTAATAAAGTTACTTGAAGAGTCAGGCAATTTAAATTCTTCTTTATATAAAAATGCAATAGAAAAGTTAGATATTTTTAGTAAAAATGAAATTAGTGATTGAAATGAAGTAACAAATCAAATTGAATTGGAAATGGAAAATTATACATCAACAGATCAAAAATTTATTGCTTTAATTGAACAATTAATGGAAAATTCAAAAATTAATTTATTTGGTAAATATAAACATGACCTGGTTAATTTAATAAAAGAATATAATAAAGCGTTAATTTCTAAAGACTTATTTGAAGCTGAAATTAAATTAGAACAAATATTTGCAATTACTTTTAGAAAAGAAGAATTATTAGCAAAAGTTGGATTTTGCTTAAAAAATAGGATACTTACAAATTATAAGTATATTGATGAAAATTTAAATGTAATTAAAAGACTAAACGAAGCAAGAGAATTTGATGATATTGATGGTTATAGAAAAATTTGTTTTGAAATAATTAAGCAAATGTCACCAATTAAACCAATAATTAGTAGTTATATTGAGAAAATAATTTATAATTAATTAAAAGAAAAATCATATTATTATGATTCTTTTTTTAAAGAAAAGGTGTTTTTAATGATAATTATTGGAGTTAGTGGTGTGATTGGTTCTGGTAAATCAACAATGCTAGAACATTTAAATAAAATGGATGGTGTAAAAGTAATTGAAGCAGATAAAATTTCAAAGCTAGTCTTAAATGATGAAAGTATAAAAGAGTTTTTAAGAGACCAAATTTCTGAAGTAATTGAAAATAATGAAATAAATAGATCATTGTTGAGAAATAAGGTTTTTAATGATCATGAATTAAATGAGAAATTTACAAGTAAAATGTGACCTTTGATTTCAAAGGAAATTAATAATTTAATTTCCAAACTGAATTTGAATTATTATAAATTAGTTTTTGTAGAAGCAGCTGTAATTACTGGATTGCAAGTAAAATTTGATAAAACTATTTTACTAGAAAAAGAAAATAATAAAAGAATTAAAAGTGTTCAATTTAGGGATAAACGAGATCATCAAGAAATTGAATCAATTTCAAAATTTCAAATGGAAAAAATAAAAAATTATAAGTTTGACTTTATTTTAGAAAATAATTCAAATAAGGAAAAATTCTATAAAGATATTGATAATTTAATAAATAAAATTAAGAAATAAAAAAGCAAATGAAATAAATATAATAATTATCTATTTTTCGTTATTTTCTTTTTTTGTTTTATTAACTTGACTATTATTCTTAGTTTGTAAGTTTTTTGAAATGGGTGCTTTACTTGAAGAAGTTTTCTTAATATTTATATCTTTTTTCTTTTTTCCACTTTTCTCGTCAATTATTCCAACTTGTATTAAAGCTTCTTTAACAGCATCTTGAATTAATTCTTGTGTTTCTTCTTTTGTAAAAAGTTTTTCTCTATTTTCTTTAGTAGTAGTTGCTTTTTTTGCATTTGCATTTTTTTTAACTAAATTAGTAGATAAATTTTTAGAATTAGTTTCTTTTTTGATTGAGCTCTTTTTAATAGCTTTTTTTGTGATAGGGGGGACTAAATTTTCTTCTTCAGAGGAAAGGGGGGAGTCTCCTGACATTTTTGCTCTTAAAGCAGCCATCCTATCACCTATTTCAGATTCAATAACAACTTGTCCTATTTCTTCATTAACATTGTCTATTCCCACAATGTTTTTTTGTTCTTGAATTCTTTGCTTAGCTTTTTCTAAAATATCTCCAAGTGTACCAGGTAAATGCTCTCTTTTTTTATCTTCAACTTTTAATTCTTCTTCGGTTTGTGTACCGTGTAATCTTCTTACCTTAGCACCAATATCTTCTTCAATTTCCTTATTTTTATTAAAAACATTTTGTAATTCACACACATGTATTTTTAAGTGAGTGGGGCAAAACTTTGGTGCAAAACTACTCATATAACCTCCATATATTGATAATATAATTTTAACATTTTAATAAATAAAAATAGATTTGACTTTATTTTTTTAATTAGTGTATATTACAATATACACTAATTAAAAATTTTGAAATTTAAATTACAATCCAAACATTTTATATTCAATTCTTTTTCTCTTGTATTGTTAATAATTGTGTTACACCCTTTACATATATATTTTTTAGATTTATTATATCCTTTTGGTGTATGTTCAATAGCATCTTTATGAATTAATTTTTTAAATACATTTATATTAAAGTCAATTCTATTATTTATTAATCAAATTAATTCTTCACTAAGTTCTGTATATGCAAAACCTAATCTTACATCTCGAGATTTAATTTTTAATTTTGCAATATTTATTGCTGTATTTCTAAAATTTTTGTTATGTCTTTGATTATTCTCAGTATCTTTTAAATTATTTTCAAAATTAAATTGATGAATCATTTCATGAAGTAATACACCAATTATTTTTAAATAATCTCCATTTAAAGCTAATGTTCAAATAGTTATTTGATTTCTTTTATCACTTCAATCTTTTGAAGTAGAAAAGTGACCCAAAGTTAATCTATTTTTTCTTATGCTTGTTTCAATATTTATTTTGATTGGTTGAAGAGAATTATCAAAAAGAATTTTATTTAGTTGATTGTGTATTGAATGTAATTCAAGTATTAAATCATCAATTCTGTATTCCATTTATGTAAATCCTCCTATTTTTTCTTACTTCATTTATCTATTATTTGATTATTCGAAATATGTACGTCATCATTCTTTAAAAATTTTGATTGACTTATATTTTTATTCATATATTTCAATAATTTTTCACCAGTAAAAATTTTTTCTTTTCCAAATTTTAAATTTAAATTGTAAATTATTTTTTCTATTTCATTAAAATTTAATGTTTCATCTAAATTTATTTGATCTATTGAAAGTTGTTTCACTTCTTCAATTTGATTAGAAAGTTTTGATAATCTAACTCCAAGTAATAAAATAGGATCTCCTTCTCATAGTTCATAAAAACATTCTTTTGCAATAGAATAAATCTTTTCAACATTATTTGTTGGTTTTGAAATTGATTCTTGCTTTGTAATATGTTTTTTTCTTTTTTGTTCATTATAAATTTCAAATGAGTTATCTTCTAAAAATTTTAAAACAATTGAAACTGTTGAACCTTGTAAATATCTTTGCTTAGCTCTGTTAGAAACTTTTAAACTTAATTCATAAATCATTTCTTCAATTTCATCAGAATCTGTTGTTGTAAAGTTTAAAGTTAATTCGTTACCAATACTTTTAAATTCACTTGCATCACGTGAAATTTTATTTTCACCTTTTCCATTTGCCCAATATCATAATACCAAACCTCTTTTTCCAAAAAATTTTGAAATTCTATTTACATCAAAAAAAGCTAAATCTTTTATTGTAAAAATATTAAATTCATTAAATTTTTTTTCTGTCGAAGGACCAACCATAAACATTTTTCTAACCTCAAGTGGTCAAAGTTTTTCTTCAATTTCTTCTTCTAATAAAAATGAAATTCCATTTGGTTTATTAAATTCAACTGCCATTTTAGCTAAAAATTTATTTGTACTAATTCCAATTGAACATGTTAATTTAGTTAGTTTAAATATTTTATTAATAATTGTTTGAGCAGTTTTTTTAACACTTCCATATTTTTTTCAAATATTTGTAACATCAATATAACATTCATCAATTGATGCAACTTCAAAGTTTTTTGTAAAATATTTATATATTATTTCAAAAACCATTTCTGAATACTTTATATATAATTTAAAATCAGAATTAACAATGTATAAATCCTTACACAACTCTTTTGCCTTAAAAACAGGTGTTCCTGCTTTTATTCCAAACTTTCTTGCATTATAATTAGCTGTTGTAACAATTCCTCTTTTATTTGGAGAAGATACAACTAAATTTTTATTTATTAAACTTTGATCTTCTGCAATATGACAACTTGCAAAAAATGAATCCATATCTAATAAAAATATAATTCTTTTACTATTCATAATTGTTTTCAAAAAAGTCTCAACAAGTATTAATTAAGTTTGAAATATTATTGATATTAAATTTATTTTCAATTTTTTTAGTTTTTTTAATATAACACAAGTATTCAATATTTTTTTTCTTATTTCCAAGTATAGGAGATCAAATAATATCTATTATTGAAAAATTATTTTTGTTACAATAATTTAAAACTCTAGTAATAGATTTCATATGTGCTTCTTTTGAATTTATTTTTCCTTTTTTAACATCTTCTTTATCAGATTCAAACTGTGGTTTTATTAAAATAATACCAACAATATTTTCTCTTATAATATTTTTTAAAGGAATTAATATTTTTTCTACCGATATAAAACTCACATCGCAACAAAAAAAATCAATTTCTTTTTCAAAAAAATTTATTGTAACATTTCTAAAATTTGTTTTTTCCAGTGATTTAACTTTTGAATTATTTCTAAGTTTTCAATCTAATTGATTCGTGCCAACATCAACTGCAAAAACAAAACTTGCACCATATTGTAAACAACAATCGGTAAATCCACCAGTAGAACTTCCTATATCTAAACAAGTTTTATTTTGTAAATTAATTTTTCATTCTTCAATTGCTTTGTATAATTTTTTTCCAGCACGACTTACAAATTCTTTTCCCTGTGCCAACAATTTTATTTTAATTTTTTCTTGATTAAATAATGTTCCTGGTTTAGTAATTTTTTCATCATTAACGAGAACTTTACCATCAATTATAAAACCTCTAGCTTTATTTCTATTTTCTACTAAATTTAAATCTAATATTATTTGATCAAGTCTTTGCTTCATATTTTTTTTCCTTTCTACCAATTTATTTTATAATTTTGATTTTTTCTTTTTTAAAGCTTCAATTTTATTTATTCTATCGATATTACTATATAAAGCATTTTCTTCTTGAATTCAATTTTTTATTTTTTTAAATAATTCAGAACCATAAGTTTTTTCAAAACCTGTTTTCAATGCTTCTAATTTTTTCATATATCTTGCACATGATATTGTAATTGGTTTTTTCAAATTTAATTTTTTATAATGACCTGAATTTAAAATGTTTTTTATATTTGAAATAATAACTTCTTTTTCTTCTTCATCATTAACAATTATTTCTTTTTGATTTGTTAAATAAGGTTCTATTTCATCTTTTTCTAGTAATTTTGAAACTAAACTTTTGTCTTCCCCAAAATATTCATTTGTTAAATTTTCTTCTAAATCTCTAATTGTAATATCATTAAGTGGGTCAAGTGCTGTTTTTTCTCATAAATCTGTAGTTCTTTCTAAATCACTTGAGTAATCTTGAATATAAGGATTAGATAAATTTAATATATTTTTAGGTGTTGATATTTTTTTATTATATTTATCTTTTTTTATATTTTCAAAATCCAATGTATAAAAATCTGGAAAATCGTTATACATCTCTTTATTAAAAATATGTAGTTCTCTTATTAAAGTTTCTTCAGTCCCTGTTGGAATAATAATTAATTCATCAAATTCATCTAAAATTCTTTTATCCGTTTGATCTTTAATATGTAAAACTCTTCTAATTTCTTGCAAATTTTCAAAAAATGATAAATTATCTTTTCTAGACTGGTTTGAAATTAAATTATTAATTTTTCTATCTTTCAAGAGTTTATTTAAAAAATAATTTTGATCATATATCCTTCTCATTCTATTCCTCATATTCTATTTGATTTACAATACTTTCAATATCCATTTTTAATGCTTTTAATATATTTTTTTTATCACCATGATGAATATTTGTTTCAGAAAAAGAAAAACTAAAAATATCATTTTTATTATATAAATACTCTTTAATATTAGTAAATAAATTATTTTTGTCAATCACTTGTTCATAGACAAAAAGCTTATTTTCTTTATGTTTTTCAAGCATAGTCTTATCTATTGGATTAATAAATCTAGCATTAATTAAGTTTATTTTTAAATTATTTTCTTGAAAATAATTTAAAAAATCTTCAAGAATTGAACCATAACTAATTAATGTAACTTTATTATTTATATTATATTTTAATTCTTCTCATTCTCCAATTTCAAATTCATTTTTATTATCATTCATTATAGTTTTTTCATTTTCATAACGTATAAAAAATTGTTTATCATTTGTAAAATATGCCAAATCAATTAGTCTTTTTAAATCACTATAACTATAAGGTTGAGCAATTATAGCTTTTTTGAAGTTATTTATAAGAGATATATCAAAAATACCATGATGACTGATTCCCCCACCATAGTTTAAACCTCCCCTATCAATTAAAAAAGTCATTGGTAGATTATTTCTAAAAACATCATGTACTAATTGATCAAAAATTCTTTGTAAAAATGTTGAATATATTGAAATAAAAACTTTCTTTTTTGAATTTGCAATAGCACAAGCTGTTAAAATAGCAAATTCCTCATTAATTCCAACATCGATTACATTATTTTTAAATTTTTGTTTTAAATTATTAAAATTGGATGAATTTAACATTGCAGGACATACTAAAAAATCATTCTTTGAAAATTTTGTTTCAATATACTCTGCAATTAGTTTTGAATATGAATTTTCAATATTATTTTCAATTGAATGATTAAAAACAAGAGATCTTTCTCCGTTATAACCAAGTGCTTTTTGTGTTAAACAATGAATTACAATATGCTTTTTTGCTTTTTTAGCAATTTTAATAGCAAAAAATAGCTTTTTAAAATCATGACCATTTTCACAAAGAAAGTACTCAAAACCTAATGATTCAATATATTTTTTTGAATCTTTTAGAAATAAAGCATTTTCTCCAATTGCTTCTCTATTATCATTTAGAATTGTAATTGTTTTTTTATTAACATTATTTAAATTTAATAACCCTGAATGAACATAGCCTGTTAAAAATGCAGCATCTCCAATTATTGAAACTATATTTTTCATATTATTTGCTAAAGCATATCCAAATGCATATCCAAGTGAAGTTGAACTATGCCCTGTACTAATTCAATCAAAATTTGATTCATTTATTTCTTGAAAATTACTTAAACCATTATATTTTTTTAATGATTTAAATTTTTTAATTCCATTAACTAATAATTTATATACATGAGATTGGTGGCCTGTATCAAATAAAAGAATAGTATTTTTTAAATCAAATTGTGCAAAAATTGCAATTGTTAATTCAACAACACCTAAATTACTTCCAATATGACCGTTATTTAAATTAACAAAATTAATTAAAAAATCTCTAATGTTTTGCGATAGTTCTTCTAATTCAGCAATATTTTTATTATTATATAATTCTCTAAAAGTTAATAGTTTATTTAATTTCATAATAATTCTCCTATATAATTTTACAATATAGTTGATAAAAATAGAATAAATAAAAAAAACCACATAAAATGTAGATAAAAAATTCATTTTTACTTACTTATTTTTTTTGGAATTTAAAAATAAATTATAAGTTTTTTCTTTAGAATTTGGAGTAATATTTATTTTTAAAATTTAATTCATTTTTTAATAAAAATTAAAACTCTTCAGTTTTATTATCATCTAAAACTTTTTTTACTTCTCCTTCAAGTGATAATAATTGTTTTTTTGCTTCATTAATTAGTTCTGTACCTTTTTTAAATAATTCAATTGATTCTTCCATTGAAGTATTTGAGTCGTTTAATTTATCAGAAATAATTTTTATTTCTTGTAAAATTTGATTGAAGTTTTTTTCATTCATATTATTTTTTTTCTCCTTTAACAGTTAAATTTATTTCTCCATCGTTAATAATTGCAACAATGTCTTTAGTTTTATCTATTTGTTTTATACTTTTAATAACTGTATTATTTTGTTTTAAAATCGAATATCCTTTACTTAAAGGCAAAAATGGGTTTTGTAACTCAATTTTATCATTAAAAGAATTCAATATATTTTTATTAACATCTAATTTATGTGAAATTATTCTTTTTCAATTATTTAAACTATTAGTAAAATTTTGAGTAATTAAATTAAGTTTATTTTTAATAATAGAATTAAAAATATTTGAACTATTTCTAAATTCTTGTTTTAAATAACTAATTTTATTATTTAAATCGACTTTTAATTTATTTGAGTAATTATTTACTTGATCTTCAATTTTATCAAGTTTATTTTTTAAATTTTTTCCAAAATCATTTAGTTTTGAATTTAAGAGATTAATTATAGTTTGATAATCTGGAGTTGATTTTTCTGCTGCTGCTGTTGGAGTTGAAGCACTAAAATCTGCAACATAATCAGATAATGTAGTATCTGGTTCATGACCAATACCTGTTATAACTGGAGTAGTACACTTTTCAATTGCATAAATTACTTCTAATTCATTAAAACTTCATAAGTCCTCATAACTTCCTCCCCCTCTTCCAATAATTAATGTATCTAATTTAGGAATAAAGTTATCAGCTTGAATTATTTTTTTTGAAATATCTTTTGCAGCTTCTTCTCCTTGAACAAGTGTAGGAAAAATAAAAATATTTACAATAGGAAATCTTCTTTTTATTGTTGTAACTACGTCTCAAATTGCGTCTCCAGATGCAGCGGTTATGATTCCAATATTTTTAGGAATATTTGGAATTGTTTTTTTCTTTTGTTGATCAAATAAACCTTTATCTTTTAACTCATTATATCTTTTTTCATATATTAAAGAGAGCTCTCCGATACCATCAATTTTTACAGAACTAATTGTGAAAGTAAATTTACCACTTGGTTTATAAAAAGTTAAAACCCCTTTTGCTATTATTTCTGTCCCCTCTTTAACAGATAAATTTATAAAAGATTGAGTATTACTTTTTCAAATTGCACAATCAATTCTTGCTTCATTATCTTTCAAAGAAAAATAAATATGACCAGATTTATTAAAAGTTAAATTAGAAACTTCTCCTTTAATATTTATATTTTTAAATTGATTTGTTTTTTCAACAAAGTTTTTTATATTTTCATTTAATTCACTAATTTTAAATATTACCTTTGACATAAAAAATCCTTTCTATAAATTTTTAATTAATAAATTCAATTTCATTTAAGCAATTTTTAATTTTAATATATAAAAAATAAAAATTCATTAAATCCTGTTTTGAAATTTTTTTACTTTTTAAATCCATAATTAATAAATCTTTTTTACTTACTAAAAATTCCATTACTTCTCTGATATTTCTATTATTCATTTTCTTTTTAAAGATTTTATATTTTTTACTATCAAAATTTGTAGAAGTTAAACTTATTTCATTTTTAACTTTATCAAATAAATTTATAAAACCATTAAATTCTTTTATAATATTTTTTAAATCGTTATTAAAATAAAACTTCTCTTCTTTAGTAATATGATCAATAATACTAATATTTTTATTTTTATCGTGTTTATTTGATTGAGAAAATTTTTCTGCTTCTCCAAAAGTAACTGTTTGTAAAAGATCTTGTGTATCATTTCTTTCACTTGTATTAAATTCATCAATAAGAGCTTTATTTTTATTATCAGAAATAATATCTGATCAATATCTTGTTAATGTATTTGTAATTTCTGTTTTCTTTTCTTTAATTATTAGTTTTTTAACAACTTTTTTATTTACATTTAAATTAAAATCAGAAATATTTTTAAATTCATTTAATGTTAATACTTTTAATAAGTTAAAATATTTATTTTCACCAACTATATAGATTGGACATTCATTTTTAATTATATTATAAAAAATGTTTAAATTATTTAACATTGCGGTCTTGTAATAAGATTTTTGTTCTAAGTTATTTAAAAAAATAAAAATAGTTTCTTCATTAAAAGTTTGACTTATTTTTTTCAATTTTATTTTTAAATATTCTTCATCGTATTTAATTGGTGTATGAATAAATTTTTCTAAACTTGATATGATTTTTTTATTAAAAAAATCATATCAAATTGATTTAAAATCAAGTTTAATTCCCCTAAATTTATTTTCTGTAACTTTATTAAATAATTCTTCATCATATTTATAAAAGATTCTTTTTACTTCTTTAACATATTGTTCTAAATTTTTTGAAAATTTTATATCTTTTAAAAAATAATCGGCATTGTATCAATCCAAATTTCTTATAAATACATTTAATTTTAAATCTTTTGTAATATAATCAATTGCTTTATTAACTTCTTGATCATTTTTTAAAATAGGTTTTGCAGAAATAATTACAATATTTTTAAAAACTTTTTGCTCAATTTTTTTAGAACAATTTTCTAAATAATTTGTTATTAATTTATAATTTTTTAAACTAAAAATTGTATTTTCAAAATTATTAATGTAGCTTAAAGAAATATATTCACAAAAAGCATTTGTTAAATAACTTTTTTTATCAATATCATTAATTTCAAATTTAATTTTATAAATAAAATTTTTAAATTCTTTAAACATCATTTCTTTTATTTTATACTTTTCAATATTATTAAATTTCTGAAGTTCTTCTTTTAATTCTAATGGATTATTTAAACTCATATTACGAACCTTTCTAATTAAATAATTTTATCTAGTAAACCATTTATAAAATTTGTATCTCAACTTGGAAGATACTGTCTTGTTAATTCAATACTTTCATTAATAACTATAGCTTTTAAAGTAATATTATTTTTTATTTCATAAGCTCCATTTATCAATATTGCTTGAATTATTTTTGGAATTCTATTTCAATTTCAATTATTTTCTAATAAATTTGAAACAATTTCAATTAATAAGTCTATTTGTTCTAATAAATTAAATAAAAATTCATTTTGATTTTCATCTATTGATTTTAATTGAAAACCATCTAATATTTCTTGTTTAATTTTATCAATATTATTATCTAATAAAAAAAGGCGATAAAGTATTTGAATCGCTTTTTTTCTTCTATTTTTTAGTTCATTTATCGATTTTTGCATAATTTATTGCCTTTCTTTATTAAATTTTTAAAGAACTATTTTTTTTGAAATTGAATCTTTTTTTCTTCTGTTGTTATACCAAGAACAGTTGCAAGTTCAACAATTTCACCATTTTGTAACTTTTTAAAAAAATCCTTAAATTCCGTATTCTTATTAGCACTTATAATTCAATTAATAAATTGTTGTTCAGGACTTAAAAGAATATAGCCAGCCTTGACTTCTCCTTTAATTGAATAATTTTCTCAAGATACTCTCCTTTCAAAAAATAAATTACTATTTTTTGATTGTAATGTTTTTAAAATACCTTTAATAAATTTTAATGATGTTGAATTTTGTATTAATTCAGTACCATTGCTGATATTTGCCCATGTTACTTTTGAAGATAAAAAATAACTATCTAATTGATAAAAACCATCTGTAAAAGTAAAATTATTAAAATCAAATTCTGAATTTAATGTTGGTATGTTTGTTATATTTATTGGCAATTTTGAACTTTCACTAGTTTCAGTTTTATTATATGTAAAATAAATAGTTTTATTTGCTTGTTCATTATTATATTCTGTAAACTTTGAACCTAAGTAGCTAATTAAATCATTTTCAACATCTAAATTATTACCGTTTGAATAATAAAAATTAAATTTCAAATTTTTAAATTGATCTTCTTCCACCAAATTATCTTCATTTTTAAATCTGTAAGCAATTAAATTTTTTAATAAATTTTCTAATTTAGTTTTATCTAAAGTTACCTTATTATCATCTCCAAATTTAGCAATATCAAAAATACTAATTGTTTTAAATTCTTTAAAATCTCAATATTTTTCTATATCAGATAAAGTTTTAAAAGTATTATCTACTGGTGTAACACAACTTATAATTTGAGTTGCTGGAGTTAATGTAATTGTAAAACTTGATAATAATATTAATAATTTTTTCATTTTTTCACCTAATTTACTATTATTTTACATTATTATAGTAGTATTTTTTCAATAATACTTTTAAAATAACACTTTTTTTAAAGAAATAAAGTAAAAAAGTTACTTTATTTCTTTATCATTAAATGGATTTGTAAATTTTTTTTCCTTTAACATTTCTATTTCAACCTTATAAGGACTTGTTTTTGCATCAAGTCAAGGAGTTTCAAGCAAAATTGGAATTTCTTTAAATAAGGGGTTGTGAACTACCTTACAAAGTGCATCAAAACCAATATATCCATAACCAATATTTTCATGTCTATCTTTATGAGAAGAAATTGAATTTTTACTATCATTTAAGTGAATAGCCATTAATTTTTCCAATCCAACAATATTGTCAAATTCTTCTACAACTTTATCAAAGTTATTTTTTACATCATATCCTGCATCATGCATATGACATGTATCAAAGCATACTCCAACTTTTTCTTTTTGTTCTACTAGATCCAATACTGTTTTGATTTCTTCAAAAGTGATACAAACTTCAGTCCCTTTTCCAGACATTGTTTCTAATGCTATTTTTACTGGTGAATTTGGCAATTCTTTATATACTAAATTTAAGCCTTTAGCAACACTTTTTAAAGCATCTTCTTTTAATGCCCCAACAGCAGCTCCTGGGTGTAAAACAAGTAAGTGAACCCCAATTGCTTCAAGTCTAATTAATTCTTCTTTTAATAGTCTTACACCAAAATCAAAAGTTTCTTGTTTTACTGTATTTGCTAAGTTAATTGTATATGGACCATGACAAATTACTTTTGTAATATCAATTTCGTTTTCAATTAATAATTCTTTAAATTCTTTTATATTTAATTTTTCAGTTTCTGTTCTTCGAGTATTTTGTGGTGCTCCTGTAAAAAACATTAAAGTATTTGCATTGTTTTGGATTGCTTCAAGTGCACTTCCAACTAAAAATTTTCCAACCCCGTTCATTCCAACATGGCTTCCAAGATAAAAATCAGGTTTTTTCATATTTTTCACGCTCTTTCATTTCTAGTTTGATTATAGCAAACTAAAAAGAGATTATATAATCTCTTTTTAACACCATCAAAATTAAATGAAATATTACCAAAAAATAAAAAAACAAGTAAAAACTTGTTTTCTAATATACGATAAATATTTTATTTGACCTATTTACCTAAAATTTTAACATTTCTATTTTTTTAGTATTTTCAATATCTAATGCTAACATTTCTTTTAATTCTTCAAGATCATTTACTTTAACATTTTCTCTTAATTTTTTAAAAGGAGTTATAACTACTTTTCATCCATAAATTTCTTGATCAAAATCAATTATATTTGTTTCAAAAACAAGCTGATTTAATTCATTTGTTCAATAACAACCTGCTCCTAGAAAATGTTTTTTTAAGTGATCGATATAAACGTCACAAACATATACTCCTGGTTCAACTAATATTTTTTGAGGAGTAATTAAGTTAATTGTTGGAAAACCAATTTGTCTACCAAGTTGTTTACCGATAGATACTCTACCTGTAAATTGATAATAGAAATTTGTTTTTTTCTTAAACTCATTAAAATCACTATTTTTAATCAAAGAAATAAGTTCTTTACATTCTTTTTTTTCTTTAAAATTCCCAACAATTAAAGCGTTTTCTTTTCAATTATCTTTAATAAATTTTGTTGTAAATTTAGGTTCTATTTCACTTTTAAAATCCTCTGCAATCATTATTTTTTCAATACTCAAAAAATTTGAAATATTATCAAATAATTGTTGTTCTGTCATTAAATTAAACATTGGGTTTATAAAATAAAATAAAATTAAATCAATATCAACTTCATTTGCTTTTTTTATTAAATTTTCTTGATTTCATAATCCAAAATTCAATTCATCTTTAACAAGAACAAATAAAGTTGATTGCAAATTTTGCTCTTTTGCTTTTGCTTTTAACTCTTTAATTTGATTATCTTCAAACTCATTTCAATTCTCAAAATCTGTAATTAAACCAATTGATGGTTTTAGATGTACCATTATTAAAGTCATATTATTATAAAAAAAAGATTGAACCATATTTTTATTCCTTTTCCTCTTTTTTTATTTTTTTAATTTCACTTATAAATCTTTTTTCTTCATCTTTAAAATCAAAATATAAGACTATTCTTGATTTAAATTTTTTCACTCTTTTTTCATTCATTATAAATTTTGTAAAACATTTTGTGCATTTATAAGAATTATCTCTTTTATCAACTGCAATTTTTAAATGAATGCATCTAGAAATTCCTTGTGTAACATAATATTTTTGAATTTCCCATTCTAGATTTTCATCTAGATCAAATATATAATCTCTCATATTTCCAACTCACTTTTTAATATTTTACCATATTATTTGTAACTAACAAAATTGATTACTTATTATGCTACAATACTTTTTTACTAAAAATCATACTAAATAATACTGATTAAATTATTAATATTTAAAATTTTTCTTATTTATTTTTTTTATTATTATTGTGTCAAGCATAATAAAAATAAATGAATATATAAAATTAATTCTATAAGTTCAATAATTTGAAATAACTAAAGGTTCAACTTTTGTGTAGTTCATAAAAATAATATTTAAAAACGGTAAATACATTATTGTATTTTGAATATAATAATTGATATTACTATTTAAAATAAGTTGTAACATTTTAAATAGTATTGAAAAAATAAAAATTGAATATGAAATTATATAAAACCAGAACAATTTATTAGTTCTAATTTTAAAATAAAAAGCAAGCAAAACAAATATTCAATATATAGTAGTTAAAAAAATAATAGAAAAAACAATTCATAAATTAAAAAATCTTTATTAAATTGATAATCAGCTGCATATTTTCCTATAATAAAAATAAAAAACATAAATATTAAAGTTGCTGAAATAATTATTAAGTAATTTATAAAAAATTTATTTATAAATATATATAAATTATTATTTTTTTTAAAAAATTGTTATAGTTTGTATTATTAAGTTCGATTGTTATAAAAATTAATATTGCTCCAATTAAAAAAAGTGAACTAGACAATACACCAAAAATTTTTAAATTATTTATTCCATCTTCAAATACAATATATAAATAAAAAGTATTAACATCAGAAACAATGTATGTAATTAAAAAAATAATTATATATTTTTACCATTTATCAAAAATAAAGTTTCAATTTAATTTAAAATTTATTTTTAAAAAAATATTTTTCTTAAAAATTATTTTCACTAAAGTCTGAGTTTTTTGCTCTAACACAAAGACAAATCTCCATTTTTGTATATAACCCATTAACATGATAAACATTGTTAAATACAGTTGCAATTTCTAACATTGAAAGTCCTAACACTGCGCCAATAGATATTCCAATCACTGGAATTTGTGTAAGACCATTTAATATTTCTAGTATTTCTGCTAATCCTGCTCTTCCAGTGTATAAAAATCTTCAATAGAATTTATTAATTTTTCCTCAGCTTCAAAATTTCATAAACCAATAATAACTTCATATCATTGATATCTTGTTATATATTTATAACCTTTTACATTTCATTTTTTTCATAAGTTCATCTTGTATTAGTTCAATCAAAATTATTAATTAATATTTTAAGTACTTCTTTTGGTATTGCTAAATTTATTAAAATATTTATTGTTTTTTTAGTTAATAAATTCAAATTCAATATTTCATCAATTATTTTTTGATCATTTTTATATTTATATAAAAAATTTAAAATTTTATAATTTTTTTCTTTTGTTAAAATACTCATTTCATTAATAAAATTATCTTTATAATCATTAAGCATCAAAATTTCTAAATTTTTATTTATAAAATTTAAATTATTATAAAATTTTTGATTTTTTAAAATTTTTTCACTACTTTTATCAAACAAATCTTTTTTTATTTTCACAGGAAAATTATTGCAGCTTACTATTGTTAAAGTACTAGAACTAAATAAACCAATAGAACAGACAGTAGATAATAGTTTTTTTCATCTTTTTTCTCCTTAAAAGTTTTTAAAAATTATTATTTATAAATTAGTAATTACTATTAGATTTTTATTTTGATACAAAATACTTTATGTTAATTCAAGTTAATAAAAAAATAATTATTTTTACCCTTTTTCTCCTTTAATCAACATTTTTATATTATTTTTTTTATAAAAAAAATCAATTTTATTTAATTATTTTTAAAAAAAACTAATAAAATTAACTTAAGTCAATTATACTATCAATTAGTTTTTAATTTTCTTCTGTAAAATTAGGAGAAACCATAATTGCAGTTTTACCTTTTTGAGATAAAACTAATTTTTCAATATCATTTTTTTTAATTGAATCCAAATTTGCAGTTAATTCATCTAAAATAAGTATTTGCTTTTGATTATACATATTATAGGCAATTGACTGTTTAAATAGGTAAATATTTTGATCAATATAATCAATTTTATCTCTAAAACTTAAAAAATTATTTTGATTTATTTCAATATTATTTGCAATCAAATTACCATTTTCAATATCTACAATTCCAACAATTGCTTTTAATAAAGTTGACTTACCAGATCCACTTGTACCTGTTATTAAATATTTTTTGTTTTTTAAAAAATTATAATTAAAGTCTTTAATTATTTTTCTATCTGCAATTGAAATATCAATATTTTTTAATGAAATATCATTTATTACTTCTAATTTTTTTGATTTAGAAAATTCTTTTTGAGTATAATTAAATTATTTATTTAAATATCGCCCATTTTTTATTTGTCCAAAATAAATCCCAGAAGATATTACTAATGAAATAAAGGCTTCACTAACAGAAGACATTAAAATAACGTTTGCAATACTTAATCCCCCATTTAAATAAAGATAAACTACTGCTGCTAATATTGAAGCTGAAAATAAAACGACAAACATTTTTAAAGGAATATCCACAATTCCATATATTTTTGTAAATTTATTATAATTTTTTTATCTAATTGATATGTTAAAGTTATTTTTTCTTTAAATTTTTTTATTCTATTTCCAAAATAAAATACTTTTATTCCTAAAAGAGTTGACATTAGCCCATTTACATAAATTCCATAATTTTGAATATATTCAAAAATAGCTTTATTAAATTTTTTATATAAAATATTTGAAACTAAATACATTATTAATGCAAAAGCTAATAAGATTAGAAATAATACTCAACTAATTGTTAGTAATGCAGCACTATAGCTAATAGCACTTGCAATTATTCCAATAAAACTAAACAAAGTTATATAAATTTGTCCTGAAATTGTTGGAACATCGATACTATAGTGATTAACAATTTGACCAACTTCTTTTTTATTGTTTGAGTATAATCAAGATTTATAAATTGCTTTGTAACTCTTTTTCTTAAATCAAAATTAATAAGTGAAAGTGTTACATCTTGAAAGTATTTTGCAATAACTTTTGCCATTTATGCTCCAACTCAGATTCCAATAATAATATAAAGTTGAGTTCAATTAATATTTGTTTTATTTGTTTCATCAACAACAGTATATAAAAATTTTAATTGATAAATAGAAAAGAAATCAACAATGGATGAAATTAATAAAACAATTATTATTAAACTAAATAATAATTTAGTTTTCAATGATAATGTTTTCATTTTCTTTTATTCCTTTAAGTTCTATTTGTTTATCAATTAATTTTAAGTTTTCACTTGTAAAATCATGTGAAATCATAATTACTGTTAATTGTTTATCTTCTAATATTAATTTTTCAATTTCATTTTTTGTATTTGGATCTAAATTTGCAGTTGATTCATCAAGTAATAAAAATTTTTTATCACTATATAAAGCTTTTGCTAAAGCAATTCTTTGTTTTTCTCCCCCACTAATTTTTTGACTAATTCCCCCAATTTGAGTTTCTAAACCTTCATTTGAATTCTCAATTAAATAATCTAATTTCACTTTTTTAATAATTTTTTCAATTTTATCTTTGTCGTATTTTTCAGGTAATGCAATATTAAATGCAATTATTTCATCAAATAAATATATTTCTTGTTATATATATTCAATATCCGATCTTAAATTTATTAAATTCTTTTTTTTAATTTCTTTTGAATTTATAAAAACTTCTCCATTATTTATTGGAAGTAATCCAATAAAAGAATTTAGTAATGTTGACTTTCCAACACCACTTTTACCTGTTATTAAATATTTTTTATTTTCTTTAAAAGTAAAAGATAAATTTTTAATTATTAATGAGTCATTTCTTTTTATAGAAATATTTTTAAATTCTAAAGTTTTAATTTTTCATTTACTAATGTCTTTAATTTATTCATTATTTTTCATTTTAAATTTTAAAAATAAATCTTTTGAAGATTTAAAATTTTGAATATTTTCAAAAATACCAAAAATATTTGTCGAAAAAGTTATTGCAGTTAGACTTATTGAAAGTAAAACCCCAATTTGTACAAGATTAAATTTATATAAAAAAACAACAATTAAAAACATCCTAATAATTATTGCTGTTTTAAAAAATGATGTAAAAAATTCAATAATATTTTTTTTGACTATTATCTTTTTGTTCAACATTCATTTTCTCATTTGAATGTTTATAAATTAATTTTTCATATTCATCAATTTTATTTGAAGAATAATAAATTTAATAACCTGAAATTACATCAACTAAATTATTTTTATAACTTTGGTTACCAGTTGATATAGAAATATTTATCTTGTTTAGTAATTTTGAAGAAATTGTTAAAATAACTAACAACATTAAAATTGAAATTAAACCGAACAAAGATAATCATGGACTAAAAATAAACATTGTTATTAAATTTGCTAATAATAATGTAGAAAAATTAAATATTTCAAAAATAGCACCATATCTATCTTTTGTTAATACATCAAGATCGTTTGAATATCAAGAAATAAAAATTGCAGAATTTATTTCTTCAATTTCACTATAAGATAAATTTAAAATTTTATTTGTAATACGAACTTTTATATTTTCTCTAAATAATGTTTTTACTTTTATAACTATATAATAATTTAAAAAATAAAAACAAAATCCAATAATTGAAGTTGTAATAATTATTGAAACTAATATTATAATTTCTTTTGTATTATAATTTCCTATTTTACTTAAATTTGCCATAAAATAAGTAGAAACAGAAAAAAAGCCAGCACTTAAAATTATTGTAAGAATTGCAATAAAAATTCAAATTTTCATTTTCATTTTTTCTCCCTTCAATAAAATAGTGCTAAATTATTTAATTTAGCACTAGATACTACTTAATAATTATAATAACTAACCTTGATTTAATCATAAAATCTCACTTTCCTTTTAAAATAAATATATCATAATTAAAAAATTTTATTTATCTTTAAGTAATACAAAAGAAGTTTTATTTTTTTAAAAAAAATACTTTGCAAATGATAAAATTTTATTGATTACAGGAGAGAATAATGTTTGAGTTTACTTTAGTGGATATAATTTCATTAGTTACAGGAATTATAAGTTTAATATTAGCAACTTTTATCTCAATATGAATTTATAGAAAAGATGACTTTAAGGATTTTTATAGAGAATTTAAAGAAAAGTATTTTTTTACTTTCAATAAAAATTTATTAAAAGAAATTAATGCTTATATAAATATTAGTGAAAAAAATAGTGAGGAAATTGATTCAATTGAAAATCAATTAAATAAAATTTTATATTTTCTAAGTTTTTTAATTGAAAATAAAAAAACTATTAAATCAATTTATAACAAATATAAAAAACATATTAAAAATCATTTGAAGAAAATGAAATTTAATTCTTTTAGTATTAGAACAAATAAATCAACTAGACAAATTACTCTAAATAAAATTCCAGATACAGAAATGGATTTTTTACAAAACTTTAAAGATAAAAAAATAAATGAAATATTTAATAATTTTAATAAAATATATAATAACCTTTTCAGTATTTTTATTGATAAAAATACTGAAAAACAAAAACTGGATCAAACTATACAAGTTTTAAGTTTTTTATCTAAAACTGAACCAGATATTATTTTAACAATTCTTTGAATTTTTAAATTATCAAAAGCTGTTAGTGATTAAAAAAACCTTACTTTTGTAAGGTTTTTTTAATCACTCAAAATTATAGACCATTATTTTCAATCACTTTTTGATATCAATAAAAACTTTTTTTTCTATATCTTTTTAAATCTTTTAGATCATCATCAGTTCTATTTACAAAAACAAAACCATATCTTTTTTTAATTCCTTCATGAGTTGAAACTAAATAAATTGCACTTCATGGATTATATCCAATTAATTCAACTCCATCATTAATAGCTAATTTTAATTGTTCAATATGTTTTTGATAATAATCAATTCTATAATCATCATTAACTTTGTCATCAATTAATTCATCATATCCACCAATTCCATTTTCTGTAATGATTAAAGGAAGTCTATATCTATCATAAATTTCTCTTAATGTTGTTTTTAATCCAATTGGGTCAATTTCTCAACCAAATTGAGTTTTTTGTAAATTTGGATTATATACTTGTCTGTATACTCCTTTGATTGATCTCACTTTTTGTTGATCTGTTAGAGTTTTAAAATTATCATTTTCATATGACATTTCAGCAGTTCCAGAAGCATAATAATTAAAAGCAATAAAATCAGGTTTTGATTTTTTTAAAATTTCTAAATCTTCTTTATAAATTTCGAACATAGAATTGTGTTTTTCCAAATAATTTAAAACAAATTTATTGTATATTCCAAAAATATAACAGTCTAAATAAAATCAATTTCTAAATATTTTCATATTTAGAGCTGCGATTTGATCTTCAGGTTTATTTGTATTGGGATATATTGCAGCAATGTTTGGAGCTGAACCAATTTTTCCATTTTTTACAGTTTGATGGCATATGTCCATTGCTTTTGCTTGTGCTAACATCATATGATGATTTACTTGATAAGTATTTTTTAATCTCTCTTTTCCTTCACCAAATTTAACACCAACTATTTCACCAAAAATAATCATTACATTTTGTTCATTTATAGTTAATCAGTATTTTACTCTATCCCCAAAATTTTCAAATAGAATTTTTGCATAATTTGCAAAATGATCAATTGTCTCACGATTTAATCAACCTCCATTTTTCTCAAGTTCATTTGGTAGATCAAAGTGATACATTGTAACAATAGGAATTATATTATATTTTAATAGTTCATTAATAATATTATTATAAAAATTAATTCCGTCTTTATTTATTTTACCAAATCCTTTTGGCAAAATTCTTGTTCAAGAAATTGAAAATCTATATGATTTAAAACCCATTTCTGCCATTAAAGCAATATCTTCTTTTCAATTATTATAATGATCTGAATCTACTTTAAAATCAGTTGTTCCATTAGGTATATTTTTTCTAACATCTTGAATTAAAGGACCTTTTCCATCACTATCCCATCCTCCTTCAAATTGATAAGCACTTGTCGATGCTCCTCATAAAAAATTTTTTGGGAATTTATTTGACATTTTGTTTTATCTTTCTATTTTCTTTAAAAAATTTTTTAAATATAAAATAATCTATTTCCTGTTCTTTAATTACTTCATAACTAATTTCCAAATTATTAATAGCATTTTGATAAGTTAATAAAATATTTTTTAATAGTTTTTCATCTATTATTAATTTTGAATTTTCTAATAATGTTTCTATTTCTGATATTATTTTCATATTAAATGTTTTATAGTTAAGAGTTACTTCATCAACTTGTTTAGTTAATTGTTAAATCTCTAATTTTATTTTTTCAAATTTTTCATCTCTTTGATAATTATTATAATTTGTTGCAAGTAAATTATATTTTTCTTTATTAGTTTCAATATTTTTAATTGCCCTATTATAAAGTTTATCCTTATGAGTTGTAAATATTTCATTCGTTCTTTGTAATTTAATTTCTTTATTTGAAAGAGAAATTAAATTCTTTTCATATAACTTATAATTATTTTCTAATTTAATTTTATTTTTTATATTTTCTAATTCTTTTTTTAAATTAATTATTTTAAAATCATTTTTTTCAATATTATTGCTTGAAATTATTACTTTAAATAATAAATTGCTTACTTTATTAAATTCTTTGACTTCAGATTTTCTGTCAATATATAAAATAAATGTAATTAAAAATGCACTTGTAATTGAGATTGCTGATGCAATTAAACCCATAATTAGATTAGAATCAAGTCCTAAACCAATATATGACATTACACCAGTTCCAGTTCTTGAAACTTGATGAACATCTAAAATTCCTCCCACTGTTGCCCCAATTAATGCTCCAAAACTACCATACAAAAATGGTCAAAATTTTCTAAGATTTACACCATAAATTATTGGTTCTGTAATTCCAAAAATAGAACCAGGTAAACCATCAAAACATGCTTGTTTTATTTTGTTATTTTTTGTTCTTATAGCAACAGCTATTGTTGCCCCAATTTGTCCCACAATTGCAATTTGAAGTGCTGCATACATTACTGAAGGTTCAACTGGAGTTTGAGTCATTGGTAAACTTATTGCAGTAACAACAGCAACATGAGTTCCTGTTAATACTAAAGTTTGTCATAACATTGCAAATATTCCAAGTCCTAAACCATAAGGGATTTTTTCAAGTAATATTACAAATTGTGAAATTAATTGTTCAATAATTCTAAAAAATGGTCCTACTGTAAACATTATTATAATAAAACTAACAAATACCACAAATGCAGTTCTAAAAACAACATCAATAGCTGAAGGCATTCATTTTTTAATTCATACATTTAAATAATGAACTAAAAATCCTGCAGCAATCATTGGAAGTACAGTGCTTTCATAAGATTTTATTGAAATAGAATTACCAAGAAATGTGAATAATACTCAACCTGCACCAAATATATATCTACTTGTTAATAATAAGGCAAGTAATAGTGCCATTGAAGTTTCACCTTTTAAATATTTCACAGTACTATATAGAAATGCAACACCAATTAATTCAATTCCTACTCTTGATCCTACATAAAATAAAGCACTTGCAATATCATGATTCATAACTTCTGATGGACTTGCTGGGTTTTTTAAAACACCCGAAACCACTAAAATAGCTTGTAATCCCCCAATTATTCCAGTTCCAATTAATAAAGGAATAGTTGGAAATAAAATTGATGTAATAGCTGGTGCAAGTTTTTTCTTAAATGGAATTTTTTTATTTCTTCTTTAACATCTAAATTATTTTCAATAATATTTGAACATTCTTGCCTAACTTTATATACTTCTCCCCCAATTATTATTTGCAATTCCTGACCAGCTCAATTTATTCCTTTAACAATTGAAATATTTTTAATTTTAGTTTCATCAACAAGATCTTTATTTCTAATTTTAAAACGAAGTCTTGTCATGCAATTATAAAAATTTGTTTGATTTTCTTTCCCCCCAATTGCAGATAATATTTTTTGAGCTGTATCTACATATTTATTTATTTCTCTATCCATTTTTACAAGATCACTTGTATTAACTTCTTTTCTTTCAAAATCAATTTCAAAAAGCAAATCTCCTTGTTTTACTGTTTGATTTATTTTTTTTAGATTTATTTTATATTTTTTAAAATTTAAAGTTTCTATTAAAATAGATGTTTCAAGTGAAATATGACTAGATATACTACTTTTATCTAATTTCATTATTTCACTTTTTTTAGAAACTTTATCTCCAAGTGTTTTTAGTAATTCAAAAGGTTTACCTTCCAAATTTACTGTGTCTAAACCTACGTGAACTAATAGGTTAAAATATTTATTTGAAAAATAATATGCATGTTTTGTATCTGCAATTAATTCAATTTTTGCATTATCAAGAGGACTTGTCATTATATTATTTTCTGGAATAATAAATACACAATCTCCAAGTGATTTGGATGCAAATGCAGAATCACTTATTTCTTCAATTTTTTTGACATAACCATCAAATGGTGAATATACATTTACTTTCATTTTTTACCTCCTAGTTTTAATATAATAGGTGTAGAAAAAAATTCTATATAAGAAGCAAAAAAGTCTAATACTTTCCAAAAAGAGAAATATTAGACAATCATACTTTGTAAAGTAAGTAGTATATAGTCAATACATATTTTTCTATATTTAAAATTAATATATTTTTCATTATTATAAATAACAAATTTATCATTAAATAAATTTATTTTATTGGATTGAGATTCTGAACTAATTATAAATAAATTTTCTTTTTTACAGTCTTTATTTAAAAAATTAATAAATTCTACTAAAAATGTATTATCTTGGCCAGCAAGTAGCAATAAAACAGGTGTATTTTTAATATTATTAGCAACAATCTTATCTGATATTATTCGAATTTCTGAAAATAAAACTTCTATACCAATTTCTGAAAAAATATCATTTGCATATTTTGCACAAGGAATAAGTTGATAAGAAGAAACAATTATTATTTTTTTTGTTTTAATTATTTTTTCTATCAATTTTTGTGAAAAATCATTATTTTTCAAAATTAAACTATGAAAATAATCAAAAATTGTTTTATTAAGTTTATAAGATTCATTAAAATTTTTTTTTAGAATTATAATATCTTTAATATTCATTTTTTAAAGAAAAATTAAATTCTCTAAAACCACTAAAACCTAATTTTTTTGCAAATTTTGTAAGTACACTTTCACTTACAAAGCACTCTTTTGCAAGTTCAATTTGATTTTTAAATATTCCTGTATTGTAATTTTTCAATATTATTGTTGCAATACTTTTATATGAACTTTTTGAATTACTTTTAGATAAATCAACTAATAATTCTCTTATATTCACAATAATTCCCCATTCATTTTTTTAATTTAATACTGATTTAATGCCCAATTAAATTATCAGTTTGTTGTTCACCAATTTTATGAACATATTTTGTTCATTTTCCATTAAGTCATCGTATTACATATGTAATTGATCTTGAAACTGGATCTGTAATTAAAGTTAAGTAAATTAACAATAACCCTCAACCTTCAAGAAATTCAAAACCATAAACAACAAGCATAGGTAGACCAACCATCCCTATTCCCATTGTTATAAAAGAAACAAAAATTGGATATCACAAGTCACCAACACTTCATAAAGCTCTTAGTAAAGTCATATTGACTGTATCAAATAAAATTTTAATAGCATAAATTGTTAGTAAAGATATTCCTCAAGGCATCAAGTATTTTTAGGTCCCATTAATTCTAATAAAGGTCAACTCAAAGCAATCATTATTACATTTGCAATTAAAGTTGCATAAATTGATGCTTTTCAACAATTAATTGCAACTTCATATGCACCTTGCTTATTATTTTCTCCAACTTTTCGAGCAACAAATACACTTGTAACTGTTCCCATAGCTTGAATAAAAGCAGAAGAATATTGGCCAATGCTTGTTGCACTTCTATGTAACACTAGTCATGTATCGTTTCCTGCATTTGGAGATAAATGGGCAATTGCAGCTCCTGTTCCAAAATTACATAAGTTTCAAACACCCATTTCAATTGTAACAACTGTACTTTTTTTCATTGATTGTAGTCCTGCAATAAATACTTGAGGTAAAGACATCATTATTAATTTTATATTCATATATCTATAATAATCTGCAACAAATTTTAGTTCATTTGGTTCTAAAATAACATTATTATAGATAATTTGTGTATTATTGCTTGCACCCATTAAATAACCAATTTCATTTGCAGCAGCTTCTATTGAAATAAAAATTACACCTGTAATTGTAAAATTTACTAAAAGTCCTGTAACAACAACTTTTGAAACTTCTTCTTTTTTTCCTTGTCCAATTAAGTTTCCAGCAACAACAATTGCTCCTGTTGCAATTAAACTTGGGATAAATTGTAGAGTATTATAACTTAAAGTTGCTTTTGCAACAGCACCAGCATAAACTTCATCTTTATAATGATTCAAAGCAATTAAATTTATTTGAGAAATTAAAATATTAAAAAGCAATTGTATAAAAATTGAAATTGCCATTATGGCAATATCTTTTACATTATCAATTTTATAAAAAGGCGTCTTTATTTTTTCAAAATGACTTACTTTTTTAGTTTTCATTCTTTTTTCCTCGTTACAATTATTTTATACAAAAAAAAGTTTTAATAATAAAACTTTTTAAATTATAGTAATTATTTTAGAAATTTCTTTTAGATATTATCAATTTTTTTCTTAATGATTTGAATTTCTAATTCAAGATATATTAAGTTTTCTTTAACTTTTGCTAAATTATGATAATTTTTATCATTTGTTTTTCTTTTATTTAAATGAATTTGATAAATTAATAGTCCAAAACCTGGAATAAAGTATCATCAAAATAAATTTTTTTTTAACTTTTTATTTACTTCTTTTTCTTTTTTGAAAATATTTTTATATTCAATTTCTTTTTCTTTTAAATTATTTTCTAAATCAGGTTTTTTCATATTATTATATTTTTCAAACATTTTAAAATCCCTTTTCTCTCTTTTAGTTAGATACCAATGCTTTTAAAATCTCATTTATTAAATTATTCATTGATTGAAAAATTATTTTTAATTCGTTTGTTTGAGAAAGAAACACTGATTTATGTGCTTCAATTCCTACACCCTCTAAACTTGAATAAATATTTTTTGTATCCTGAATAAAATGTACCATTTTTTCAGTTGCTTCTAATTTTTTTGTAAAATCAGGATTATAAGTCATTTCAATAAGAATCCTTTTTAATTCTTCAACAAATTTTTTATTTCAAGATTCAACATCAAAATCTTGAATAGATTTTAAATAATCTTTATTAAAATAATCAATTTGAGCTGCAAAAAATTCTGAAATATAATCCATAAATATCATTCCTGAATCTGTTATTGAAATATCTTCTTTAATATCATTACAATAACCTATTCATTGAATAACTGCATTATTAAAATAATGATATCTTTGTAGTAAAAGAGTTAGCATTAAATTAAAATCCATTGAAGATGATTCTTGATATTTATTAAAGAAATTATCAAGTCCTTCAAGTAATGTTTTACTGTCTTCTGTTTTTGCAATTGCTTCTAATTCTTCTTTTTGTTCCTGACTGACTTCAAAGTCAGGAGAAGTAATAAAATTTTTAATATCCTTTTCATAAAACTTGAAAATTATTTTTCTAAAGTCTACTAGTTCAATTAATTTCATAAATTTCCTCCATAAATAATTATTATAAATAATTTTAACTCATTTATTTGCATAATACTATATTTTTATAGTATGATTATGATTGTATAAGAACAAGAGAGGGAGAAAAAATATGTATTTAGGTACTGTTTTAGCCTCTATTATTGGTTATTTTATAGGAAGTTTTAGTTTCTCAATTACAATTGTCAAATTTAAAGCTAACAAAGATGTTAGAGAATTTGGAAGTAAAAATGCAGGAGCAACAAATGCAAGTAGAATAATTGGTAAAAGTTGGGGTGTTGCAATTATGTTGTTGGATTTAACAAAAATCTTATTTACAGCAGTTGTTGCAATGTTAATTAATTTAATTCCCTCTGATTTATTTAATCAAACAAGCTTTATTATTCCAGGAATAATTGCATTAATTGGTCACTGTTGACCAATATATTACAAATTTAAAGGTGGAAAAGCTGTTAGTTGTTTTTTTGGTGTTTTACTTATTAGTAATCTTATTATATTTGCACTATTTTTTATTTTATTTATGATTTTACTTTTTACAACAAGAAAAGTAAGTATTGCCTCACTTTCAAGTGCTATTATTGCAACAGCTTTAATATGAGTACCTCAAATTTCAGGAGGTAATCAATTTATTTTTAGTGGTTATGACTTTTTTTATCAAGTATATGAAAATAATTTTTATGCAGTTTGATTTAACAAATTTCATGATTTAAGTGTAGACAATAAATTTTATGATAGCTTTATAACAATTGATATTGTTGTTACATTAGCTTTATTTCTGTTACTTTTTAGACACAGAGAAAATATAATAAGAATATTTAAGGGCACTGAACCTGCCTTTTTAAAATCAAAAAAAGAAAAAAAGAAATCAGAAATTTTAAAAACAAATAAAGAAGATATAAAAATGATCAATTAAAAATTGATCATTTTTATATTTCAAGATAATTTCTATTTTCTTCTTCTAATAGTTTTATATAATATTTTTTTAATATATTTTCTTCTTCTAAAATATTTCTTATTAAAAATCCATATTTATGATGACCTGGAAATATTGAATATTTTTTTGAAAATGACTGAAATAATCATTTCATTGTTCTTAAAATTTCTTTTTCCTTTATCTTATCGTTTTGGCTAAGATTAAGTCCATCAAATTCATTATAAATTAAATCTCCAATAAATAAACAATTTAATTCTTCAAAATCAAATATTAAACTTCCATTAGTATGTCCAATTTTTAAATAAATATTAATGTTATAACCATTTATAAGAGTTTTTATATCATTTGAAATAACTTTTAAATTCTTAATTGGTTTTGCAGCATACAAATCAATTTCTTCATATAATAAACTTGTATTTTTTCTTGGATCAAATAAAAATAATAAATCATCTTTACTAATATAAACATTAGGGTGATTTTGATTTTCACAAATTTCATTAATACCATAAAAATGGTCAAAATGACCATGTGTAATAAAAATATCTGTTATCTTAATATTTTTTTCTAAAATAAAACTTAAGATATCAGTATAAGAAAGATAGCAAGTGTCAATTAAAATTCCTTTACCCTCTTCATTATAAATAAGAAAAGAATTAGTGTTCTTAAATTTCTTGCATGAAAAGATTTGTATCAAAATATACTTCCTTTCTTTTAGCAAATATATATATTGTTTCCCTTTAAATTATATATAAAATAAAATATTTTACAATAAATAATTTTTTAATGGTTGTATAAAAAATGTGGGGGTTTTATTATTATAAATTTGTAATAAATAAAATATTCAGTTTTTGCTTGATTTAATTATAACTCTATTTTATAAAAAATATTTAAAAATTTAAGGGTGTATAACTTAAAGGTAGGGAATGGAAAATGCGATTTTTTCATTCAATTGTACTTTTATTATACATTTTTTAACATTTAAACAAAACAAAAATTACAAATTTTTTAGATTTGTTTGTCATTTATTAAATTACATATTATTAAAAGATTAAATTATTGTTCAATTTATATGCTCTTTCATTGAGCATATTTTTTAATACGGTTAATGAATATACTTTACTTCCATAACCCAACGCAGACTTTACAAGCCTTGAAACATCTGATTCAGCCGATACTCCAATATTTCATTTTGTACCTTGATTGATTATTCCTACCTTATTATTTTTAAAGTATTTAAAGACTTCTTTTGGAGCCTCAATTTCTAGTAATTCTATTAGATCATCATAATTACCTGAATAAAATAAATCTATGGCGATTTTAAATAATTCTTTACCATGATATTTACCACTAAACAAAAATAGCTTTCTAAATTCTCTAACAGCATGAAATCTATCTAAAATATAGTTAGCTCCCATAAACGAAGCTAATTCCTTAATTCAAGTAGCGCCATCTCCTCCAACTACCAATTTAGCATTTTCAAAGTTTTCTAGAAATTGCATCCTAATTCATAAATTCTTATAGCTAGTTCTTCAGTTGTTAACTTTTCATCTTTTCCCATAAAAAATGTAGTTCTTTTATCTTTTAATTTTCTACGCTTTTTATGAATTGTTTTAATATCAAAACCTGTGCAAAAAGAAATTACTCTTATTTGAGTATCCTTATTTCTTTTTAATTTTCTTCATTTATATTTATTTTTAAATCTATCAACATTAACAAATGCATCATCAACAAAAATATATACTCTTTGTTTATCAACTAAATTAACTTTCCTCTCAACTTTATTTCTTTTATCTTGATTTTCTATAGATTTAAAGATTCTTGAAATAGTCATTGGTGATAATTGAGCTTCAGGAAACATGTCAATAATATCTCTATAACGTTTACCAGTACCTAATTGTTCTTTGATTAATTCAATTAAATTTGAATCCAGTTTAGATCATTTCTTTAATTTTAATTCTTCATCAATTAGTGCTGTATATTTTCATTTTTTATTTATATAATGTTTATAGATATGTCTATCGAATGTTAAATTTTCAAACTCTGTCGTAATTGTTCTGGATTTGACTTTAACGAGAATGTATCTTTTTTTGTCTCTATTTTCAAGAAGTTCCATGTCTCTAGTCTCTATTTCTTCCTTTCTTTTGTTTAATAAATATTTATATTCTTCCTTACGATTAAATAACATATTATTTACCTCCTTTCTAAATAATTATATTATTTAATTAAATAAAAAATAGAGCTTATGCTCTATTCAAATTTAGTATTAACTTTTATACCATCTCAATATCAATTATTTATATTTTCACTATTTTGTTTCGGTTGCAAATTTCCAATACCAATAATTGCAAATTTTATTATTTCTTCATATTGATCTATTTCTCATTTAGAACTTTTAATATTCATAACTAATTCTTCCAAAGACAAATTCAATGCGCTTGGCAACATTTCAAAATATTCGCCATTTTTATTCAATAAAGAATATTTAATAACTTCTGAATCCTCATTGGAAGTAACATCAAATTTAGGATTAAAAAAATAAATTGAAATATCTAAATCTTTAAATTCATTTCATTTATTTTCAAATTCTTTTTCCGAATAAAAGTTTATTTTTTCATTCTTAAAAGAATTAAATATTTCTACCTTTTGGTCATCCAATTTATCAAAAAAATCCTTAACTATTATTGATTTTTCTATATTAAAATTATCAATTTTTTTTGATATTTCAGTAATTAAAGACAAATCCTCATTAGTTAAAGAATAACTTAATTTATCATTAGAACAAGAAATTACAGCCATTGGCGTTGCCGTTAATACAGATAATGATAATAAAGATAAAAGTTTTTTAAATATTTTTTTCACCTCTATGTATTATATTATCATTTTTACCCTAGTAATATTTTGTTTATTAATTTTAAATAATGTCAAATTATCTATTGAAATAACCTTATTATTTTTGCCAACTAACTTTATTTTTTCAATTACCTGAACCATAAATTCCGGAGATATCTATTAGCTTTGGATTTAATGTATTTAGTTCAAAATTATATTCTAATAAGTTATTGTTATTTAATTTAATTATATTATGATAATTAATTTTAAATAATTCATCTTTTTTACCAAAATAATTAATTCACTCCTTTGAAACTTGAACAATAAATTTTCCTATGTTTTCGTCTTCTAATTTAAAATCTTTAACAGATAATGAAGGTAATTGTGTTTCATCAATTTGATTAGGTAAAAAAGGTCAAATGAATCTATTTTTAGTTGTCTTAATTGTCAATGAATCTGAAATAGTATTTTTTAGCGAAATATTAGTTGTACCATTCAAAATATTTTCTAAATTAAAATATAAACTTTTTAATTTAACTTTAATTGAGTCTTTAAATTTTCAAATCCCAGTACCATCATCTTCAATAGTTCCAGTTCATATAGGTTTAGTTTGTAGTTCAAAAAATCAAGGTAACAAAATTTTATTATCTTCATTTAAACCTTGATTAATTGATAAAGAACCAAATATGTTATGTGATAACATTGCTCTAATAGATTTATAATTTTTGTATTGTTCTTTATCGATGTAATCAGGAAAATTTTGTTCTCAATTTTTTTCTAAACCGTCAATATATTCAACAATTGTTTTACCTTCAAATTCTTGTTTATATTTTGCCATTTCATTAAGTTCACCAGTCTGATCATTTTTATATCCCGAACCTTTAAAATTATTTTTATAATTATAACTAGCAGTAAGAACTTCATATAATAAGTTTAGTAGACTATTTGTTATTAAAATTTTTTCTCTATATAGTGTAATAGAATGTAATTTTTCATAACTATTAGCATATTTAATTTTTCCATCTTGTTTCTCAAATGAAGGACTATTACCAGGGATTTGCTGCGTTTTTCTTTCAGGATAAAATTCTTTTGTATCTCAATAACCTTGTCCAATACCTGTTATTACTCATGTTTTTTTCAGTGTAATGACCCTTATAATCAAACTCAATTTTTTTTAAATTTTTACCTTGTATGGTTTCTATTTCTATTTCAGTTTCTTCTGAATTATCTACAATTAAATCATTTATTTCTTTAGTATTTATAAATTCTTTTGCTTTCTCTCAAGGCAAAATATCTTCTATCATTCAAAAATTAAATAAATTAGCTTCTCCTTGATCATTGATTTCAATTGGATTAACTCAAATGGGTATTAAATCACTTTTGGATATAATTTCAGGAAATAACTCAATGCCCTCTTTTGTTTCTCCTAATACTTTTAAATTTGAAAGTAAAAATGAACTTGGTGCAGTTATTTTTAATTTCTTTAATTCAAGAGAATCTAACTGTTTACCAATTCTAAAAATAGCATTATTACTATCACGTGCAGCTCATGTATTTAGATCTACAATTTCGATATTTTTATTTCCATTCATATTATCTGTCAATGGACTATCTGCATCTATTTTTTGAATTAAATAACCAAAATTAGTAATGTCATCATCTGTTTCTAAAATGAACTCAGATACCATGTATAACTTATTTCTTGAGTATTTAAATGTCTTCCCATTTTCAAAATTTAAAGAACCTGTTAAATCCAAATATGAATATACGTTCTCTTTTTCGTATTGTGCAATATCAACTTCACCATCCATATTAGATACAGATTGTTTTGTACGATATTCATATGTTTGAGCATCTGGTCTTCAAGTTTCAAATTTTAAATACTCATCTTTATAAATAATTACTAAATTTACACTATTTGGTGAAAAAGTTAAAAGCGAATCTGTCTTACCTTTTATAAGTTTTTTAAGCTCATAAAGATAATATGTCTTTCTTTGACCGCTCGGAAGACTTTCTATTTGATCATCTTCTTCATATATAATTTCATTTGGATTTAAAGTCATAGGATTTGGCATATTAATCTCCTTCGTATTCTAAACGTTCTTTTTTCATGTATGAAATATAATTTTTCATCATTGCATATGTTCTAGCTTTACCATCTTTTCAACCATTTTGTTTAGCTAGTTCATTATATTCTTCTTCTATTTTTTGATAGTTTTCTTCTATATCTTTTTTAAACCTGTGGTAATTCACTGGGTCTATCTTCTTGCGAATCTTTGGCATATATTTCCTCCATTGATGGTGTATCCATCGCCTTCTTTAAATAATTTCATTTATCATAAGAAGAATTAGCTTTATGTGTAGTTTCTTCTAACTGATTTTTTAAAGTATCTAATTCTTCTAATAAATTAGAATTTATTAATTTACTCTGTTGAACATCTTCATATTTAATTGAAATACCTTTTTGTTGTTCTAGATGCAATTGGTATTCTTTAAATTTTCTATTTGTTTCTTTTTTAATTTCTTGTTGTTTTGCAATTACTTCTTTTTCTAGGTCATTTTTATAAGCTAAATTTAGTCCATGTTTTTTTTCTAATTCTAAAATCTGCTTTTTAAGATTTTGAGTTTTTTTATACTCACTAATTCATTTTTGTTGTAGATCCATCTTGTTTCTCCAATCTTTTTAATTGAACTATTTTCTTTTCTGTTTTGATTAGATACCAACACACAATTAATGTAATAACGGGAATAAGTTTTATAATTGCATTTACAGTAAACTTAGCCTTTTTACTAGGAATAAATTTATGAAAATTATGCAGTAGCGCGCCACTGGCACCTGGGATTAAAGTAAGCATTAATTGATTACCTCAATTATTAGCTCCAAAACCTTCCATGCCCATATTAGCCCATTCTAGTCAATATGGTAAGTCAATTAAAGAAGGTAATAAAGTTCAAAGTGTAGTAATAATTAATATGAATAAAGCACTAATGCTATTTATCATTTGACCTTGTTTCTTTCTAATTTTTTCAATTGGATTTAAAAACTGATCTTCATACCTTTCTCTATCTTTTACATAATCTCTCTTAGTTCTATTAAATGGTATAGAGCAATGTCAGGTATAATTAGGTTTTTCAATTTTATTATTTTCTATTATTTTTCTCCTTTTATAGTCTATTAGAAACCATATAATCATATAAAAATTCAGGTACTCAAATATAATTTATATTTTCAATTTGACCCTTTCATTAATAATAGTAAATGATGTAATAGTACTTTGACCATTAACTTTAAGGACTTTTCCATTATCATTAATATAAATACCATACATAATGATTAAAGAATTTAATGGTCTTTCGTTTTTTAATCTATCTTTTCAAAACTGATCGGATAATAATACTGTTTTTGGATTAAGTAATGTTTTGCTTAGTAAATTTAGTTTTTCAGTGAATTTAATTTCTAATTCGTTTTGTTTAATTTCTAATTCGTTTTGTTTAATTTCTAATTCATTTAATTTTTCAGTGAATTTAATTTGTAATTTTTCCTCAAATTTATTTACTAAATCTTCATTATCTACTAATTTAGTTGCAATATTGTTAATTAACTCTCCATCTTGACTTAATTCTTTTTTATATTTATCTAATCTATCTTCAACATAAGCAGCAATATCTTTAAATAAATTTTCAGATTTAATTCTGATTATTTCAATTAATTCATCAATTTCAGCTGCTGTGTATATATAATCAAAATTTTTATCCTTAATATGAGAAAATACTTCTTCTCATGTTGAATATACTTTTCATAGTTGTTTGATTTGAGTTTGATTAAGTGCCTTAATTGCGCTTGGAGTAAATATATCTTGATAATGGTTAGTTTCTCGTGTTTGATTTTCTTCGATTGAATATCCAGAATTATTTGAAAATGTTTGCTTTACATTTTTATCTGTAATTAACATTCCATATAATTTTGAAATAAATGTAGAATAGCATGCTGCTTTAATTAATTTTAATTTATTAATAGAAAGTACATATATTTCTATGTGAGAAAATAATTCATTAAAGAAAAAAGTACACCATAAATTGCAGGTTCAGTTATACCAAAGATTCCAGAAGGAATTGCTGCAATTGAATCATTTTTAGTTTTATTATTTTTTGAAATAATTGCCAATCCAATTATTGCTCCCAAACACCCCCATTGTGTCATTCCAACAGCAGATTGTAAGAAAGAAACTCCCCCATCTTTTTGAGCAACAGCAGTTAAAATTGTAATTATTGGTAAATGCATTCCCATCATAACCATTAAAGGTCAAAATATGCAAGAATTGCTTGTGCCATTCCAAATGGTGTAAGTGTCAAATAATAAACAATTCAGAAACAATTTGTTCTATTACATAGTAAATTGATCCTAATATAAAGAATGTTATTAGTGCAATTGAGAAAATAACTAATAAAGGTCTAAAAACTGTTTCAAATGATGGTTTAATTCAACTTTTAATTCAAACATCTAATTTACTTGCAAGATATATTCCATAAATTATTACAAATGGTCTATTTGTAAAAGGCATTACTTTAATTTGTGCAAGACCATATCACGCAGGGTTTTCATTTACACTTCCATTAATTCCTGTTTCAAATAATGTTCATTCAGTTCCATAAAGTCCATTTACAGTACTTCCACCATTAAATAAAATAGGATTTGCAATAACTAAACCAATTGCAGAACCAATTATTGGTGAAAGTCCAAAATAATTTGCAGCAGTAATTGCAGCAAATAGATCTAAAAATTTTAAAGGTGCATCTGAAATTACTTTTAAAATTGCTAAAAATACATTAGCATCTTTTAACAAAACAGAACCTTCTGGTATTATTCCATTTGGTGGAGTTTCATAAAGTACATTTGGCATTACTTTTGCAATTTGTAAAATAGATACAATTCCCATCATCATTACAGATGCAATTAAGACAGGAATTAATGGAACCATAACTCCACCAATTACACCAAAAAATCTTTTAAATAATGAGTTTTTTTGATTATTTGTTTTTACTGCAAAATTTGCTTGAGAAGAATTATTTAACTTAACAATTTCATCCTTTACTTTATAAACATCTTGACCAATTACAATTTGAAGTTCAACTCCATTTCAAATTAAACCTTTAACTCCCTCAGTATTTTTTATTTCTGATTCTTTAACATTAGTTTTATTTATTACAGTAAATCTTAATCTAGTTATACAATTATAAACTTTACTATAATTATCTTTTGAACCAACTAAAGTATTTAATTTTAAAGCTAATTGTGAGTAAAAATCTTTTTGATTAAAATAACTTTCAAGATCAATATTTAAATTTATTTCTTCATTTTTTACATTTGCAATAAATGTACCTATTAACTCTCCCTTTTTATAATTCAATTTATTTTTAAATATAAATTCATAATTAATATTTTTATTTTGATTATCAATTGTTATTGGACAACTATATTCATATCCTTCATTTTTAATACTTTGTAAATCAACATCAACAATTTTTGTATTTAAATTAACTGTGTCACCTAATTTAACATATTGATTAAATGGTTTACCATTTAATTTTACAGTGTCCAAACCAATGTGCATTAAAATATTTACATTTTCATTTATTTCAAAAAAATATGCATGTTTTTTATCAGTTACTAATGATAATTTTGAATTTTTTAATGGTGAATTAAAAAAACCATTTAGTGGTTCAATTCAAAAACCATTTCCAAGCATTCTAGTTGAAAATAATCCATCATTTAATTCTTTTAAATCATGTGCAATACAATCAACTGGTACATATATCTGAATTTTTTCCATTTTATTATTCTCTTTTCAAAATAATTTTCCAATAAAAAAAAAAAAAAACAATTTTATTAAGAAACTAAAAAATTACTTTCATTAATAGAAAGTAATTTTTAAACTATATCAATTATCATTTTAATTATTGAAGCTCATATTAAGATGATTAATAATCATTTTATATATATTTCTTTTGTAAAATATTTTTTTAAAAAAAGGCAGAAACAGTTGAAATTATTGCTGCAAAAGAGAGCGGTAATAAGAAGTTTAAAGTTATACTAGAATTCGTAAAATTCTCATTTTTTATAATTAAATTAATTAGACTTGAGATCATTATTATTGTGTGACTAATTGGTGCAGCTTCTTTCATATTTAAATAACACAATAAAACTAAAGCAGGCATAATAATTGGTCCTCCACTCATTCCAGTTAATGAAGTTATAATTCCTGCAAAAAAAGTAATTAGAGATATTTTTAGCATATTAATTTTTGTTTCACTTTTTTTATTAATATTAATAATTAAGAAATTTTTTTTATAAATTATTTTATTTGAACTTTTTTTTAAAAACATATTCAGATAAAATAAGCAAAATAGTCACAATTGTCAAAAATATTATTATTATATAATTTATATTTTTTTTAAAGCACTCTAAAATTACATTAAATGTTGCACTAATAAATACTAAAAAAGTCGATATAAATTTAATTTCTTCAAGTGCATATGTAGTTAAAATAACTAGAAGCAATGGAACATAAAGTACTCCTCCACCAACTCCAGAAATTGAACCTAAAAAAGAAACTAATAATGTTAAGAAAAGTAATAAAATGACAATTTCAATTGTTCCCATTTTAATTACCTCTTAAGTTATATCTTCTACAACTCTAAATCCTGTATTACTTGATGAAGTTGCAGCAGAAGCACCATTTCTAGAATAAACTTTATATCTTTTGCAATAAGAATCATGATATAAAAATGACCCTCCTCTAATTGCAAACATTTGATCTGAATTATAGCTAAATTATTCTTTCATTTTTAAAGCACTCATTTCATTAAAAAATTTATAATCAATTCTTGCTGGATTTAAGCATCATTCTCAAATATTTCCAACCATTTGATAAAGTCCATAACCATTTGGTTCAAAACTCTTTACTTTTATTACACCATTTTTAGTTTCAAAATTAGTAGTTTCACTATATTTAAATTCTCCTTTTCAAATATTACATCTCATTTCATTATTGCTATCAAGAAAATCATTTCCTCATGGATATATAGAATTTAGTAAACCACCACGAGCAGAATATTCTCATTCAGCTTCTGTTGGCAATCTTTTATTTGCTCATTTACAATATTCTAATGCATCATTTCTTGAAACATGAACAACAGGAAAATCTCACCTATTATCAATGTTGCTTTCTATTCCTTCTGGATGATCTCAAGTTGCTTGAGTAACAACATATCATCAATCAGCATTTGGAACTTTTGAATATTTTTTTCTTTGTTCATCATTTAATAATGAAAAAAATACATAACTAAATCCAAATTTTTGCGCGTCAGTAATGTAATTTGTTTTATCAATAAATTCTTTAAATTCCAAATTTGTAATTGGTGTTTCACTAATTTTAAAATCATTTACTTTAACAAGTAATGCTGGAGAATCATTATCAACTGTTTTATCTTTTATTTGTTCATTGCCCATTAAAAACTATTTCCCTTAATTTTAATCATACATTCACCATTTTCTTTCATTATAATTAATTTGATTATATCATTTATAAAAGAAGTGTTTTTCCCTATAAAAAAATAATTAGCATAATTTTATATAGTAATAAAAATACATGAACTATTTTTTCATTCATGTTTAATTTAAATTTAATTGCTACAATTACTTTTTTTACTTATTATTAAATAATAGTTATTTTGAAACTAAAGTTATCTGTACCTGGATAAAAAAGTGTTATTACTGTTTCACCAAGTTTATAGATTTTAAAATTAATAAATATTTCTTCACTATTAGTATCATTATAAGAAATTGAATAAAATTCAGCTACAGAAACATCACTTGATAAAATTTTTGAAAATGGTCTATAAAATCAATCTTTTATAATAACTTTAACTTTTTGAAATGGTAAATTTTTATATCATTTAAATTCTTGATCTGTTGTTCCTATTATAACTGCTTTTTTTGTTGTTTGAACAGTTAATGATCCCTTAAAAAAATCTGAATCTTCTATTGCAATTATTGTTACTTCTTTATTTGCAATTATAATATCATTCTCTATAGCAGAATCTTTTAGAAAATCTATCATAAAATCTTTTTCATAAGATACACGGTCAATTTTTAATAAAAGATTTAATTGATTTTTGACTAATTCCAAAATATCATTTCTTTTATTTCCTGCTTGTATAATAACTGAAAAATTAAATATATCAAATTTCTGAGTTATATATTCTTTTGAACCTCTAAAAAATTTATTGTTTGCTTTACACTCTACAATTAAATTTTTATTTTCCATAATTTGATCATTTAGTAAATTAAATGAATTTTTTTCATAAATAAAATTAAAGTCATTTTTAGAAAAATAATTAAATTTATTAAAAAATAAAGAAATACTATTTTGAAAATTATTTTCTATTTCTTCTTTTAGGAAACCTGCATTTGGAACAAAATTTAATTCATCCAATTCTAAAAAGCTTGATTTTATTTTTTTAACCCCTTTAAGAATATTATTGACATTATTATTTGCAGAAATAGTAATTATTTTGTCTCCTACAAGAAAACCATTATCAAAAGATTCGTTCTCGTAACTAATTGAAAAGTTATCAGCAGTAAATACATTTTTATTATTTAATTTATTTAAATTTTCAAGCACTTGCTCTAAAATAAATTCTTTTTTTGAGCCTGCATTAATTTTCAAATCTAAATTTTCTAAATCTAATCTTAAATCTTCATTTTTTTGTTTTTCTTCACAAGATACTACAGTAATACTTGGAAAAGAAAATAAGCCTATACTTCCAAATAACCATATTATTTTTTTCATATTTATTTTTTTCCTTCTATTTTATGTTCACGTTTAAATATATTATTTTTTTCTTTTGAATTATTTTTCAATAATTTTTCTTTCTTAAGTTTTCAATCTTTAATAATTTTTCTAATTATTTCTATTTCAAATTCAAGATCTTGAGTTTCTCTTTTATAGAACTCAATTTCTTCTTCTAAATAATTCTTTGCACCAATCTTTTTTTCAAATTCACTCTTTCTTTTTTTAGCAATTACTTCTTTTTCTTTTATTTTTTTATCCAAATCTGTTAAATATAAAAATGACTCTTTACAATATGACATATTTTTCCCTTTTTAGTTTTATTCTTATTTATTTTATTGCTAAAAAAAATAACTAAAAGATTTAAAAAAAAATAAAATATTTTTTACAAATAGTAAAAACATTTTATTTTTCATAAATAATCTAAAGTTTCTATTTTTCAAAACTTTTATATAAGAATGATTTTTTAAAAATCATTCTTATAAAAATTATTTTTTTGAATTTTGAATTTGAATTTTTACAAATTACAAAATTTTTAAAACTTTTTAAAATTTCAAAAGTTACTACTTTTTCTCCAAATAACATAAGAGAATTATTTTCCATTTTTAATATTGAAAAATACTTGCAAAATAGAATCATATATATTACAAAAATAATTTCATAGATAAAATAAACTGCAGATAAAATAATATAATTTTTGATAAAAAATTCATTTGTAATGTCTACTTTTAAAATTAGTTCTGGATTAAATAATATTAAAAATCAAAAAATACTTATAAATAGTAAAGATAAAAAAAAGAAAATATTTATACCTAAATAAGTGTAGGATATTTTAGTTTCTTTTATTTTAATAATTTTTAAATAATTAATAATAATTCATAAATTAATTAAAATAAAATTAGTAAATGAAAAATACGATAAATACTCAAACAATATTAAATATCAAGCCATTACTTTAATTCTCCCCTTGAATATATTTTTATTAAGTTAATTAGATTTTTATATCCTTGAATTTCATCATAATCAGATAGATTTAATTGATATTCAATAAAAGACTTATTAAAATATAAATTCTTTTTAAAATTTGTATCACTATAATTAAAATCAAATTTAGTATTACTTAATTTTGGACCTTTTTTTAGTTCCCTTGATATATTAGACTGTAAATCACTTTTATTTAAAACTCCTTTGTTAATTAAGAAATTAAATTTATTTGTTAAATTTGTACCAACTTTTAATTGCTCAAATCTAATTGAAGGAAGAAATTCAACACTTAAATCACTCTCAATTTGACCTGATTGAGTAACATGATCATATTTTGGATAAGCCCACATTGTATCTCCAGAAATATAATTTAAGTCTACTCATGGATAATCATCAAAATCTGAACTTCAAACATTATTTCCATTTTGTCATCCTGTTATTACATATTTTAAGAATGAAGGAGACCCTTGTAGTAATAGTGCCATTTGCATATATCCCAAAATACCTGGTTCTGATTTTGGTAAATTAAACGTGTTATCAACATCTAATGAATATTGACCTGTTTTTAATCCCAATTTATTTCTATTATTTAGCAATTTATTAAAATTTGGATTTGCTTCATTATAAACATCTAAAAAATATATTCATAATTCATCAACAAAGTCATAACCTGAAATATAATTATAATCAATGTCTCTATCTCAATCAGAAACAGCTAATTTTAAGTATTTCTTTTCTGGATCAATTTCTTTCATTCAATTATTATGTTGAGTTGTAGTTCACTTATCTTTTTCATCAATATAAAAATACAAATCTAGCTTATCAAATCAATCAGGATTTTTTGAATCAATATGATTTTTAAACTGCTCAAATCATCAAGTATTAAATTTTTTACCATTTTTATCTAAAATTGAACTGTTTGCAGTAAAATATTTTTTAGTTTTATCATTGTAAATCATCAAACCACCTTGATTTTGGCCTCAAACTGTATTAATTGAATTTAACATACCCCTTTTCATTCCAACTTCAACCATTAAATTTAAAAATTTATCAAATGTTGCTCAACTTTCATCACTAATATATAAATCATTTACAATTTCTTCAAAAACAATATCATTACCAAATAAATTATCTGTATTTAAATCACCCTTATATTGTCAAGGAATAAAATTCATTTCTTTTCTTCTATTTTCTCATCCATTATTTAATTCTTTTTCACCAAAATTAGAATTTCATTTTTCTGAAATATTCATTTGAAATCAATTCATACCCATTTCTGACATATAAGTAAATTCATTTTTTCAGTATTTTTCTCAATTATAATCAATATATTCATTCATATCATTTTTATTTAAAATAGTACTTGGTACTTTTCCATTATTATAATAGTAAGAACTTCACTCTGGAAAATGAAATAAATTATAATCAGAAACTGTATTATCAAATGATAAATTTAATGCATTTATATTAATATCTAAAATATTTGAAAATATATTTAAATTTTCTTGATTTGATGAAAAAACTTTAAATTTTGCTTTTATACTTTCATTACTTGTTGAAAGATACTTTGAAAAATCATTTGATTTAAATGAAATATATACAATATAAATTCTATTTTTAATAGCATTATTTAGTGCCTTATTTGAAGTCATCTTATCAGGAACAAGTAAAGTTCTATTAATTCCATAAGGGTTATACATTCCATTAGATAATTTACTACCTGATGCATAAATAAATTCTGCAAATCCATAGTTAACTTCAATTCCAATTTCTTCTAATTCCTCTTTATTTTGCAATTCAACAGATAAATTTAAGTTACTTATATCATTTTTTATAACAATTTGTGAATTTCAAAAATCATTATTTCATAAATCAATTGAATAATTTGAATTATCACAATAAGAATAATTATCATAATTTCCATAAAAAGAGGCATTTTCCAAATTATTGCTTTTCTCATTAGTAGTATATAAAGCAAAATTTTCAAGCCCATCTGCTGCAAATGAATGAATTTTTTCATTAGAGATATCTGTTGATGTTTCGCTAGAATGTTCACAACCTTCTAAAAAAACATCTCTAGTTAAATCTTTTTTTAAAGCAAAAGTTACAATTATTAAAATAAGTAAAGCTGTTTGAAATACTAAAATAGTAAATATCAAAAATTTGGTTTTCATGTTTAATACCCTTCTTAAAAAATTAGTATAAAGTTTTTTATGTTTTTATAATATCAAAAAAATAGTTTTTTATTTTTTAAATTAGATAATGATTAAAAATTTGAATATTTTTTAATCATTATCTTAAACATTAATGATAATTCTTTTGTGTTTTGTTCTGTAAAACCCATTTCTTTTTCATATTCATTAACTCATTCAATAATATCATTAACAACACTTTCTCCCTTTTGAGTCAAATAAATTTCATTTTCATTTGCTCTTGAAGAAAGTTTTTTTTCAATGTAATTATTTTTTATTAAGCTTTGAATATTTCTATGCATTGTTGAAGTATTTGTGTCTGTTAAATCTGCTAGTTCAACTTGACTTATTCCTTCCACATGTTTTATAAACATTAAATGTAAATATGCAAGTCTATAAAGATCTTGGTATTTTCTGATCATTTTTAAACTTATTCTTTTACTTAAAATAATAATTACTAAATTTCCTTTAACTAAAGTGCTTAAATTATCTAAATTATATTGTTTTTTCATTGACACCTCTTAATAGATATTATATGATTAACTTGTTTCATATGAAATAAGTTAATTTATTTGAAATAAAAAATGTTACTACCATAATTTATTATAAACAAAATAAAGGAGAAAATAATAAAATGCTTATTAAAAAAAGGAAAAAAATTGAACTATACACGCATTTATTCAGTGCACTAAAAAATAAAAAATTCTTAACTTTTTTAATGTTTATTTTAACAATAACTATTGCTTTACTTTTTATTTGAAATATTAAAGCAATTGAATATATTACAGCACTATTAGTCTCAAAAAGTGTATTGGATTCAATGTTATCAATGAATACAACAGATATTTATGAAATAATTCAAAAATTAGGTTTAGATTATACTCAAAGTCAAATTGATGAAATTTGAAAAAGTTTAAATTTTGGTTCAAATGTCTATGAACAAATAATTCAAAAATTCTTTTATGATTTTGTTTATTATGATGATGGCAAAAACTTATATTTGGTTTTTTGAAATATGAAATTTAATCTTTATTCACTTTCATTTACTATGATTGGTGATGTAAGTATTATAGTAGTACTTTCATATTTTAATTTTATTACAAGTGGTTTTATCGCTCAAGCTTATGAAAATGATTTAAAAAGAAAATTAATAAATAAAATAATTCTTCAAGATTTACATTATTTTAATTCAAATAAATCAGGTCAATTAATTTCAACAATAGTAAAAGATAGCTCAATTGTTACTTCATATATTAAAGAAGCACCAATTATCTATTTCTTATCAATTATTACAATTTTATTTTCAGCAATTGTTATGTTTAATATAAGCTGAAAATTAGCTTTATGTGTTTTTGGTTTATTACTAGTATTTATGCTAATAATTTTTATTACTATTTTAATTTCAAATAGTTCTACAAGAAAAATTAGTAAAATTTCACAGGGACTTGATAATGAACTTAGTGAAAAAATTTATAATATCAGACTAATTAAATCAGTTGGAACTTTTGAAAAAGAGAAAAAAAATTTTGATGATATGATCAATCATGTTGGAAAGAAAAAAAAGAAAAAATTCTTTGCTTCTGAAATCCCTTCTGCATTAATAATTGGGGGAATTGGAAGTTTCTCAATGGCATCAATTATATTTGGAGTATTTCTATTTTATAATGAAACACAAGCGCTTATTAGTATAATGACCTCTTTTACAGCAGGCGTTATTGTAATGACAATTCCAATTATGCAACTAAGACAAATAATTGGTGATGCTCCTCAAGCCAGAGTTTCTGCTGTAAATATTAGTAATTTAATAAATAGTGAAATATTTATTGAAAAAAATAATACTTTAATGATTAATGAAAAAATTAATTCTATAGAATTAAAAAATGTTGGTTTTGTATATTCTGAATCAAATGAATATGTAATTAAAAATTTTAATATAAATTTAGTAAGAGGAAAAAAATATGCTTTTGTTGGACCAACTGGTAGTGGAAAATCAACAATTGCAAAATTATTATTAAGATTTTATGATCCACAAGATGGAGAAATACTGATAAATAACAAATTAGATTTTAAAAAATTGAATTTAAAATCTTGATTAGATAAAATTGGTTATGTTGATCAAGAGCCCCAAATTTTAAGTGGAAATATTTATGAAAATGTAAGTTATGGTTTAGAAAATAAAACTCAAGATGATATTATTGAGGCCTGTAAAAAAGCAAAAATACATGACTTAATTATGAGTTGACCAGAAAATTATGAAACTGTTTTATATGAACGTGGAGCACAATTAAGTGGTGGACAAAAACAAAGACTAGTTATTGCACGATTAATTTTAAAAGACCCTGAAATTTTAATTTTAGACGAAGCTACAAGTGCACTTGATAATATTGTTGAAGCAGAAATTCAAAGTGAACTTGAAAAATTAATGGAAGGAAGAACAACCATTTCAATTGCTCATAGATTAAGTACAATAAAAAAATTTGATGAAATTTATGTATTAGAACAAAATAAAGGAATTGTTGAAATTGGAAATTTTGAAAAATTAATTTCTATTGACGGTTTATTCAAAACATTATATCAACTTTCAAAATAGAAGAACCTCATAATATTATGAGGTTCTTTTTTATTAAATTTTAAATAATGTTTCTAAGGTTAATTTATGAATTTGTAAATCTAAATCTACTATTGGAACAATTATAAAATCTTCTTTAAAACCAAAGTAAGGAATTTCAATAATATAATTATTACCATCTTGCTGTTCAATTATATTTTTTTGATTTGAATTTTCATAATCATTAATAAAACTTCTATTTCTTCATAATTCAAATTGTCTTTCATTTTTATTTTTTGGAATATAATTTTCCACTCTTAAAAATAAACTTTCTTTAACCATAACTTTGCAATCATTAACCTCAGTATTACATCAACCTTTTTTAGATTTTTCATCAACAGATATTTTCATTTTTTTTGCATTAAAATTTGAATTTATATATAGAGTAATTCAATTAAATGAATTTGTTGTAGCTTCACTAATAAATAACTTTTCATAATATTCTGGTAATTTATTATTTAAACCAATAACATATAAATCATTATTTTCTCACCCTATTTCAAAATATCCATGCAAAGTAAATTTACTTTTATTAGAAAAATTTAAGTAGTCTGATTTGAAAATAGTATTTTCAATTATATTAAAAGATAATTTCAATTTTTTATAGTTTTTGACACCCTCTAAATGAAATCAATTTTTTTGTCCATCATTTTTTACTTCAATTATATTTTCATTAGAAGTTTTAAAACCATTACTACTGTAATTAAGTATAATATCAAATTTTTCAGTTTTTATTTCATTTATATTGAAATGACATTCATTCAACCCATAATATTAACTTCAATTTTTTTATAATTTACACCTTTAAAAGTGTCATCATAAATTAATTTAAAATAAATATCATTTTTATTTATATTAAGAGATAAATAAAATTTATCATAAAATTTTACATTATAAAGTTTTGTAAAATTTTCTTTTAAGATTTCTGTTTTTTAAATTAAGTCTTCCATATTTTTAAAGTTTCCATCTTCATATAATTCCTGTACTTTTTTTAAAAAAATTTTTTCAAAATTTGGTGATTTTTCATAAACTGGTGGATCATATACAAAACTTGTATTAGAACATGAATTTACAAAAGTTATAGGTATAAAAGTAAGATATAACACAAAAATGCTTTTAATAATTTTCTTCATTTATTTTATTTCTCATTTTAAAATTTTTAAATCTAATGAAGTATTTTGTCATTTACTACCAAAACCTGTAACTCCTATAGAACCATAAATTTTATATTCCAAATCATAATTTAAATTTATTCTAACTGTTATATCACTATCAACTTCTGAATATACACCAAAACTAGTTTTTTTAAATTTTATTAATTCCACTTTTTGTTCAACATTTAATTTCATTTTTTCTAATGAAAAATTTGAATAATTTTTAATGTTATCATAACCATTTACATTAAATTTTAAATTTTTAAATTTATTTGTAAAAGCTTTAAAGTAATCATAATTGGCTGTTTGTTTTTGCTCATCTGTTAAGTAGTCTTTCAAATTTAAAGCTTTATATCAAATATTATTATTTTCTCAAAAATATGTATTAAGCGTACTTCAATTTGAACTAATTTTTTTATTTATTTTATGAAAAATTTGACGATTTAAACTGCTATAGTCATATGTAACATGAACAATTGCATTTAAAGAATTATGATTAAAATTAACAAAATTTGTTGAATTAATTATTACTTCGAAATAAGCTTCAGTATAACCACTGCTTTTATATGGTGATTTTATTTTTACATTTAAATTTTTAGAATTATTTTGTAATAATTTATCATAGTTATTATTTCCTCAAATATTATTTATTTTTGGCATCAAAAAATCATCAATAGCTTTTAATGCATCTGTTTTATTTAAATTTAATGATTCAGGAATTTCATTTTTTTTTCATCATTATTGTTGTTTGATTTTTTGAATTATTTGGATCAAAAAATTTATCAAATTCTGATAAATCGATACCTTGCTCAAATGGAACTAATCAAACATTAAATCAAGTAAAACCTTTAAATAACGAATTAGTTGGTAAAGCAAATATTAATATTTCATATTTATTGCCAATTGAATTTTTGAGAATAGTAAAATCTTCACCTTCAATAATGTAATTATTTTTATTTAATCAAACATCACTTAGAAATGCAATATCTTCTGGGTATTGTTTAATTAATTGTAAATATACGTAATTTCTAATATTTTTTTCATCATTTTTTATAGAAATACTATTTGGCTTTAATTTAAATTTTGAGATATCTTCTTTTTGATCAATTTCTTTTTTATTAATTGAATTTTCCTGATTATTTAATAATGGTACAGTATTTGTTAAAGTACCTAATGAAAATAAAGTTGCTAATAAAAAATTCATATTTTTTTTCCTTTATATTTTAAATTTGCATTTTTATATTTATATTTATATTTTAGTTTTTTAAATGCAAACTTATTTACATTTGTAATTTGTTAAATCAAACTAAATTATTTTTATTCCTCCTTTAGTTTCACTATATTTTCAAATTTTTTAAAAAAATTAAGATATTTTACTTTGAAAAAAAGTACCATAAGATTTTTAAAATTTAAAATTAGTTTTTTTAATAAAAAATAAAAAAATCTATAAAATTAAATTTCATAGATTTTTTATTTCTAAATTATAAAATTATTAACTAGATTTATTTCTCATCTCTTCAAGTAGTTTATTCATTCTTGGTTTAATTGCTTCTTGTTCTCCACCATAAACTATGTGAATACTGTTTCCTTTTACAAGACTTCCAGTAGTTCCTCCAAGTGCTTTAATTCCATTTAGATCTGCTATTGAAGAATCTTTTACAGTTAATCTTAATCTTGAAGCACATGAATCAACATCAACAATGTTGTCAGGCCCTCCAAGGAATTCAATAATTTTTGCAGCTTTAGCAACTCTTGCTTCTTCTGCCTCTGCACCTTTTCCTTCTTTTTTAGCTTTAAAGTCAGCTTTGTTAAATAATTTAAAGTCAACTTTACCTTCTCTACCTGGAACCATAACATTTCCATATTTTACTGCAAAATAGAATGCAAAGAAGTATGCAAATGCCATTGCAACTCCAACTAATAATACACCAAATACATTTCATGCACCCATTGCATTATTACCAAAGAATGGAATTAATCCAAAGACAATATAATCAATAAATCCACCACTAACTGTCATACTTACATGTGTTTGTAATAAACCTGCAAATAAGAATGAGAAAGCAGCTAATGGCATATGTACTCCATAGAATAATCAAGGAGCTAAGAATAAGAAAGTATATTCTAATGGTTCTGTAATTCCTGTTAAGAAACAAGTAAATGCAGCAGAGAAATAAATTCCCATTACTGATTTTCTATTTTCTTTTGGAACATTTAAGAACATAGCAACTCCAGCTGCTGGTAATCCAAATAACATAAATCCAAATTTACCACTTTGGAATCTTCCAATATTTAATCCTAATTCTTGTAAGAAAGTATAATTCATTATATCTAAGTTACCATTTACAGCATAAGCCATATTTTGATCACCCATTGCCCCTCAAAGTGAAGTTTTTGCAATAGCTTCTCTTAAATTAGCTCAACTTGTAAAAGTATTATTTTTGAAAAATGAATTATATAAGTCAAGTAATCTTTGTTGTTCAGTTGCATCTTTTACATTATTAAAAGCTTCTGCAATTGAACCTCCTGCGTTTGTTCATCATAATGGAGCATAAAATACGTGGTGTAATCCAAATGGTACAAGAGATCTTTCAATTATCTCAAATACAAATGAATCTACTCCATATCCTATTTCTCCTGATTTTTGTCCAAATCAAGCAAGACCTTGACCTAAATATGGTCATAGGAACATAAATATAAATGATAATGGTACAACTAACATAAATGCAATAATTGGTACAAATTTTGTTCCACTAAAGAAACTAATTGCACTTGGCAATTGAATTGCATGAAATTTGTTATAAGCGTATGCAGAAATTGCACCAACAAAGATTGCTGCAAAAACTCCAGTATTTAATGAATTAACTCCTAAATTTGAAGTAATTAATCCATTAGGAATTCCATTTATTCATAATAGTGAGTAAAGGATTTTTCCTGCTCCATCAATTTTTTCTAAATTTGAGTTTAACATTATTGTATTACTGTCAATAACACCCCCAACTGTTGGTGCAACACTACTACTAAAGTAAGTAATATTTTGTCCAACTCCTGGGGTATCCCCAACTCAAGCTGCTCATTCTCCATTTGAATATGATGCAAATCCTAAAATTTTTCCATCAATATCTGTTAAAGCAGCATAAACATTATTTTCAACAGTTTGGCTGTGTAATAAAGCTGCTTGCATTCCGTTTAAAACTAAAAATCCAACAACAGCTGTAATTGCAGCAACACCAGAATCTTTTGTATATGCCATAGCAACTGAAATAGCAAATAAAATTGGTAAATTTCCAAAGCAAACATCACCCATTTTATTCATAGTTGATCCTAAATAAAACCCAAATGATGCATCAGGACTATTTGAAGAAATAGCTGCCCCAACACCCAAAAATATACCTGCAATTGGCAATAATGCAATTGGAAGTAAAAAAGCTTTACTTAGTTTTGATAAAGTTGGTGAAATTCTTTTTCCAAAATTTTTTCATCACTGTTTTGAAAAGAAAACAACTTTATTTTGATCTATCACTTTTTCTGTAATATCTGTTTTCATTATTTATTCCTTTCTAGTAATATTTCAAATTTAAAAGGCTTGAATTGTCATTGCAATAAAAGTAATTACTATTACTACCATTAATAGAATTGAAAAAAATAAAATATTTTTTTTCAAAAAATTTCAAATATTATCTCTATTTGATTTTCCTGCTAAATTAGACTGAACATAATTTCTATTATTTTTAATTCAGTAATAAACTACAATTAAAATAATTAAAATTACAAAAGAACTAACCAGTCCACTAATAGAAATTATTTGTTCATTTGTCATAATTTTATACCTTTCTATTTAGTAATTCATACCTTTAATTTTTAGTGAGACTAATCTCACTTATAATAATAAAGAAATATAAAAGAAAAGCAATATTTTCTCCAAATATGTTAATTTTTTTAGAAATCTAATTGAAAATCTAGCATTTTTATTATTATATTATAAAAATATTTTTATAATTGGTTAAATGATTTACTTATTTTAAAATATAAATTATTTTTGTATTTTAAAATATTTTTGATTCCAATTTAAATTAAAAAGGAACAATATAAAATATTGTTCCTTATAATTATTTTTTTATTTACCTCTTTTAACAGCATTCATTGTTTTTTTAATGTCTGTTTCTGTAGGTTTTCTTCCCATACTTCTATACATTGCTCTTATTTGATTTTCATTAATTGGAGGATTATCTCTTAATTGTTTTTGAATTACTTTTCTTGTAATTACAAAACCAATTATTCCTCCAACAACAGCTGCTGCTATTCCAATTAACAAAGCTCCTCATCATGCTATCATAGTTAATATTCTCCTTTATAAAAAAAATATGTCTTATTAATAATAACATATTTAATTAATCAATACTATTTAAAATTTCTTGTGAAATATTTTGTGCATCAAATTTAATATGTTTTAAAACATCATTAAATGGTGCTGAATAACCAAATGTATCCACACCAAATGCTACTCCACTATCACCTAAAAATTGGTGTCAACCAAAAGTTGATGATAATTCTATTGAAAATCTTTTTGTATTTTTATCAATTATTTGATTTTGATATTCTTTTGATTGAAGTAAAAATTCATTCATATTTACCATTGAAACAACATTTACCTTATGATTTTTATTTTCCAAAATTTCTTTAATTTCTAATGCAAGTTGAACTTCACTTCCTGATGCAATTAGAGTTATATCTGCATTTTGTGATTTTGAAATTAAATAAGCTCCTTTTTTTACTTCATTTAAAATATCTTTTGAATGATCAAGCTCTTTTAAATTTTGACGAGTAGCTACAATAACACTTGGTTTTGTTTTATTATTTAAAGCACAATAATAACTAGCAAGAGTTTCTGCCATATCACAAGGTCTATAAACACTTATATTTGGTATACTTCTAAGCATTGCAAGTTGTTCAATTGGTTGATGAGTTGGCCCATCTTCTCCAACAGCTATTGAATCATGTGTAAATACTGAAAGTGTTTGAATTTTCATAATTGCACTCATTCTTAACGCTGGTTTTAAATAATCTGCAAAAACAAAGAAACCTGATGCAATTGGTAAAAGACCAGTATGTAATGCAATTCCATTATTAATTGCACTCATAGCAAATTCTCTTACACCATACATAATATTTCTGCCTGTTTTATTATTAAAATCATAATTGCCATCAGCACCTTTAATTTTTGTTGATTCGCTTAAGTCTGCACTTCCCCCAATTATACTTGAAATATTTTTGCTCAATCAATTAAAAGTATTTGATGAAGAAACTCTTGTTGCTTGTTCTTGTTTTTCATTTAAATTCATTAATTGATCAATATCAATATCTCATTCTTTATTGATTGAGTTTAAAAGTTGAGTTGCTAATTGTGGAAAGGTTAATTGATATTTTTCAAATAAATCGTTTCACTTTTTATTTGATTCAACTCCCCTATTTAAAACATTTTCTTTATAAAAATTATATACATCACTTGGAATACTAAAATCTGATTCATTTCAATTAAAATAGTCTTTAACTACTTTAATATCTTCACCTAACGCAGCACCATGAACTTTTACAGTTCCTTGATTTGTTGCACCAATTCCAATTATTGTTTTTACCTCAATATATGTTGGTTTATCATTTTTTTGAGCTTTTTCTATTGATTTAACAATGTTTTCTAAATCTTCACCATTATCAATTCTTAAAGTATTTCAACCTGCTGCTTTAAAGCGATCAGCAATATTTTCACTTTGTGCAACATTTACTGGTGCATCTAATTGAATATCATTTGAGTCATGAATAACAATTAATTTATTTAATTTATATCTTCCTGCAAAACTAATTGCCTCTTGACAAACACCTTCTTGTAAATCTCCATCTCCACATAAAACATATGTAAAGTGATTTATTATTTCTAAATCTTTTTGATTATATTTTGCAGCTAAATGACTTTCTGCAAGTGCCATTCCAACTCCCATTGCAAATCCTTGTCCTAAAGGACCTGTTGTTGCTTCAACTCCTGGAGTATGTTGAAATTCAGGGTGACCTGGTGTTTTTGAGTTTAATTGTCTAAATTGTTTTAAATCTTCAATTGATAAATCAAAACCTGATAAATGTAATGCACTATATAATAATCCACTTCCATGACCTGCACTTAACACGAATCTATCTCTATTAAATCAAGTCGGGTTTTTAGGATTAATGTTCATTATCTTTGTAAATAATGAATAAACAATTGGTGCTGCACCAAGAATAATTCCTGGGTGACCTGAATTAGCTTTGTTTACAGCTTCAACTCCAAGAATACGTAATGCATTTAAATTTTTATTGTTTTTGTTCATAGCTCTAACCTCTTCATTTCACTTTTATTATATATTTAAACATTAAGAAAATTGCACTATAAATTAAAATATCTAAAATTGATTTATTTTACAAAAATTTTAATTTTTTTACTTTTTGAAAAATAAAAAAATGTTAAATTAAATAACATTTTTTAAAAAAACTGTATAACTAACTTTTTAAACATATAAATCTTCTTTTGAAAAGATAATTTTTTTATATAAATAATTATTGATGAAATCCCTAAATAAAATATTGGTATAAAAATATTTAACCAAATATTATCTTTAAGTTTATATTCTTTAATTATTCATCAATAATTATTTTCATCAAGTTCTTGTGTTTTTATAAATTCTGAAGAAAAAAATAGTGGATTTATAATTAAATTATCTAAACATAAATAGCTAAAAATTTTAAAATTTATATAATTATTTTCTGAAATATCTCCCCCATTTGTCTTATACATGTAATAAAAAAATCAAGTTATTAAAATATAAGAAATAATTATTGTATAAATTATTATTGAAATAAAATTTTGTTTTTTTATTAAAAGAACAGCAATAAAAATTAAAATAGAAGTTAAAAATATATTAAAAATGATAAATTGTAAACAATATCAAAATAATCTGAAAAAATATTTATTTGCGTCTGTTGCAAATGCACGAAATATTAATATAATAAAGAAAATTAAAGAAGATAATATAATATTTAGAATAATTATAGCCAAACTTTTCATAATTATAAGTTTTTCTCTAGAAATTGAAAGACATAATCATGAAACAATTTTTCCACTTTTTATTTCAGAAATAAATATTTTATTAATAAAAATAACTGAGGAAATTGCTAAAAATGCTATTGTAGGACCTGCAAATAAAAAATTTGAAAGTAATGTAGAATAATTATTTGATACATATTCTGATTGAAAAATTCATTCAACATTTGGATCTCCTAATGGGGAGAAAGACATATCTATTTTGCCAATATATGGTCCACCTAAATGTTTTTCAATAGTTATTTTGTAATCTAAAAACATATAAATTGAAATTAAACCAATTGTATAAATCGTTGTTATTATTAAAAAGTATACTAAAATTTTTCAGTACATTTTAAAATGAGATAGTAAAATTTTATTATCATTTTTTAATTTTATAAAAATTTTCATTTTATTTATATAGACTTAAAAAGTCCTGCTCCAATTGATTTACATTTTTATTATTAATCTCAATTTTTTTTATTATTTTTCCATATTTTAAAAAGCCCACAAAATTAAATAATTTTGCAACTTCTTCAAAAATATGTGAACATAATAAAACAGCTGTTCCTAATTTTACTAAATCTTGAATTACTTCATTAAAAACATTTTGCATTAAAGGATCTAAACCACTTGTGGGTTCATCTAAAATTAAAATTTTTGGCTTGTTCATTAAAGCAGCAATTATGGCAATTTTTTGTTTTTGTCCTTTAGACATTTTTTTAACTTTTATTTTTAATATATCTTTTAAATCAAATTTTAAGATTAATTCTTCAATATATTGATTTTCATTAATTTTTTTATATTGTTTCATAAAATTCAAGTATTTTTCTCCTGTCATCTCATCAAATAAAATGATTTCACCAGCTACATATTCAGTTTCCTCCATTATTAATTTTGAATTATTCCAAGAAATAATTTCATTTAACTTAATTTCACCTTCAGTTGGTTTAATAAAGTCCATAATTTGCCTTATTAATGTAGTTTTTCCAGCTCCATTTGGACCAAGAATTCCATAGATATTAGATTTTTTTACATTTATATTTATATTTTCATTAATAATTTTATTATTTATAATTTTTGAGACTTCTCTAATTTTTATCATAAATTCATTTACTCCCTTATTTTGCAATAAGTTTTACAGCAGAAATATATCTTTGAACATTTAAGGTGCATAACTTAAAGGTAGGAAATGAAAAAGACATTTTTTTCATCAATTGTTAATTTAATTATTCCATAATTCTAGTCAAAATAAAACAAAAATTACAAATTTAATAAATTTGCATAAATAATATAATTAAATTAGAAAGGAGGCATTATTATGTTTTATAAGTTAAAGAGTCAAACATGACCAGATAATTATTCAACAGGTATTGAAGGAGTTATTATAAATGTTGCTCATATTATGAGAGCCTACAAAGTTGATTTTCAATATATTATTGTATTTCAAGATAATAGTAAAATTTCTCTAATGTACAATGATTCAAAAAATGATATAAAAGAAATTGAAAAATTAATGAATATCACTAAATAAATAAATTATTATTAAGTTTATATGCTTTTAGATTGATTAGCTTTCCTATTAAACGAATTTTTTAATAATCCATTAACTTCAATATAATAACCAATTGAAATTTTTTTATATTTATTTCATAATTCTAAATCTTCAAAAATTAGATCTATTCATTGATTATTGTCAAAAATAATCTTAATTTTTCTAATTAATCATTCACCAGAACCGTTAGCATTTTTACCAGAGCGTTCTTCTGGGTTTGAATAGACTTGTCCTGATAAATGAATTAAATTGTTTTTAACTATATCTTTATTCATTATTATCACCGTTAAATTTTTCAACTGTTAAATTTTTAATGGTATTTGATTGAGTATTAATTATCTTTAATAAGGTTTCCATTTCTTTTTATATCTTTTGACTTTTTCCTTTATATAATTTTTTTAAACGTAACTCTATTTCTAACTGATTGCATTTATTACAAACTTTCAAAACTTTACTTTTATTAATTAAATATCTAGTATGTGGAAAATAACTAAATTCTCTACTACAGCTTGTATTTTGACATTTATTTTTCATTTTAAATTACCTCTATATTTCTATAAAAGTATAAAAAATAACATTCTTTCCAGAGCCCGCTCAGGTTAGACGCACTTTGCACTATAAAAAGAACAAAGTGCAATTCTTTCGGTCACCACGCAACGGCCAGCATGCATGTGAGTATCATTTACATTTTCTACCCCAAAAACCTTTCACAAGGAATCTCACTTATGCAACTCATAAGAGTTTAGACTGCCATTTTTTGTTAATATCTAATAATTAGGTACAACAAAAAATCTACCTCTATCCATTAAAATTGGATAGCCGTACTTCAAGCGCAACCCTGAAGTTACCCCGCCTTTTATAGATGCGGTCTCTAATGGTTCACGTATACCACATAACCGGAGAACAATTTTTTAAAGAGTCACCCCAGAACATAAGCCGCCTCTAGCCATCCTTCATTTTAATGAGGATTAATTTAATTCACTCTCTTATGAGCTTTACTTTAACGTATATTTATTATACCTTCTTTTTTTGCTGATCCATAATAGTAGATAATAATTGCATCCACTTCATGCTCATTAATGCGTTTGGAGCACCAAAATCAACCCCCAGCACGACCAACTTTAAATATGAGTCCCTCAATTGATTTTTTATTATTTTGAATTTTATCTTTAAAGTTTTTAATCATAAATGAATTAATTTTAAATATGTTTTTATATTTAATTTCAATAGCACCTATTAACTTTGAATATGAAACCATATCTGTATTAGCTACATTATTTTGTAAGGGTCTCATTTCTTCAAAAATAATACATTCATTAATTGATGGGTATAGACCTCTAATTTTTTGTATGAATTTAAAATGTTCTTTTCACTCTTTACTAAAAAAAGTATGAATATTAAAACCATCAAAAATTGAGGTTGTACCAGTTCCAGAAATATCGATTCCTAAATAGTAACTATTAATATAAATCAACTCCCATACTTTTTGGCCTTCTTTGAAATTTAAATTCAATAGCCTCAAATGGAATTTCTAGATCTAGCATTTCATACACTTCATATAAATTATTTTTTAATCAAATTAGACATTCTTTAACTTTACTGCAAACAGGTAATTCAAATTTAATAATTTCTTCTCATTCTAATTGATAAGAACTGAATTCTTCAATTTTGTATAAAAGTCTAAATTCTTTAGAACCTCTAGAAAAACTCATATATTTAAATTCTATTCTCGCATGCATATTAAAATCTCTTTCCAATATTTATACGAAGTGTTTATTTGGTTTTACAAAAGAACAAAAAAAGACGAATTTATCGTCTTTTTTCTATTTTCCTACCTCTTTGTTATACGCCCGAACATTTATATATTTTCTAGTTAAACTTGCATTTCTAAAATTAAATGATACATTATATTTTACTACTAGTCTTCCTGCATCTGATCAATATAAACCTATATTTATCATTGCTAATTTTGGATAATTTGCATCTTCATCTGTATGAATAAATACAAATGAACCTATTTGTTTTCCATAAAATCCAGTGTCTGAAGGATAATTTCAACCCACTTTTAAATAACTTTCTTGTTTTTGACTTGGTGTTGTCAAGATTGGTTTATTATAATCACTAATATATTTTAAATCTGTGAAAAAATTTAAATAACCATTAAAAAAAATTATAAGAATTTCCTTCTGATTCATAAATTCCAACTAAAAATATTACTTTTACTTCAACAGAAGTATAATTTTGATTTATAAAATTCATATTACCAATTAAATTTGTATTCAAATAAACATCTCCTGTTCTAAAGTCTCCTTTTGTACTACTTCCTCAGCTTGAATAGCCCCCTTCAGTAAAACCTTCATTTGTTGGACTGTTAATAATAACATTGCTTTGTAGTTTATTTGTAATTGGACTTTCATTCAAATTATTTTTTGTTTGAATATTAGTCATTGATAATAAACTACTTTGAAAAATACACACTAATGATAAAATAGATATTCTTTTCATTTTATCCCCTTCTTTTGTAGTTACTTAAATTTGTAACTACAAATATTATACTTTTGCAAAAAAAAATATTTTAAAAATGCTAAATTCCTTTTAAAATATAAAAAATCTATATATTTAAAAATACATAGATTTTGAATTTTTCTAATGAATTATATATATTATATATTTTTATTGTGCTGCTGTTACTGTAACTGTAAAAGTAACATCTTGGGCACCAGTATAACTTACTGTTATTTCTGAATCACCAGCTGCAACACCTGTAATTTCAATTTTATTATTTTCTTTTATAGCAACTGTTGCATTAGCAATTGTTGCTGAAGTTGCACTAATTTCTACTCCATCAACAGGATGTGCAATTTCTACAGTAACTTCAATTTTTTCACCAGCAACAACTGTTTTGTTTTCAATTGGTGATATAACTGGTGCTTCTGCTTCTGCTTCTGCTTTAACAGTTACTATGAATTTTACACTTGTTGCACCTTCATAACTTACTGTTATTTCTGAATCACCAGCTGCAACACCTGTAATTTCAATTTTATTATTTTCTTTTATAGCAACTGTTGCATTAGCAATTGTTGCTGAAGTTGCACTAATTTCTACTCCATCAACAGGATGTGCAATTTCTACAGTAACTTCAATTTTTTCACCAATAACAACTGTTTTGTTTTCAATTGGTGATATAACTGGTGCTTCTGCTTCTGCTTCTGCTTCAACAGTTACTATGAATTTTACACTTGTTGCACCTTCATAACTTACTGTTATTTCTGAATCACCAGCTGCAACACCTGTAATTTCAATTTTATTATTTTCTTTTATAGCAACTGTTGCATTAGCAATTGTTGCTGATTCTGCTTTAAGTTCCACTCCTTCAACAGGATTTGTAATAGTTACATCAACTTCCAATTTTTTACCAATAACAACATTTTGATCTTGAATTGCTGATATAATAGGAGTTTTTGAATCATTTTCTTTTAGTTTAACAACTGAAACACCTTTTTTAACACTATCTGTATTTTTAACAAATTCATTTTTAGCTGTTCCTGCTTTTGTTGCATAAACTTCAATATCAAATGATAATTCAGCTACTTTTTTTGAAGTTTGACCAATTTTTAAGATTAAACTATCTGATTTTAATCCTGATAAACTTTCTGCATCTTTAACAACGTTTCCATCTTTAACAACAAATTTTGAAAATGTAGCATCAATAATATCTTGTGCTGTTGTTGTTCCTTCAATTCATGAGTCATTTCCTTTAGAAATAAACTCTTTAACATCATTTACTAATTTTTCAGCTGCGCTAACTTCTTTGTCACCACATGCAACAACAGTTGCGCTGGTTGTTGCAACTAAACCAGTTGCAGCTAATAATCCTAATAATTTTTTCATTTTTTCTCCTTTATTTTTTTGAATAACCCGACTTTAAGTCTATATATATTTTAATATGTACTACTAAGGTTAATTTATTTTAATCAAAATGAAAAAAAATTTAGTAAATAAAAAATAATATATATTTATAAATATATTATTTTTTACATTTTAAAAATAATTTTAGTTAATTTTGTTAAAATCAATTAAAACACTTGGAGAGTTATTTCTAATTTTTCAAGTTGTTATTAATAACGAAATAAAATATAAAAGAAAAATTAATATTCCAGCAGTTAAAGGAGCCCATCAAGTAATCCCAAAAGAAATAATCCCAATAAAGTTAATTATAATTTTAACGGATGTATAAATTGCAAGATAACTAAATGAAGCTCCAATTAAAAATGAGAAAAATGAAGTAAGAATTAATAAACCAAATATACATAAGAAAATTTCCTTATTTGAATATCCAAAATTTTTCATAACAATCATAAATGTTCTATATTGACTAACATATAAATCACTTATTAAAATAATTGTTAATATCATAATTGGAATATTTATTAATTCAGGTTTTACAAAAATCATATAATCAATAATAAGTATCATTTACCTTATTTCTTTTTGCAACAAATCTATCAACTGTATTTACTCCTGCAACTTTACCAAAATTAGATGCTACACCTTTAACAACATTTTTAGTAGTTGCTCCCATACTTGCTCAACCTTTTCTTGAAAATAAACCTCCAGCAAATGCAACACCACTTGTTGCACTTCTTGTAACTTTTCCAATAACACTTGGAAAACCACTCCTTTTTTGTTTTATATTTTGAGCAGCTGCAACATTTTGTTTTCCTCCTTCAATTGAACCATCTGGGTCCGAAGCAGAAAAGTTTTGTATTTTATCAGTAGCTTTATTTAATGCATTGGTTGCAGCATTTGAACCTTTAGATTTAAATAAAGCCATCATTCCAGCTCCTCCAGCAGCTCATCCAAGTTCTTTCATTCCGGCTCCAAATATGCATTTACCGTGTTTTTGCACTTAAAAGAGCATTTTGACCTTCACTATGTGTTACACCTTCTCCACCAGTAAAACTAGCTATAATTTGAGGAGCAACAAGTGCAAATGTTGATACACCAAAAATTACAACAATTAGTAAAAACATTTTTGTTGAAAATTAAAATTTATTAATTGATTTTGAAATAAATAACATTAAGAAATTAATCATTACTATGTAACTTAAAATATTTCCTATACTCACCAAAGCTTTAGCAATAATCATGTATTTTCATTGTTTCATTCTTATACCATGATCATTTACCATTCATGCAGCAACAAGTGGTCCAATTAAAAATAATAAAAATAACTCAATACTTTTTTGAACAATTGCCATACACAACATTATCAAAGTATAAAGTAAAAATGCAACTGCCAATATTTCTACAACTATATTATAGTTTCTAATATTTCCAGGAACTGCATAATCACTAGGTATATTTTCAAAATCCCCTTTTCAATCAGGGTCACCCATTTTATATAACAAATCTGCTAAATTGGCATTTTTTAAACCAAAAGCTAATTGAAAAGCTTTTTGTAAAAATTCGATTAAAAATGTTAATCCATAAAAAAAACAATTGGTATAAAAAATATAAACACTATTGCAAGTGCAGTTGATTTTAAAGATTTTACAATTCTTGTTTTTCAATCTAAATCTTCATTAAAAGTATTCGTATAGCAATAGTTAAAACTAATCCTAAAGTTAATGAATAAATTTTAATTACATTATCAATTTTTTTAATCATAAAAAGCCTCCAAACTATTTTAAAAAAATTTTTATTAAAATAATTTAATTTTATCATAATAAAAATTTTTAATAAATTAATTTTATACTCACTAAATACTCTTATTTTTTTATTTTATTTACTTATAAATTAAAATTCTAATTCTGAATTAACTACTTTAGAATTATTATAGTTTTCAATTTTTAATATTTGTTTTGAATATAAAATATTTGTCAAATAATTTAGACCACACCCTAAACCAACAGGTGCAAATACAACTGCAATTAATTCCACAGAAAATACTCCTCATCCTACAACATATGGATCTATTTGTGGATAAGGAAATGGTTTGTATGCACCCATTTCTCTATCATCTGGATAATAATTTATTAACATTGCAGCTCTAGTTAAGATATATACAGTATAAGTACCAATTAAAAGTATATTAAATCAACTATATTTTTTAAAATAAGTTTTATTGTTAACAATTCCTTTTGGAATTATAAAATAAAATACAATAACCAAAATTGGTGTTAACACATGTTCAAAAACTGATTTAAAAATATTATATCAAGTGTCAAAACCAGTCATCCCACTTCAATTTTTAGTGACACTAGATATTATTAATTGTGAATTATATATTAAAAAAGTAACAATATTTATTACAACAAGTCTAGTTAAATTATTTTTTCCTGAAATTCACTTTGGCATATTATTATAATTGATACTAATTCAATTTGTAATTCCATAAGCAGATGTTGCTAATGCACTTCAAACAGATAAATAAAGTGATTGAGAAATTAATGCATAATCAAAATTTACTGTATATTCTCCATCTTTTCCAGGTCCATATTTTGGTTGAATTGTTGTGAAAAATAAATCCAATAATACACATAAAATAGGAACTAGAGCAAATCAAATTAAAAAAGTCTTTTCAATTTTCTTTTGATTATGATTATTTTGTTTCAGAAAAAAATACATTTTAAATCCCCTTTACTATTATTTAATGATTATAACTTTTATGGTATAAAAAAACTTTTTAAAAAAGTGATATATTTTACTTTTAAATAAAATATATTACTTCAAGTTAAGTTATTTTATTCTGACAAAACTGGTTCATCCATTTGTTTATTTATTTCCATTTGGGGACCTGAATTTAATTCAGCAGGTGCACATAGAATTAAAATACCACCAATTAGTCCACTAAATAAGATTCCTAAAACGCCTAGTGCAACTTTTAAATTTGTTGATTTATTTTTTAATGCTTTTACAAACAAAATTAAAGTAACTAAAGTCCCTATCATAAATGATCCAAGGAAAAGAATAACTATAATAGTTGCTATTACAAATTCAATTCCTTGTTTAATTCCTAATAAAATTATTATTAGTGCATAAAGTAAGAAAAAGCCTAAACTTAAAGAAGACAAAACAACAGTTATGATTACTCCAACTTTAAATAAACCTTCAAATTCTGTTTTATTTTTTTCCATATTTTACTCCTTTTTATTAGTATACAAGTTTTTAATAAAATAATAAATAAAACTAAAAATTTTGGGTGTATAACTTAAAGGTAGGGAATAGAAAATGCGATTTTTTCATTCAATTGTACTTTTATTATACATTTTTTAACATTTAAACAAAACAAAAATTACAAATTTTTTAGATTTGTTTGTCATTTATTAAATTACATATTATTAAAAGATTAAATTATTGTTCAATTTATATGCTCTTTCATTGAGCATATTTTTTAATACGGTTAATGAATATACTTTACTTCCATAACCCAACGCAGACTTTACAAGCCTTGAAACATCTGATTCAGCCGATACTCCAATATTTCATTTTGCACCTTGATTGATTATTCCTACCCTATTATTTTTAAAGTATTTAAAGACTTCTTTTGGGGCCTCAATTTCTAGTAATTCTATTAGATCATCCTAATTACCTGAATAAAATAAATCTATGGCGATTTTAAATAATTCTTTACCTTGATATTTACCACTAAACAAAAATAGCTTTCTAAATTCTCTAACAGCATGAAATCTATCTAAAATATAGTTAGCTCCCATAAACGAAGCTAATTCCTTAATTCAAGTAGTGCCATCTCCTCCAACTACCAATTTAGCATTTTCAAAGTTTTCATAGAAATTGCATCCTAATTCATAAATTCTTATAGCTAGTTCTTCAGTTGTTAACTTTTCATCTTTTCCCATAAAAAATGTAGTTCTTTTATCTTTTAATTTTCTACGCTTTTTATGAATTGTTTTAATATCAAAACCTGTGCAAAAAGAAATTACTCTTATTTGAGTATCCTTATTTCTTTTTAATTTTCTTCATTTATATTTATTTTTAAATCTATCAACATTAACAAATGCATCATCAACAAAAATATATACTCTTTGTTTATCAACTAAATTAACTTTCCTCTCAACTTTATTTCTTTTATCTTGATTTTCTATAGATTTAAAGATTCTTGAAATAGTCATTGGTGATAATTGAGCTTCAGGAAACATTTCAATAATATCTCTATAACGTTTACCAGTACCTAATTGTTCTTTGATTAATTCAATTAAATTTGAATCCAGTTTAGATCACTTCTTTAATTTTAATTCTTCATCAATTAGTGCTGTATATTTTCATTTTTTATTTATATAATGTTTATAGATATGTCTATCGAATGTTAAATTTCCAAACTCTGTCGTAATTGTTCTGGATTTGACTTTAACGAGGATGTATTTTTTTTTGTCTCTATTTTCAAGAAGTTCCATGTCTCTAGTCTCTATTTCTTCCTTTCTTTTGTTTAATAAATATTTATATTCTTCCTTACGATTAAATAACATATTATTTCCTCCTTTTTAAATAATTATATTATTTAATTAAATAAAAAATAGAGCATAAGCTCTATTCAAATTTAGTATTAACTTTTATACCTTCAACTCATGCATTTTTAGGTTGATCTTTATCATGGCTAATTTTTATATCCCCTAATACTATTAACATATTTTTTGAAATCTCAAAAAAATTGTCAGTTTTTCATCGTTCACCAGTTCTTGCAATTGAAAAATCATTTATAGATAATTCTAATCATTCTGGCCAATTACCTTGATTAAATTGCTCTAAATTTTTATTATAATTTTTTTTATAATAACTTCACCCATGACCAGTTTCATCTTTTAAAACATCATATTCTTTATTAAAATAAACAATAGATATTTCTAATTTATCAAATTCTTGTTTCTTTTTATCAAATTCTTGTTCAATATAATTGTCTTTGGTTTCTTGTTTAAATTTATTAAAAATTATTTCTTTTTGTTCATCAAGTTCTATAAAAACATCTTTTAATAAAGTTACTAATTGTTTTACTTTTTCATTATTACTATTTTTAATTTTTTCTTGCAATTGTCTCATTATTTCAACTGAAACTTCATAATCCATAACTGTTCCATTTAGTTGTGCACCATTTGGTTCATTATTTCAAAATCAACCATCAAATCCCATTTTCAATGCCATTTCTATTAAAACATCAACAACTAAATATTTTCCTGTTGAATCTTTTTCAATAAAACCTTCAATTAATGGTTTTGTTAACCCATAATAACCATCTAAAAAAATATTTCCTAAAACTTTAGTTCCATTTAAATGAGCTTTTTAACTTGATTTTTTGCTGGTGGAACTATTATTCCTTCATCAATTGCACCAGCTCATGAAATTAAAATATCATTATATTGATAGTTATTAAAACTTCTTTCATAAGTTCTTTTTTTGTCAATAATAGTATTTTCTTTTGAAGTTGATTCTATAATTGTTGTCATATTTGCTTCAAGTGCTTTACTACTTTGACGATCAATTCATTTTTGAGCAACTTTTTCTTTATTTTGAAGTGGAATTCTTGAAGTATTATATTTTGCATCTAAATCATCTTCATATTTTCAATCCACAATTTTATTTTTTACATCATAAAGTTCTATTTTATTTATTTTCTTAAAATTAGATACAAAATTTCCATTTGGTAAAAACTTATTATTTAATGAAACTCCTGTTGCAACTTGTTTTTGTATTTCCATTTTTGTTTTAAAAGAAGTATTAAAATTATTTAAATCTAAATAACTCCCTCTTGACTCAATATCAATTTTTCCTAAATCTTCAATTTTATTTTCTGTTTTTGAAATTGGTACATTTCACTTATCAAGATAACCATTAAAATATGGTTCCTCATTTGTTCAATTTCAATTTGCTATTTTTGATAAATCAGTACCAAAATTATTACCCACACCACACGCAACAACAGAAATTGAAGGCGCAAAAAAAAATATTGATAATGTTATTCTCAATATTTTTTTCATCTTTTATTCCCACGATATGTAAATATATTATTTAAAAAAAAATTAATTTTCAAGTAGTTAGATAGAATATTTTTTTAATAAAAAAAAGAAATCTTTAAAAGTTTCTTTCTTCTTTAAAAATTAATTTTCTTTTCTATTTAAAATAATATTATTTTTATTTTCTATTGTAGTTTCAAATTCAGGTAATTTTAAAGGATTAATATCTGTTGCTATTGTATTAAATTGAGCAGTTGCTCCAACATAACTAACTTTTGAAGTATTTTCACCTTTTCAAAATTTATCCATTGTTAATTCACCATCTGACTTATACATTCCCACTTGAATTTCATTTTTAAATACTTTATCTCTAACTGAACCTCCTGGTTCAGCACTTTCGATTGTGTTAAAATTATGGTTATCTTTATCGCCTAATAATTTTGCAATTTGTGCAATTATTAAATTTTGACGATTATAGACTTGACCATCTTTATAATATTCAACTTCTTCTTCACCTGAAATTCATTTCTCATAATCTGTTTCAGTATATGCTTTTTCATTTGAAGGCATATAACCTGTTCAAATTGCCAATTTTGCCATATTATCTTTATTCATTAAAAAATGAGTAAATTCTTTTGTTACATTTGTTTTTTCCTCAGTAGTACTTTTAAATGAACCAAACCCTGCACCTTGTTGCATAATATGAGAACCACCTTTTTGAGTACTTTGTGCTAAAACTAAAATATCTGTTGGTTTAACAGCAACATCACTATTCACAGTTTTTCCAATATTTGCTTCAGGTGTTCATCATAAAAATGATTGTGAATTAGAACCTGATGCCATTAACATTGTTCCTTGTGAAAAATAATTAAATGAATAAATTTTACTTCCTGTATCTCTATTTGAAACAAATAAAGTTCCAGTTTCATCTAATTTTGATATATCTGAATTTAATGAACCAGTTGTTTTGTTATTATTATTTTCAATTAATCTCAATTCTTCCAATCAATCAACTGTTTCTTTTACACTTTCAGAACCACTTTGGTTATTTACATATAATTGATCATTATAATAATTATACAAAAATTTTTTATTTTCAGATGTAACTTTAATTCTTTCTTCACCAAGATTATTTGCATAATTTGAATATACTTTATTATCCATTGAATCAATTCCTAAAGCAAAAGCTTTTGCATATTCATTTTGTTCATTTTTTGCATTTTTTGTTTGTAAATTTTTAAAGTCTTTTGCAAGTTGAGCAACATTTGTATTAAGTTGTAAAATTTTTCTTAATGCATTTACACTATTTGCTTTTGCAATATCATTATATAATTCCTTATTTTCTGACACTACTATTTGACCATCAACAAATAAATCAGAAGATACAATTTTAATATCTTCTCCCTTTTCATCTTTTATTCCTAATTCATTTTTCATAAAAACTCCATTTGAGTCATAATTAGTTCCTGGATCTTTAAAAATATCTACCATTTCTTTTAATAATCTTAAATTTAAAGATGATGTATCAAAAGATTTTAAAACAGGTAAAACATACATACCCCCAGCAATAACACCTTCATCTAAAAATGTTTCTTGATATGGTGTAAATATTGAGTCATTTGGTAAATAACCTGCTTCTTTAACATCGACAACTTTTTCAGGTGCAAAAGCTTTATATTTTGCCAATACATCTGCATAAGTTATATATAAATCAGGTAAAACTTCATTTGCTTGAATTGAATTCATAATTTGTCCATCACCCCAAATTTGTAGTTCAACCTTAACATCAGAATCATTATAATTATTATTAAAGTCATCAATTACATTTTTATACGCATCAGAAATAGTTTGTGTTGTTCATTCATCAAGCATAAAAATTACTTTATTATCACTATCATTTTCACATGCAACAATTGTTGTTGTTGCTGAAACAACAAGTGTTGCAGAACTTAATAAACTTAATAGTCTTTTCATATACTTTTCTCCATTTAATTTAAATAATGTGAAATCAAAAATAACTTTTTAGATTTATACGTAAATTAATTAGTTTATTCAGTTTTAAAATTAGGAATTTATAATTTTTAATATTAACTCATAAATTTCTCATTGGTGAGAAAGTAGAAACACTAACCCGTTATGTTAGTTTATATAAGTTATTTATGATTCCATAATTATTTTACTATATAAAAATAGTTTTTTTATAGTTCTTTATTAATATTTTTTATTTTAAATTTAAAAGCTAAATTATTAATATACATTAAAAATAAATGATGTGCTGTTATTCAAAAGAAAAATATTACAGATAATAAAATCATATAGCTAAAAATTGAATTACCAATAAATAAATTCTCAAAATCTAAAAAAGGATAAGGTCATGCTCCAAAACTCAAGCTATCTTTTTCATACATCAACCCTCTTATGTAAATATAAAACATATATAGAAGAGGATATAACATAGCAATATAAATATCAAATTTTTTTCACATATTAAAATATTCAATTTTTTCATTTCCCATTACAAATCAATAAATAATTATTAAGCTTAATGGTGCAATAAAATGGGTTACAATTGTACAAATTATTTGGTTTTTTGAATAACTACTAATAAATTCAGCATCTTGATGAATATAATAAATTATTCCAATTCAAAATATTATGAAAACAATTAAATTTCAATTCATAATAACAATTCTAAATCGATCCGAATTGACTCCATACTTTCTTTTATTAAAAAAAATTAGAAAAAATATTATTCAAACAATTGTCATAATATTTACTTGAACAGATAAAAAACTCATTAAAATATCAAAGTTAAAAAAGCTTGAATACTCTGCATACCAATATTCTTTAAAGGAACATAAATATAATCCCCATAAAATAAAAAATAAAAAAAGTAAGAGCAATGCAAAATGATAATATCATATTCAATTTTTATACCATATCCTATTATTCATAATTACACCCTTTTAATTTGAATTATAACATAAGAATAAAATTTTTTTTAATTAAAATTTTAACAATTAAATAAAAATGCAAAATTATTTTAAAAAATTAATTTTGCATTTTAAAGTTACTTATTATAATTTGGTGTTTCTTTTGTCATTTCAACATCATGTGGATGTGATTCTCTTAAACCAGCACTAGATATTTTTACAAATTTGCAATCATGTCTAAGATTTTCAATGCTTTTACATCCAGTGTAACCCATTCCACTTTTTAACCCACCAGCTAATTGAAAAATTACATCTTTTAATTTTCCTTTAAAAGGAACACGAGCTTCAACACCTTCAGGTACTAATTTCTTGGCACCTTTTTGAAAATATCTGTCACTACTTCCTCTTTTCATTGCAGCTAGAGAACCCATTCCTACATAAGATTTATATTTTTTTCCATTAGCAATTATTTCTTCTCCAGGTGATTCTTCTGTTCCTGCAAAAATACTTCCTAACATTACACAATGTGCTCCCGCACCAATTGCCTTTACAATATCTCCAGAATACTTTATTCCCCCATCAGCAATTAAAGTAACATCTTTATCTTTTGCTCAGTTATAAACATCATTTATTGCTGTAATTTGAGGAACACCAACTCCAGCAACCACTCTTGTTGTACAAATACTTCCAGGACCAACTCCAATTTTAATACTATTTGCACCAGCCTCATATAATGCTTTTGCACCTTCAGCAGTACAAATATTTCCAGCAATAATTTGTAAATCTTTATATTTACTTCTAATTTGTTTTACAATTTCAATTATTCCTTTGCTATGTCCGTGTGCTGAATCAACAACTAAGATATCAATTCCTGCTTTTACTAAGGCTTCAACTCTTTGCAAACAATCTTCTGAAACTCCAACAGCTCCCCCAACTCTAAGTCTTCCTTTTGAATCTTTACAAGCGTTTGGATGATCAATTGCTTTATCAATATCTTTTGATGTTATTAAACCAATTAAATTATTTTTTTCATCCACAATTGGCAACTTTTCAATTCTATTTTTATGTAGTATTTTTTTAGCTTCTGCTAAACTTGTTTTTGAATTTCCAACAATTAAATTTTCTTTTGTCATAATTTCTTCAACTTGTGAGAAAAAATTTTCAATATATTTTAAATCTCTGTTTGTTATTATTCCAATTAATTTATTATTGTTATCCACAACAGGAAGTCCTGAAATTTTATATGTTGCCATAATTTTATCTGCTTCTTCAACTGTTGTTGATTTTAAAATGGTAATTGGATCTGTTATAAAACCTGATTCGTTTCTTTTAACTTTTTGAACTTCTAAACTTTGTTCTTCAATTGATAAATTTTTGTGAATAATCCCAATTCCCCCAGCTCTTGCCATTTCAATTGCAAGAGCTGATTCAGTTACTGTATCCATTGCTGCACTTATTAAGGGAATATTTAATTCAATATTATTTGTTAGTTTTGTTTTTAAACTAACTTCATTTGGTAGAATACTTGAATAATTTGGTACTAATAAAACATCATCAAAAGTAATTCCTTCACTAAGGATTTTGTTGTTTAAACTGTTTGTACACATTTTTAAAAACTCCTATTCTCATTCAATTGTTCCTGGTGGTTTTGAGGTAATATCATAAACCACTCGATTTACTTTATCTACTTTATTAATAATTTCATTTGTAACTTCATCAAGAAAATCTCAAGGTAAATGAGTACTTGTTGCTGTCATAAAATCAATTGTATTTACACAACGTAATGCAACAACATAATCATAAGTTCGATTATCTCCCATAACACCAACTGTTTTAACTGGAAGTAAAGTTACAAAGGCTTGAGATACTTTATTATATAAATTTTTTTCAATTAATTTATTTATAAAAATATCATCTGCTTCTTTTAGAATATCACATTTTTCCTTACTAATTTCTCCAATTACTCTTACTCCAAGACCAGGCCCTGGAAAAGGATGCCTATTAATCATTAAATCTGGAATATTTAATTCTTTTCCAACTGCTCTTACCTCATCTTTAAATAAATTTCTTAATGGTTCAAGCAATTCAAATTTTAAATCATCGGGCAATCCCCCAACATTATGATGTGATTTAATTGTTTTTGAACTGTGACCTTTTAAAGAAGATTCAATAACATCAGGATAAATTGTTCCTTGTGCTAAAAATTTTGCATTTTTTAAAATTCTTGCTTCATTTGAAAATACTTCAATAAAATTATGACCAATAATTTTTCTTTTTTCTTCTGGATCTTTTATACCTTTTAATGCATTGTAAAACTTCTCACTTGCATCAACAAATTTTATATTCATATCAAATTCCTTTGCATATAAATCCATAACTTTTTTGCCTTCATCTTTTCTCAATAAACCTGTATCAACAAATATACAAGTCAATTGCTTATTAATTGCTTTGGAAATTAAAGCAGCTGCAACAGAAGAATCAACCCCTCCACTTAAACCAAGAATTACATTTTGATCTTTAACTATTTCTTTTATTTCTTTTACTTTTTCTTCAATAAAACTTTCCATTGTTCAATCTTTTTGACAATTTGAAATATCAAATAAAAAATTTTTTAATATATCAATTCCATAAATTGAATGTGTTACTTCTGCATGAAATTGTATTCCATAAATATTCTTACTTAAATTTGCAATTGCAGCAACACTATTTTCAGAAGAAGCAAGCTGAACAAAATTATCTGGCATTTTTGTTACATGATCTGCGTGACTCATTCAAACCTGAGAATTATTTTCAATATTTTTAAATAATTTATTTTCAATTTTTTCTAAATTTAAATTTGCTTTTCCAAATTCTTGACTATCTGCAAGTTCTACTTTTCCACCAAAAGTTTCAGTAATTAATTGCATTCCATAGCAAACTCCTAAAATTGGTAAATTTAAATTAAAAATTTCATTATCAATTGAATATGCATCATTTGCGTAAACACTTGATGGACCACCAGATAAAATAATTGCTTTTAAATTTTTATATTGTTGTATTTCATCAGCTGAAATATCGAAAGGTAAAACTTCTGCATAAATATTTAACTCTCTAACTCTTCTTGCCAAAAGTTGTGTATATTGACTACCATAATCTAAAATAATAATTTGAGTATTCATTTATTTCTCCTATATAAAATAAAAAATAAATTTCTATTTTTTATTTTGAATATTTTATCTTATTCAAAAGAAATATTTTTAAAATAAACTATTTCTTTTTATTTTTATTTTTATTTTGGAGTAACATCATTTCCAAACTCATCAAGAACAACAACATTTTTAAGTTGTTGTTCTAATCCACTTCTAAAAATTTTAATATATTCTTTTCTTAACTCATCCCGTTCTTTTAATTCTTCAGAACTTAATTCTCTTTCTTTTGCAATTTTTGCAAGAACATTAATTCTTTCCAATATTTTTTGCATAATTCAATTATTCCTTTATAAAAAATGATTGAAAAATTAAAATATTTTTCAATCATTTAGTGCATAATATGCACTTCCAACCATAGCAGAATCATTTCCTAATTCTGCTATTTCAATGCTCAATTCTTCTTCTGAAGTATCAATAGTATATTTTTTAATATTTTCATTAATTATTTCTAATAAAGCTTCACCTAAAATAGTTAAACCACCTGCAATAATCAAGGCTTCAGGATCAAGTGCATTTACCATTGTTGCCATATGCATAATTAATGGTTCAAGTGCTTGTGTAAGTAATTCTTTAATCTCTAGTGGGTGATTTTCAATTTCATAAATTTCAAAAATTGATTTTAAATTAATTACTTCTAAATCTTTAAAATAAATTGCTGCAGGATGTTTTTTATTTTCTTTAAAAGTATCTGTAAAAAATGTTTCAATTCCTGTAACAGAAGACATTGGTTCAATACAACCTTTTAAACCACACTTACAATTATATTTGCTTTGAAATCAACCCCCACCATGACCAAATTCACCAGCATATCCTCTAGCACCAGGCATAAGTTTACCATCCAAAATAACAGCTCCTCCAATTCCTGAATCAATAAAATAAAATACTATTGAATCATACTGTTTTGCGACTCCAACTCAAAATTCACCAAGAGCACTTGCATTTGCATCATTAAGTACAAAAATTGGCTTTTTGAATAATTCTTCTGCTTTTTCTTTTAAATTTAAATTATTTCATTCCAAATTAGCAGAATAACGAACAATTCCAAGCATATGATCAACATAACCAACTGTTGCAATTGCTATTTTTTCAATTTCTTCTTCATAATTTACACCAATTGCTTCTAACCCTTCTACAATTTCACTGTGTAAATTTTCCAATAATTTTGCCTTATTATGTTCAATAAAAAATCTTGCCTGTAAATCCCCATATTGGTTTACTAAACCAACTTTTGAAGAATTAACACCAATTTCAATAGATAGAATTAATTTCATTTCTATTCCTCCTTAATGTTATTAATATAAATATACCACTTTTTAAATAAAAAAATAATGTTTATACTAAATTAATGCTGGTAAGTTAGTTACTCTTATTCCATATTCAGTTTTTGGTACAGTTATTTCAATTTTCATACCCTTAAAGGTAGTAACATTAACTCAACCAAGTCCAGAAATATGTAAGTCAATTTTTTTTGTATCTTTAAATTCAAAACTATGCGTTTCAAATTTAGAGTTATAATCTAACAACCTTGGAGATAAAGAATGACGATTTTTTTTAAAGTAATCATTAACATTATTTACTTTTGTTCTATGCAATGGCATTTGCTTATTTATATAAAAATGAAAACTTGTTTTTTGAGGTTTATTGTTTTTCTGATTATATTCAATCCCATCAATAAAACTAATTCAAGCAAGACCTCCATAAAATATTGTTTGACCTGCAAATAATTGATAAGTTACTTGTTTTATCTCTTTTTGAAAAAAGAAAAAATCTCAATAACTTGGTGCTGTTGCTATTGCAATATGATTATGTTTCACAAGTCCTGGAGTATCATATATATAATTTTTTTCAGTAAAGTTAATTTTAATTTTATCTAAAGTAGTATTTACATATTTTGATGTAACAATTGAAGGAATTTGATTATTTACTTTTAAACAAGCATTAATTAAACTAGATTTTCCAGCATTTGAAATTCCAACGATATATTGATCATAATTTATTGACTTTAATTCATTAACTAAAGCAAAAACATAGTCTTGTTTAATTGAAGAAGTCAAAATAATTTTTGCATTTTTAATTGGTGAATCTTCAAAAAAAGCTTGTACATATTTTAAAATTTTTGTTTTTTTGACAGCTTTTGGAAATAAATCAATTTTATTTACTAATAATACCACTTCTTTTTTTGAAATTAATTGCTCAAGTCAAGTTAATCTGCTACCTGGTAAATCAAAAATATCTACCACATAATAATAGCGAATTTTTTCAGTTGTAACGTTAATTTGATTAATAATATCAATAAAATCTTTATCATTTATTTCTTGTTCAACTAAACGATTATAATGTTTAATTTTAAAACATCTTAAACAATAATCTTGTGAATCAATTTTTAAAACATAACCTGGTTTTGTTTCATCTACTGTTTGAAGAATTTTTCCACATCCAACACACTTTTTTGGACCATTACCTTCTAAATTTGTAGTATTTCCAATACCAGGTTTTATTTCAGTTAATGAAACTTTACTTTTTTGTTTAACCTTAATAGTTTTATTTTTTAGAGAATTAATTTGTAAAACCTGATCTTCCAAATTTTCCAATTCTTTTTCAATATTATCAAACTCATCTTTAGAGAATTTCATAGTTTCCTCCAATTTCTCCTTCATTATAAAAACCTTCATGCAAGATATTTTTTTGTGATAATTTTTTTAAAATATGGTTTTCTAAAAATTGTACTATTTTATTTTCTTGATTATTTCTACTTAGTGGTGAAACTAAAATACTTTTTATATGAGACCTATTTGCAACTAAAACATCTGTTACTAATTGATCTCCAATCAAAATTATTTCATTTTCTTTATATTTAAATAATTTCTTAACAATTTTCATCTTACCTAACAATGGTTTTTTACAATCCCAAAAGTAATTTTTAATTCCTGCTTTTTTTGCAAAATTTTCAACTCTACTTTTTACATTATTTGAAAATAAAACAAATTCCATATTATGTGCATAAACATTTTTGATAAAATTTAAAATATCCAAATTTGGTATTCTTTCATTTCAACCAATTAAAGTATTGTCCATATCACATAATACTAGTTTTATTCCACTATTTTTTAGTGAATCCAAATTAATTTTTTTAAAACTTTCAAGATAAATTGAAGGTTTAAAATAATTTAATAATAAAAAAGTATTTTTTTTATTTGCCATTCTTTAAATTCACCTCTTATACTTAATTATTATACCTAAAAAATAAATAAGTATTTAAAGTGCAAAACATATATTTATAAAAAAATAAAGCATTGCCTTATTTTTTTATAAATACTAATGATAATTTATTTTTTAAGTTGTTGCAGTATTAAGTGTATAGGTTACAACAACACTTCCCCCTTCAATATAACTTACAGATCCACTTTTTACCTTAATTGTTGCTTCAATTAAGGAAGGTGTTCCATCAACTTCAACTTGTGAAGTATCTAAATTTGAATTTTTTGCCTTAGCTGCTGCTAAAATTTGGTCATTTGTTGGTGCTATTGTAGTATCATCAACTACAATTTCACCAAGATTTGTTTCCTTAATTGATTCATTTAAAGCAACTGTTTTTTGACCTAGTGTATAGGTTACAGTAACACTTCCTCCTTCAACATAACTAGTTGATCCACTTTTTACCTTAATTACAGCCTCAGTTAATGAAGGTGATCCATCAACTTCAACTTGTGAAGTATCTAAATTTGAATTTTTTGCCTTAGCTGCTGCTAAAATTTGGTCATTTGTTGGTGCTATTGTAGTATCATCAACTACAATTTCACCAAGTTCTAAAACTGTAACAACAGAATTTAATGCAACTTTTGCAACAAGAGTATAAGTTACATTAATTGTATTACCCACAACATAACTAACAGCATCACTTTTTACCTTAATTACAGCTTCAGTTAATGAAGGTGTTCCATCAACTTCAACTTGTGATAAAACTAAACTTGAGTTTTTTGCTTTAGCTGCTGCTAAAATTTGGTCATTTGTTGGTGCTATTGTAATATCATCAACTATAATTTCACCAAGATTTGTTTCCTTAATTGATTCATTTAAAGCAACTGTTTTTTGACCTAGTGTATAGGTTACAGTAACACTTCCCCCTTCAATATAACTAGTTGATCCACTTTTTACCTTAATTACAGCCTCAGCTAATGAAGGTGTTCCATCAACTTCAACTTGAGTTACAATTAATGAAGGATTTTTAGATTGTACCGTTAACAATATTTCTGCATTTGAAGGAGAATTTATATCTAAAACCAAAATTTCTCCTAAATCTAAATTAGTAATAACTGTTGTAATATTTATTTTTGGTACACTGTTCAATGTAAAAGTTACAGTAACACTTCCTCCTTCAATATAACTTACAGATCCACTTTTTACCTTAATTACAGCTTCAGTTAATGAAGGCGTTCCATCAACTTCAACTTGTAAAATGTCTAATTTTGAATTTTTTGTTCTTAAAAAATTCAGAATTTTTTCACTTGTTGGTGCTGTTGAAGTATCTGACGTTTCAATTTTACCTAAATCTAAATTAGTAATAACTGTATCTAGTGCAACTTTTTCATATTCTTCTGGCACTAATATTTCACATCCAACAATACTTGAAGAAGTCATTGAAATTATAGATATTGTTGTTAATAAACTTAATAGTTTTTTAATTACTCTCAGTCCCTTCTAAAATAAAAAAATTAAAATAATATTTTTATATAAAAATTATTATATTTTAATTTTATTATATTTTTATTATATTTTTCATATAATAAAAATATTTATTTAAAAGATTAGATTACATTTTTTATTCATTAAAAGTTATTAATTTCTCTACTTTTTTTAAATTCGGGTATTCAAGTAAATCTTCAAAAAAGGCTTCATCCATTGAATTAACTGCAATATTTTGTAATATATCTATCTGATCTTTTGGTTTAATTGCTAAAGCAATTACCACTTTAATTTTTGTTTTATCACTCAAAAAATTGAATTTTTTAAGTGATAAAACAAAATAATTGATTTTTCTAATACTTGCATTCCTTCATATGTTCCATGTGGAATTGCAATATTATTGCCTATATTAAAAGAACTTATTTTTTCTCTTTCTAAAATTGAATTTATATAAAATGAATTAATACCTTCATTTTCAAATTTCTTAAAAATGTCTTTTAATACTTCTTCTTTATTATTAAAATTTTGATTTAAAAATATATTTTCTTTTTTAACATTTTATTCTTCCTTGCTTAAAATATAATTTACTTGTTCTTGTGAAATGTTATTAATAATCTGTTTTATAATATTTTCATTTGTTATATTATTTTTTTTTGCATTTCTACAAGTTTTTTTCCATCTAAATCATTAGGGTTTAAATACTCAATTACATTTAAAATGCTTTTTCTTATATTTAAAGTTTTTAAATTTAAACATAAACCAATAAATAAAGGCTTTAAAATTCTTTCATTTAATTGTAATTTTAAATATAAATTTCTTCCAACTCTTTCCAAATTATCTTTGATATAAGGATTTTCAAATCTTTTTAATATTTCATTTATAATTTTTTTTACTTCTAAAATATCATAATTAAAATAATTAGAAAAAATTAATCCTACTTCTTCTAAATATGATAGTAAAAAAGATTTTAGTTCTTTAATTTTTAAGCTTTCATAAGTAAATGGTGAATTAAATTTATTTAATCTATATGAAGCTCAACTTAAACTTGCATGTCCTCCATTTAATAATCAAACTTTTTTACAAATTTCTGCATCAATATTTTTAGAATAAGTTAATGCATCCAATTTTTCTATTTCCTTTGGTCATTGATTTGTATCTACTATTCATGAATAATATTTTTCTACTTCAATATCTAAATTATTCATTTCTTGATCTGGAACAATCCGATCTACCATTACATCAACAAAATATATAAATTTCTCATTAAATTTATAATTTTTTATAATTTCTTTTTTGAATTGACTAGAAATTTTTTCACCATTTTCACAACACATTATTATTAAAACTTTTTTATTCAATTCACTTGTTTTTATAATATCTATTATTTGAGTTTTAATATATGTTAAATTTTGTGCTCCTATTGATGTAGTACAAATGTCTACATTATATTCTTTTAATTTTTGATTTAAATTTTGATTTGATACAGTTATTATAATAATTAATTCTACAAACTTTAATTACATTTCTATTTTATTATAAAAATTTAATAATATTAAAATAACCTTAAAAGTTCATTAGCATAGTTTTATATCTAATTCAATTACATAAATAACCTTTTTTAGTTTCAAAACATATTATTTATAAAATATATGAGTTTGATTATATTATTATTTTTGAATTATTTTTATTATATTTATATTAAATAAAGCATTTCTTTTTTGTTTTTGTAGATAAAATTCATTTAAATTATTGATTTACCTTATTTATTTTCCTTTAAAAATGTAAATAATTTAAAATAAAAATCTATCTTATTTAAGATAGATTTTTTCATTTAATTGTAATAATCTTTTACTATAATCTAATTCATTAAACAATCAAGAACCTACAACAATTAAGTCTAATCCTGTTTTAATTAAGTCAATAATATTTTCTTCTCTAACTCCCCCATCAATTTGTAATAAATAACTATAATTATTTTCTTTCCTTTTCTTAACAAGAAAATCAATTGTATTTCAAGTTAGTTTATTAAAAGCTTGACCAGCAAAACCTGGTTTTATACTCATAATTGTAACCAAATCAACTTGATCTAATAATTTTGAAATATCATTTAAATTATCATCTAAGTCAATTCCAATTCCAATTTTGATGTTTTTAGATTTTATTTTTTTAAATAATTCTTCAAGATTTGTTTTTTGTATCGAGGAAAAATGAATTGTAATATAGTCAACATCATTTAATTGATCTAAAATATTTTCAATATTATTAACCATTGAATGAAAATCTATTGTAATGTTTGGAAATATTTTTTTAATTTGTGAAGACATCATTGGGGTTAAACCAAGATTATTTACAAATTTTCCATCCATTAAATCAAAGTGAATTCAATCAATTCCAGCCTTAGACAGTTTTGTTAATTCAGTTTGAATATTTAATAAATCACAAGTCATAAGTGATGGTGTAATTTTATAATTCATATTTTTCTAAAAATTCTGTTAATTTTTCTTCTATTTCATCATTATCTAAAAGATTATTTAAAACTATTTTTTGTTCAAAATCAATTGAATCTGACAAATCAATTCCACATATTACTGCATTAATTGAAGAATCATTACTGTCAAATAAATTTAAATTTGCATGTTCAACAATAATATCATCTCTTCCCATTTGATTTAAAACATTTTTAATATTCATTTCAATTATTAGACTACTTCCTAATCCTTGACCACAAACTGCCACAAATTTCATATTTCTACTCCTTTCTAACTAAAGTTATTTTTGCTTCATATTCTTTATTTAAACTATTTAATAACTTATTATGTTCTTTTGTTAATTGCTCAATATTTTTAATTATTTGAGTTTTTTTATCTTTTTCTTTTTCTGTTTTTAGATTTAATTTTAAGTCTTTTAAATTTTTTTTGTAAATTTTAAATTCACTTTTTTCTTTTTGACTTTTTTCTTTTTCTAAATCTTTTACTTCTAAATAAACTTTTTTATAATTTTCATTTCTCATTTTTAGTGAGTGTAAAATTATACTTATCAATGGGAACATTAATCATAAAACAATCATTATACTTAATAGACCTCATTTTCCTGATAATTTTAATAATAATGCTGGAATTATCCCAACAATAAAGTCTGCATCTGCTCATGTTATATAAATTTGTTCACCATTACTTGAAACTAAATTTGGTGTTAATTCAAGTCCAATGAATAAATAAGGTATGATTGAAATAATAATTCCATTAATAAATGCTCCAATTAAACAACCAATTATTCCTCCCTTTGCATTTCCAAATACTCCACTAGTAGCACCAGTAAAGAAATGAGGAATAATACTTGGAATTATAATTGCAGCTCAAGGACCTGTTTTAATTGCAGAAGACATTCCTATATTTATTCCAAAAGCAATTAAACCCCCAACTGTTGAAGCAATAAATCCCATAATTACTGCATTTGGTGCAAATGGAAATACTACAGGGCAATCTATTCCAGGCTTTGAACCTTTAATAACTTTATCTGCAAACCCTTTAAATGCTGGTGTTATTTCTGCAATAAACATTCTTACACCAATTAAAAGAACTTCAACTCCAGCTGCAAAAGTAAATGCTTGAAGTATTCCTTGTACTATTGGAGAATCATTTTTTCCCAAAATTCCTGCTTCAACCATTGTATCAAAACCTTTTACACCTCAAACACTATAATAAACTATGCTAAATAGTATAAACATTGTTAATGCAATTGAAACATTTGTATTTCTTAAAAATGCAAGACCTTTTGGAAAATTAATATCTTCTGTTGATTTAATTTTTCCTTTTTTTGCTTTATAAATTAGTTCACCCATATATCCACTTAGTGCATATGTAATTGAACCAGTGTGAGCAACAGCTAAACTATTTCCTTTTATAATAATTTTTGTATGTCTATTTAGAAGAGCTGGAGAAATTACCATTCACATTGAAACAAATAATGATCCTGCTAAAATAACCAATCACATATCTGCTGTTGAATTTGCTCCACTAATTCATAAAACACTTGCAATCATTGTTGAAAAATATCATGCTGAATGTCCTGTTAAATATATATATTTTAAGTTTGAGAATTTTGCAATTACTATATTTAATAGCATTGCAAAAACTAAAATAAGTGATCCACAAGTTGCTATTTGTGCCATTCCTTCTTGTGATAAAAATAAACCTGGCATAACATCATTATTTGCAAGTCACCCTTCTCTGCCAAATAATAAATTAAATGCAGAACCAAATTTTCCAATTGAACCTGAAATAATTCCAGCTCCACCCCCAATTATTAGAAAACCAATTACTGTTTTAAATACAGATGTAAGAGTTTCTGCAAAGTTTTTTCTTTGTACTAAACAACCAATTAACGCAAATAAACCAATTATTAACGCTGGAGTTCCAAAGAATCCATTAATAAAGTTCATTAATTGATCTTGAACTGTAAATAATTGCATATTTTTTTCCTTTCCTAATCATTAAAGTATTTTTTATATATTTTTAAATATTCTTCATATGAATTTATTGACTCTAATTCCTTTATAAATTCTTTATTAGAAAAAGTTTTTGAAAATTTTACCAAATAGTCCATATGATCATCTGGTGAAGTTGTTGTTAAAAAGAAACAATATAATACTTTATGATGTTCTTTATGTGAAAAAGATATTTGTTCTCCTAATTTAATTAACATTAAATTAGTTTTCAAATTTTCTCCACCTGGTGAAATATGAACTAAAGATATATTTTTGGAAATTATAAAATAAAAACCCAATTTTTCAATTTCACTTAATAATTCATTATAATAATTTTCTCCAACAACTTGATCCCTTTGTAATTTTTCACAACCTTTTTTTAATAATTCTTTTCAATTTTTCGCACTTTTTAAATACATGAAATTGTTTTTCTCAATCATGTTTTTCTTTACACCTCTTTTCTAATTCACTAAAATATTATGTTACTTTTGGAAAATATTCCATTATTTTATAAAAATAGAAAAAAATAATATAATAATTAAAAAGAAAGAGGAAAACATTATGTTTATTGATGAATATTATTTAAATTTAACTAATTTGGAAAAAGAAATACTAAATATAATTTTTAAAAATGCAGAAGTTTTTATAGATATAAAAATACAAGATTTTGCAAAAAAACTTTATACAACAAGTGCAACAATTACTAAATTAATTCAAAAAATTGGTTTTACATCTTACAAAGAATTTCAAAAACATTTGAAAGAAGAAATTACAAATAGAAATATAGAACATAAAAATTTTGATGCATCAAAAATGGAAATAATAGCACAATTAGAAGAAATTCTTGAAAATGCAAAAAAATTCATTAAAAATGAATTTGAAGATATTAGTGAAATAATAATAAAATCACCAAAAATAATTACAATTGGTTTTGGAAATAGTTTAATTGCTGCAAATGAAATGTTTCAGTCTTTATCAAGATTAGGTTTAGATTCTTATTGTACAAATGATATTTTTGGTAATTTAACTTTATTTGAAAATATTTCAAAAGAAAGTTTAATTATTTTTTATTCACATCAATTTAAATCCAGAACTGTTTTTAGAGCATATGAATTAATAAAATCTTTAAATTTAAAAATAATATTAATTTCTTCAAATAATTATATTAGTGATTCATTTAAATTTTATAAAGTTATAATCTACAAAGATAAAAATAACAAAAATAAAAGTTTTAGTACAAAAATAAATCAAATTACTATCAATTTTATTTTGAAAGATTTAATTAAACAGAAACTAAACAAAAATATTAAAGATAAGCCAAGTATTTTAATTTAATTAACTTTTAGCAAAATAATTATTTTATAGAATTAAAACCCTTATTTGCAACTTGAGTAATATTCATTCAATACTTTCTTTCTCTACTTATTTTTTATGCCCTATCAATAAAAAGTATATTACTTATAAAAATTTAATTTATAAAAATAAAATGAAAAAGCAAATAATAAGTTTGATATTAATAATATTATAAAAATCAGCAGAAATAAATTTGGTCCCTTATATAAATAATTTATTATTTTATAATAACTATTACTATTTTCTTTAAATTCTTCATAGTTTACTTGAAAATAATTATTTGATATTGAAACTTGAAATGTTTCAATTGGTAATAAATTATCATAACTTTTAGTAACAAATCCAAACTTAGATAGATATTCAATTCATAAAAAAGGACTAGTATAGTAATGAAAAAACTGACCTCTTGTTGGTGTTTTTATTGCAGGTTGAGTTTTGAATAATTGATTTAAAAGTTTCAAGAGAATTTAATTTTCATTGATTAAATTGTTCAAATACTTCATTATTATCTGTTTTAGCTCTTAAATTTGCTTCAATTACTATAAGTTTTCTTATAATTGAAGCAACAAAAGCAAAGCTATCGGAATCTGCTATTAAAATGTTTTTATTTTTTTGAGAAACTAAAAATGATACTTTAAATTTTTCAGCAACACTTGTGCAACCAAAATTGCATAATTGCCACCTTCTTTTGCCATATCTTCTGTTAATTTAGATTCTCATGTTTCTTTTCATTCACCATTTTTACATTCAAAAACTATTTTTCCTAAATCAACTTCATTTTCTTTTATAATTCAACTTCATTTTTCAATTTTTACCTTTTATTTTATTATTTAAAATTCTATTTGTAGCACGAGCTACTTTTAAATCTGTTATTTATTTTGACATTTATGTTTAAAATTTTGATTTTTTATCTTCAATTTTTACAATAAGAATTGCTACAAATTCATTATTATTTTTATTCGTATAGACATTTTAAAAAAAACACTAACATATGTTTTTGTTACTTTTTCTTGATTTATGTTTTTCTCCTTTCATATCTGAGGAAAAAATAAATATACAAACAAATAAAAAACTAGTTCTCTATTTACCTTTTAATATAATATCATAAAAAATTAAGAACAATTTTCAGTTATAAATACTAATAATTCTTCAATTAAGTTATCTAAAATATCCTTGCAATAACCTTCTGCCTTACTATTTGCAATATTAATTTTATTCAATTCTTTCTGAATATTAATTATCTGTTCTTTTGATTTTTGTAACTTTTTACTCAAATCAATAGATATTCAATTAAAAATTTTAACTTTTTTTTCTTCTATTTGTTCATTTGAAACATATTTATTAATTAATTGCATTTCCTTATTCAGCATAATTCTAACAATTTGCGTAACAAAAATATAATATCCTGGATTACATACAAAAATATTTTTAGACGGAATTTTTTTAAAACCAATATCTCCAAATTTTTTGTTAAATGAATTTGCCAATAAAATTCCATAATTTCCTTTCTCTTTAGAAATATCATCTTCAAATTTTGATAATCATTCTGATTCTCATTTTTCTCCTGATTTAAGTTCAAATATTATTCTCCCAATTTCACTATCATTTTTATGAACAATTTCTCTAAAATCTGCTCCCTTTCCTTCTGTTTTATTAGTTACAATTTTCTCTATAATATCCTCAGGAAAAGTTGAATTTAAATTAGTTTTAAATTCTTCTTCAAATTCTTTACCAATTATTTGAGATGAAAGAGTTTTTTTAGAAATTATTTTTTTTTCTAAATTATTATTTTCTTCTCTCAACTTATTAATTTCATCATTTTTCAATTCTTTTATTTCTGAAACTTTTTCTGCTATTTCTTTATCAGTAACTGTCTTACTAGTTTCTAACTGAGTTTTCAAATTACTAATTTCTTCTCTCAACTTATTAATTTCATCATTTTTCAATTCTTTTACTTCTGAAACTTTTTCTGCTATTTCTTTACCAGTAACTGTCTTACTAGTTTCTAACTGAGTTTTCAAATTACTAATTTCTTCTCTCAACTTATTAATTTCATCATTTTTCAATTCTTTTACTTCTAAAACTTTTTCTGCTATTTCTTTATCAGTAACTGTCTTACTAGTTTCTAACTGAGTTTTCAAATTACTAATTTCTTCTCTCAACTTATTAATTTCATCATTTTTCAATTCTTTTACTTCTGAAACTTTTTCTGCTATTTCTTTGCTTACAATTAAATTATTTTCATTAATAAGTTCTTTTTTTATAAGTTCTTTATAATTATTTTCTCTTTCTTTTAAATGGCTCTCAATATAATCATTTAATTTTTTGTAATTAACTTCATTTTCTTTAAAACTTCCTTCATTAATTACTTTACTACAATAAGGACATACTATTTCTCACATATCTTTTTCTCCATAATTAAATAATAACAAGAAATGCCTTTAGTTGCATTTAAATTTAATTTTTTATAATTTGGATAATTAGTACATTGAAAAACTTTTTTGTTTTTAATTTTTTATCTATATTTTTTTTATTATTACTATAATCTGGTTTTGCAAATTCAATATACTCACAATTACGATAATTTGAGCAAATTTTGAATTTGATTCCTTTTTTACTTATTTTATCAAAAATATATCATTATTATATTTAAAACACTTTTTTGGGGAAGTTTTATTTTTGTAGGATAATTAATTTATAAAAACTAATGTTTATAATGATATGGTATTTATCATTTTTTAAAGTTTTAAAATTTTTTATCTGTAAAAAATATAAAATCTTTTTATAACAAAAAGGATAAATTATTTAAATTTGTTACATTTTGGAAATAGTGCATTTTTAAACCAAATCATTATATTTAAAATTAAATTTTTATGTTTTTAACTAAATTAAATATTATTTTAAAACTTATTAAAGATATTTTATTTTATAATATAACAAAATTAATATTTCTGTAATCATAAATATTTTAATAGAATAAAAAAAGAAATAAATTAAATTAATAACATATCTCTTTTATAAATAATATTGATATATTTCAAATACTAAAATTTGTATATTTATAAAAAATATTGTGCATTTTACTATTTTATTTATCTCTTAAACTATATCAAAATCCCATACTTAAATAATATCAAATATCTGATTTTTTAATTATTTGTCTACCGTATGTTCTTCATGGTCAACCATAGTTTACTACATATTCATTTGTTGATTTATTATAGCCATATATTACAATTGAATGTGCTTCTCCTCTAACAAAATATGATAATAATACAGGTCTATTATATTTTTTAATTCAGTCTTCAGGTTTTGAAGTGTGAGATCAACTTACTGAATAATCATCAATTAAATTTTTTGAATACTGACCTAATCATGTTTTCATAATTTTTCTCAAACTTTTTCTTTCTCTGATATCATATCATCTTCCCCCATATTTATCAGATACTTTTTTATACATCAAATAAGGAATTGCACTCTTATTACCACTACCACTTTGATAATGAATTACCTCACTAGAGTTTAATTTTTCAAAATATTTTTCTTTATCATAAACAGAATATAAATTATATTTTCCAAAAACCTGAGAATAGTTTATTAATATATTTAGTGCAATATATTCACATAATCCAGTTCCCCCAGATACACCATAATTAAGTAAATCTGTATAAGCTAAATTTTCTTCTTTATTTATATTTTCTATTTATCTCCAATTAGTAACTAAATTTGAAAATTTAGAAATTTCTTCAATTGTTCCAATTCTTCTTGTTATATTTGCATTTTCTGTAATTGAATAAAAATCAATTTTATATTCTTGAATTTTTTCATAATTATAAGTAAATTCTACTTCGCCTGTAAGAGCTGGTTTATCATGACCCTCAATAACTCTAATTTTGCATGAAGTTTTTGTTGGCAAACCAACAAATGCAATATGTTTTAATGGTGCTGATCAACCTCAGTCTTCAACGTTTTCATGTGCTTTTGAAATTCCATTATAGATAATTTCAAGACTTGGGACATCTTCTTGTCCTGAAATTGTTCCTAAATCAAAAATAATGAATGCATCCTTAAATGTAGTATAAACTTTTGGTGTTGTATCAAAACATGAAACAACACTTGATGATGAAGTTAAAATTAAAGTTACTGACCCTAACAAAATTAATAATTTTTTTATATCTTTTTTTCTCCTAAAAATATTTTATAACTTTTAAATATTGATTATAAAATTTAAAAAGAATTAAAAAATAATTATAAAAGAGAAAATATTTTATATTTATACTAATTTAAATAATATAGATAATAAAGTAATTATAAATAAAGTAAATTTAGTGCATGCAATAAATTTAATTTATTTATACTTTTTTGATTTTTCCACTAATTAACATATATTTTGAAAAAAATTTAAATATTTATTATAAGTATCTAAACTATTTTGTTAATTAATTTATTTTCATAAATTTTCTACTTTTAATTAATTACTTATAAAGTTTTTTTCAACTCAAAATCGATTTCACATTTTATTCCATATGGAATAATAGTTTTTGGGTGTGCATGCCCAAAGTTAACATTATAAATTATTGGAGTTTTATATTTTTCAGTTATATCTAACAATAATTTTTTATATTCTTCATAAAATCTTTCGTCTTGAGGTTTACCAACAATTATTGCACTTACATTTTATAGGTTTTTATTTTTTCCAATTCTTCTAATAATTTTTGATAATAAGAAATTTCTTCCTTTGGTTCACTTGTTTCTATAAAAAGTATCTTTCCTTTTCATTCATCATTTTTTGGAACAAGATTAAATTGATCTGCAATGGCTTGTTTAGGTGAATTTTTATCAATTAAAGAATATATTGTGTCTATACAACCACCAATCAATTCTCCTGATATATTTCCACTTTCTCTCAAAACTTCATAACCTTTGTTATCTAAATGTTTAATTCTTGAAGTTCCCATAGAATCCATTGAAAAATCTTTTCTTTCTTCAAATCAATATTTGCTAGCCTCAACTTCAATATTTTGGTTATTAAAAAATAATATTTCAAATGCTTTTTTGAATATTCTAGCATTTGATCATCTAACTCAGCAAAATCAACTAAAAATGAATGCCCATAAAAAGTGTTTAATCCTAATTTTCTAAACATTAAATGATTAACTGTTGTATCTGAAAAACCAATAAAAATTTTTGGTTTTTTTTGTACAATTTCTTTAAAAAAATCATTATTTAATAAAAATGGCGCTGTCTTATATGTATTAAATCCCCCAATAGCACATAAGATTTCATCATTTGCAAAAGCCTCAATTAAGTCATTTGCTTTAGCTTCTGGATTATTAGCTAAAAATTCTGTTCCTTTTAAGCTATTAGGCATAAAAACAGGTTCTAATCCAAGTTCTTTTAATCTTTTTATTTCTAATTTCAATTAATGTTTACAAAAAATTTCACCAAGAATTCCTGATGATAAACTAACAATAGCAATTTTATCTTCTATTTGTAATTTTTTTGGTTTTATTTTTCTCCTTTATTGATTATGTATGTATTTAATAATTTTCTTATTATATTTTTTATGTAAAATGATTAGTATATTTAACTTTAAATATTTACAAATCTTTAATTTTATTACTTCTTTAATTGAAGTTAAAATTACTTTGTCATTTTAAATAATATAAAAATACATAGTTTTTTATATTATTTATATTTATCACATGTATTTATTATAATAAAAAAATAATTTTTTATTTTTCAATTATTCAAAAAAATTGCAATTCTGAATATAAATGCTTTTCCTTCTTTTAATATTATAATCAAAATAATTAATTTAAATATTTAATATTAGTTATCTTTCTATTACAGTAAAATTAAATTTATTATTTTTATATTTTAAACTAAATTTAAAATTATGCAATGAATATATAAAACACTTAAAATAAATATAATTTTGTATAAAAAAATCTTGTAAAATTACTTACAAGATTTTTATAAACTATTATTTATACATTTCAATTCTTTTTTGATGTCTGCCACCTTCAAACTCAGCATCAATTCATTCTTTTATAATCATTTTTGCTAATTCTAGTCCAATAACTCTTGAACCCATAGATAAAATGTTTGTATTATTATGCTCTTTTGAAAGTTTAGCACTATAAGGTTCACTACAAACCACAGCTCTAATTCCATCTACCTTATTTGCAGCAAGAGAAATACCAACTCCAGTTCCACAAAAAATAATACCTAAATTTACTTCATTTTTTGCAACAACATCAGCAACTTTTTTTCCATAAATTGGATAGTCAGTTCTTTCTTCTGAATCTGCACCTAAATCAACAACTTGATAACCTAATTCAATTAATCATTTTTTAATTGGTTCTTTCAATATAAAGCCAACATGATCACTACCAATTGCTATTTTCATATTACAATCCACCCTCTATTTTTTTAATTTGCTCAATTAATTGATTATTTGCAACATTTATAAAAGCTCCTACAACCATAACTTCTGCACCACATTGTTTTAATTTTTGATAAGTTTCTTCTCTAACTCCCCCATCCACTTGTATAAAAAAATTTAAATTTTTATCTTTTTTATAATCTGAAAGGTATTTTAAATTATCATAAACTAATTCATTTAATTTTTGACCATTAAAACCAGGTTTAATAGACATACACATTACACCATCTAAAACTGATAAGTATTTATTAATGATTGATGGATTTGTTTCTGGATTTATAGCCATTACAGCTTGCATATTTTTACTATGAATATTTTTAATAATATTTATTATATTTTCTTCACTTTTATCAGTCACTGATTCAAAATGAAAATTAAAATATGTTACACCGCTTTGAGCAAAAGAATCAATATATCTTTGCGGTTCTAAGCACATTAAATGTGCATCAATAGTTATATTTGAATATTTTTCTTTAATATCTTTGCAAAACTTTTGACATAACGCATAATTATTAACAAAATTTCCATCCATTATATCTACATGAATCCAGTCAATTCCAACATTGATTAATTCTTCAATTTTCTTACCAATTTCTAAAAAATTAAATACATATATGGAAACTGCTACTTTATTCTTCATTTTTTTTCTCCATTTCTTCTTTAACATCTAAAGCAATATTCGAAACTTGGGGACCATATATAATTTGAATATTATTTTTCTTTTTAATTATTCCCATTGAACCTGTTTCTTTTAAAATTGTTTCATTTATTTTTTCTATATTTTTTACATCCACTCTAAGTCTAGAAGCACAATTTTTAATTTCTATTATATTTTCCTTAGTGCCCAGTCCCTCAATTATTTTTATAGATTGATTTAAGGAATTTTTATTTTTTTTATTTTTATTTAAAGAATCTACTGTCATTTTCAATGAAATATCATTTTCGTTTGATATTCTTCCAGGAGTTTTAATATTTTTAAACTTAATAAGAGCTCAAAATGAGAAGTAATATGTAGGACCAATTATAAGCAATCCATAAATTAATATTCATAATGCTCCATTTCTTCCAGCAAACATACCAAATATTTTTTTACTTTCATCACCAATTATGTTTACACCTGTTGAATATCCTGGAAGTAATCCAAAGAATACATAATCTATTAGTCCCGCTGTAAATCCATTACCTGCTTGAACATTTAGCAAATATGCTAATAAATAACTGATACCACCAATTAGAGCATGAACTCCAAATAATAATGGAGCTACAAATATAAATGAGAATATCAATGGTTCAATAATTCCAGTGGCCATTGATGTAATAATTGCAGATCCAAGTATTCCAGTAACTTGTTTTCTATTTTCTGGTTTAGCCATAAAAATCATTGCTAAGCCTGCAGCTGGTAAGCCATAATTATACACTGCAAATCTACCACTCATAAAGCCTGTTCCTACTTCTGTTGTATAGTGATTAAATGAAATGAAATAATTATCTCCATTTTGATATAACATATCTAAATAATTTGTCATATTTTGATCAATTAATTGTTGATATGCTGTTGGTGAAAGTTGAAAACTTTGCCCAACTCAATTCATTTGTTCAAAAAATACTGTATATGCTCCTTGAACTGAATTAAAACTTGTTATAACTCCATCAGTTACAACTGGAGCATATCAAGTACCACCAACTGAAGTAAACCAAAATGGTGTATAAAATACATGATGTAAACCAGTTGGAATTAATAATTGTTCAAAAACTCCAAAGAAATATGCTGCTATTGCTCCTGAAGTTCTTGTATATTCTTCTTTACTCCCAACATTCATTCATGTTCCAAGTCCCTCACCTGTTTTAAATAATGCAATCATAATCATAGGTCATATAAAGAAAACAATAATTCCTAATCCAATACCCATGAAAAATGCAGCAATTGGAACAAATTTTTCTCCTCCAAAAAATGAAAGCATTCTAGGTACCTTAATATTGTATGTTTTATTGTGTAGAACTGCTGTTAAACTTCCCACAATTATTCCACCCAAAACAGATAAATCCATTGCTGGTGAAATACCCATTACACTAGAAAGCATACCCTTATTTTGACCAACTGAAACCAATTTATTTTCACCTGTAATTTTTCAGGGATCAAATGTAACAACTAAATCACCATTTGAATTTGTATAAGGTATAAATAATGCAGAAACAGTAACTGTCATAACCATAAAAGCAATCATTGCTGAAACAGCTGCAACACCTCTTGATTTTTTTGCAAAACCAAATGCAATTGATGAAGCAAATAAAATTCCCAAACATGAAAATATTATATTTCCAATTGTTTTAATAATTTGAAAAAAATTTATTCAACCAACTCCTCATTCATTAGTTTGTGCAGCAGCTAAAAAGCCACCACCAATGCCTAACAATATTCCAGCAATTGGTAAAACTGCAATAGGAAAAACTATTGCTCTTGAAAGATTTTGAATTTTACTACCAGTTTTATTTCCAAAAGTTTTTCAAGATTCTTTTAACTTTAAAAAATTCATAATTTAATACCCTTCTATGAGAACTATATGTTCTTCATTTTTATTCTATTACTCAAAGTAAAAATGAAATAAAAATTTTATTTTTTGTTGCTAAGCAACAATTTTTAAAATGGTATAATTTTTTTAGAAAAGATGTGATTTTAGTGGAATTAACAAGTACAGAAAAATTAATATTATTAAAAATAAAAAATGATATTGAAGTATTCACAACAAAATCAATTTCTGAATTGAGTAAACTCTATTATGCCTCTGATGCTTCAATCTTGAGATTAGTCAAAAAATTAGGCTATAAAACTCTAAAAGAAATGCAAATTGAATTTGGTAGTAAGTTAAAAATTGACAATATGTTAGATGATTTTAAAGAAGATTTTCTTTTTGATGAAAATGCTAATATTAGTGAAACTATTTCAAGTATTACTGCTTTGAGTTTATATTCAATTTTTAAAACTGAGGAAAATCTAAATAAAGATTCAATTGAAGAATTTGTTAATATAATCTCAGATAGCGGTGAATTATCAATTTTTGGAATTGGAAATTCAAAAAATTCTGTTGAATTTTTAAACAATCAATTAAAAAGAATTGGAGTAATCTCAACAATACATAATTCTGTTCATGGTTTTTTAATTCATACAAATTTTTATAAAAATAAAAATATTGCATTAATAATATCAAATTCTTTAAAAACAAAAGAAGTGACATTTATATTAAATTACTTAATTGAAAATAAAATTCCATATTTAATTATTAGTTCTATTGATAGTACAAATAATAACTTGTTTATAGAAAAGGCAAAGTCTTATATTCTATATTCAACAAATTCAAAGGAAAAATATTCATTTCCTATGATAAGTTCTTTTTACTCACAAATTTTTATAATAAATATAATTTTCAATAGATTAATTCAAAAGACAAATGATTTTAAAACTAAAATTGAACTTGGAAATAAATTAACTAATAAGTGAAATGAATCCTAATTAAGTATTTTTTACATTAATTTAATCAATATTTCATTAAAAAAATATATAAAAATATTTTTATTTTTTTATTATTTGCAGTTCCTTTATAATATTAAAAAATATTTCTTCTATTAATGAAAAAAGTACTATTCTTAATCATCCTATATAAAGAAAAACTTGATTATATAATAAATTAATATCTCCATGCATAAATGAATTTCGTAAATCACGACCATTTTTTTTCTTATCTAAATATAAAATTCAATATATAACTTTAATACTTTCTTTAGATATAAAATCTTTAAAAATTTCATTAAATTCAAATATTTCTGCTAATTCAGTTTTTATTAATTTTTGTGATATTTTAAATTCTTCACTTCAAATATCTAATTGATTTTTATATACAAAAATTTTTTTGATAAGTAACTCAATTGCCTGAAGCATGCAAAATAAATGCCCTTGATATCTATAAGAATTTATTTCATTTTGTACTAAATTAAAAGATTCAAACACCGATTTTATTCATGAAAAAAAATATAAATATTCAGTATTAGTAAAATTAAATTTTTTTGTAATTAATTTAAAGTAGTAAATAATTCGATTAAAATAATCATAACTTATACTTATATTTTTAGTAAAAAATATACCATATAAGTTTAAAAAAATATTGAAAATTTTTACAAAAATAGAAACATCTAGAGTATTATATGTTTTATTTTTCAAATACCTTAAAAGAGAAAAATTTTCTTTAGATTTTGTTAATTTTCAAAATGAAGTATATGTTTTTTTAAATTTATCATATTTCAAAAAAATAAAAAATTTATTTTTGAAAAAATTCAATAATTCTTTTTCAAAAGTTTGATATTCAGTGAAATCTTTCATGAACTTTGTACTTCCTAATTCAATCAAATTAAATTCTTCAAGATTAATTGTTTTTCTTAAATTTTCTAATTCTAAAATTATATTTTTATTATTAATAATTTTTGTTTTTTCAAAGATTTTATTAAAATTATTTTAAAATCCCAATTTAAAAGTTGAAGATTGCATTTCAACTTTTTCTACTAATAAATTAATTTTATTTTCAATATAATTTTCATCTTTTATAGTTTTATAGTGAATTTTCAATAAATTTAAAAATATTTCAAAATTTAATGAAATATCTTCATTTAAAAAATTATCATCAATATTTTTTATAACTATTTTTTTTGTTTCATTGTAAAAAATATCAAAATTTTTAATAATGTAATTAATAAAATACAAGTCATTAGAAAAAAAATTTACAATTTTATTGACTACTTTAATGTTCTTTTTAATAAGATTTTTTTTCGTTCAAAAAATATGTTCAAAAAATTCTGAAAAGTAATCACTAAATAAGTTTGTCTCAAAAAATTTAAATTTATTTCAGTTTTTTATTAAAAAGTTAAATAAAAAGTTTTCATATACTATCAATTTATCAGAAAATAGTAAAATAAGTTCTTTTATAATATTTTTATAATTATCTTTAAAATTTATCTCAATGTCAATATTATTAGTTTTAATATCATTTATAAATTTTAATATCTCCCAATAATAAAAATGAAATTTAATTTCATAATTAATTTTTTTCTTATTTATTATCTGATATTCTTTTAAAGAACATTTATGATTTATTAATTCTTTCAAATCTTTTTCAATTTAATTTAGAAAAAAAATTAATGAATAATCATCTAAGCCATAGTAATTATTAAAAATATATTCTTCCTTCATAATTTACCTCAATTTTTTAATAAATTTTTTATTCTTGTGTTTTTAATAATTTATTATACATATTTGTTAATGAACTTTCTTTTACTTTTAAAGCATTGAAATTTTCAATTAAATTTTCAATTGTTTTAAATAAACTTTGTATTTGTTGATCATAATTTTTCATATATTTTATAACTTTACCAAGAATTTTAATTTTCTTATCAGCTTGATTTATATTATCAAATAAGTTCATATAATGATCTACAGAACTTATAATTCCAACTAATTTACTTCGTCCAGCAATTATTACTTTATTTTTAAACCCTTCATCAATTAATTCTGCAAAGCTACTTAAAAATGAAAAGATTCCTTCACTTGGAATAAACATAATTGAATAAACTGTATTGTCTTCCTCACTAATATATTTACTGGTTTCTTTTATTCTAGCTTTTATATCCGCTTTAAATTTTTTAATATTGTTTTGATAAACCTCACTATTATTATCCAAATTCTGAATATCAAGATAGGCATTAAATGAAAATTTTGAATCTATTGGAATATTTACAAATTTTTGTCCCTCTCCTTTAATAAATAAATCAGGTTTCAAATTTTTATCTTGTTCATCTTTTTTCTTCATTGTATATTGTCGTTCAAACAATAAATTATTATTTTTATTAATTCCAGCTAAATTTTCAAAAATTCTTTCTAAAAAATATTCTCCAGATTTTCCAGCTTTATTATTTTGACTTAAAAGATTATCTAATTTATAAATTTTTTCTTTAACTTCAAAAATTGGTGTTGATTGATCCTTTACTGTGTTTAATAAATTTCTTACTTCTCTATTTGAATTATCCAATTTTTCTTCTGTATGTTTAGTTTGACTTTCAATTCAATTTTTTACTTCTTTTTCTAGTGAAATAATTTTTTTAGTTTCTTTAATGTTTGAATTATAGAATTCTTCTTTAACTATTTTTTCAAAATTAGTTAATTTTTCTGAACTTTTATTATTAATTTCATTCATAAAATTTTTTAATTCCTCAGAACTTCTAATATTTAAATTTTCAATTTGTGATTGAAGCAGCTCCAATTCTACTTTACTAACCCCTTCGACTTTTAAATTTGATTTTTTTAATAAAAAAACAATACTCAAAATTATTACTACTGAAATTAAAATTATTACCAAAATTAATAGTGTAATCTCCATAGTTTTCCACTTACTTTTATTTATGTAAATATTTTATTATAAAATATTTACATAAATAAAAGTATTTTATATCTTTTACTTTCAAAAAAAAAATATTACATTAATATGTAGTTATTGATTTTTTATTTATAACTATATTTAATTTTTAAAATATAAAAAGCAACCTTTTGAAATTGTTTAGTTTTTTTAAAATGCTAAACATTTCTTTTAAGATTGCTTCTTTTACTTCAGTATTTATTTTTTTATATTAATATTAGTATCTAATAAAATAAAAATTAATTAGTTGCATTAGTAGTTTCTTGAATATATTTAAATCTACAATCAATTTTTCCAATATAAGCATCATCTTTAAGAACTACAGATACCTTATTTCCAAAATTATTTTCTAAAACTAATTTATCTCTAAAATTTTCCAAATCAGGATTTTTATCTATAATTACATTAAGAAGTTGCTCAATTGTTGGTCTTTCTAATGGACCCTTAATTTTGCCATGTTCACTAACTTTAAGTAAACTAGAAAGACTTTTTACATTTAAAGAATTTAAAATAAAATTATAAATAGATTCTAAATTTTTTAATGATTCATTAACTAAATCTTGTATATCTTTTAAAAAATCAGAACTTTCCTTCAAAATTTTAATAATACTTTCAATATTTATAATATTTTCATCTCTAGTAATTCCAATTTTGCTTTCAACTTTTATTGAATTCAATTCTATTGTATTTGTTTTTGGGTTAAAATCATAAACTTCAAACTCTGTTGCATTTGGATTAAATTCTAATCATTCTCCAAGAAAAATACCAATAATATTTTGTTCTTCAAAATATCTTTCTAAAAATAGAAACTCATAAACTTCAACTTTTTCTATTTTAAGGTTTCCAAATTTTTCATATTGTTTTTTTAAAGTTTCAGCAAATTTTTGAGAATACTTTAATAATCCTTCTTTTGCACTTTCTGATGTTGTAGGTCATGATGGTAGCAGAAAGTTTGTATTATCTTCAACATCAGAGTTACATGTAACAACTGATCCTACTGATGTAGCTGTTAGTGATAAAACAGCAAATGTACTTAATAATTTTTTCATTTTTTCTCCTTAATTTATAATATTTTTTATATCAATATTTTAAGTAATTTGTATAAATTTAAATTATTATTTATTGCAATTAATAAATATAATTATTTTTTTTAAAATTATTATTAGTTTTTTAATTTAAAATTTTATTTATCACGTTCATTACATGAAAAAACACTCAAAACTGGTGTTGTTGTTAATGAAAACATTGTCATTATTGTAATTAATTTTTTTATTTAACTACTAACTCCAAAAACACTATCATAATCTTTTTTTATTTCTTGTGCATAAATTCAACCATATGGTAAACCATTATTTTCAACTCAAAAATCATAAAATTCTAAAAAATAATCTCAAATATTAAATTCAGAAATAAAATCTCCTAAAAATTTATAATCTTTATATTTTTTCTCTAATTCATCAAAATTAAGATATGCTGAAAAATGATCATTAATTATAAGTGCATACATTTGTCATAAGTTCATTATTGCTGAAACAAACCCTATTCCTCCTTCTCTACTTCCCTTTTCTGCATCATTAAGTAATATAAAAACTTCTTCCATTTTTTGTTGTGCATTATCATTATTTATTTCTTTTAAATCTAAATAATAAAAGTTCCCATATTTGGAGCTTCACGTTCATTACATGAAACAACACTCAAAACTGGTGTTGCTGTTAATAAAAACATTGTCATTATTGTAATTAATTTTTTTATTTAACTTCTTCTTTCTTATTTAACTACTAACTCCAAAAACACTATCATAATCTTTTTTTATTTCTTGTGCATAAATTCAACCATATGGTAAACCATTATTTTCAACTCAAAAATCATAATATTCTAAAAAAGATTCTCATCTATTAAATGCAGAAATAAAAGTAGGTCAATGATAATAATCTTTATATTTTTTTTCTAATTCATCAAAATTAAGATATGTTTCAAAATGATCATTAATTATAAGTGCATACATTTGTCATAAGTTCATTATTGCTGAAATATAACCTATTCCTCCTTCTCCACTTCCCTTTTTCTGCATCATTAAGTAATATAAAAACTTCTTCCATTTTTTGTTGTGCATTATCATTATTTATTTCTTTTAAATCTAAATAATAAAAGTTCCCATATTTGGAGCTTCACGTTCATTACATGAAACAACACTCAAAACTGGTGTTGCTGTTAATGAAAACATTGTCATTATTGTAATTAATTTTTTCATATTTTCCTCTTTTCTTTAAAATTATATTTTTTAAATGTAATAAAATTTTTTTACTATATTTTTTAAAAATATTTTATTCATTTTCATTTTTTGAAAAAAATTTTTACATTTAAATTTTTTATAAAATTATTTTTGACCAAATAAAAATAATTTATTTTTAAAATTAAAATTTTTTATACTTTACTTTTTTTCTTTTTTAAATAAAGTGTTGCTTGAAAGGAAAAAAAAATTTATAGATAAAGTTTTTAAAACAATTTTTAAAAATAAAAAAAATATAAATAAAAAAAAGAAAAGTTATAATTTCATCAACAATTTCTATTAGTTTAGTTATATTATTAACACTTGGAATTACTTTACCAATGACACTAATTGATAAAAAAATTTATTTTAATAATATGATTTTTCAAAATGAAGAAGATTTATATTCTTATGCTAAACAAAATGCAAAAAAATCTTCATATTCATTTGACACAAAAGAATATATTTTTGATGATAAATTATTTAATAATTCAATATTATTAAATAATTATATTAAAGAAAAATTTAATATAATTAAGGAATTTACAAATAGAAATATTCAAGAATTTGTAATAAATACAGCTGGAGAATTAAATTCATTAGTTGAAATGGATAATAATGACTCTATTTATGAAATATTTGAAGGTAATGATTCTCTAAGTTATTTAAGTGAAAATGAAGCTAAAAAAACATTTTCAAAAAATATTAAAAAAAATTTTGCAATAGAAAATAAATATTTTGAAAATTGATTTTCTGCAAAAGAATATTTGAAAAATATAAAAATTGCAGAATTAGAAGAAAATAAAACTTCTGAGTGCTATATAGTTTCTAGCATTTGCTATACAAAAGACGAATTAACTACAAATATTCGTAATGAAATTTACAGTGGTTTTATACTTGAAGGAAATGAATTTTCAGATTTAAACTATAGTGAATTTTTAGAATACACAAAAGTATTAAGTGATAAAACAATAAATAAATATATAACAGAAAATATTAATGCAAAATATAATTCATATTGAATTAATCATGAAACAAAAAATTCTACAGGAACATTTTCAGGACCTCAATATGTAGAAACTGAAAATAAATTAGATACAAAACTCGAATTTAATTTAGTAAGTAATACTGCAATAAATCAAAATTTTGTAAATATTGCTCTATTGGGATCAGTTTTAAAAATATTTATAAATTTAAGCAATAAAGAAATTATTGAGGAAAATGATTTTAAATTAGATAACTTTTTAAATTTAAATTATAAAAAGTTAAACATAAGTCAAGAAAATTATAATTTAATCAATTCATTTCTACAAAATAACCGAAATTTATCTTCACAAATCAATCAAAATTTAAATAAAATTAAAAGTTCTGATTTTACACCAACTCATAAATTAATGGTTGCATTTAAAAGAATATCAGAACTAAATAAAATTTATGATTTAAAAGTAGAAGAAATAAATATTGAAAAACTTTTAAAAGATATTATGCTTGAAATAATTTTAGCTAATGATAATTTTTAAAAAAAAATGTCAAATGATAAAAGTTGAGTTTTATTATTAAGTGATGAAAAAATAACTTATAATGACATTTATTCAATATTTATAAATTTTCAAGAATTTATGTTAAAAGAAAATTGATATTCTGCTTTTATAAATAATTTAATTAATATACAAAAATTTTATGATGATTTAATTAACAGTTTTGATTTATTAAATGGAGTTGCAGATGCAACAAATGAACTTTCAAAAAAAATGCAAGATAAAAATAATGAGAAAGCTGTAAAAGAGATTAAAAAATAAAACCAAAAATTAACAAAATTATTTTTAACTAAACAAGATGAAATAATGGAACAATTTCACTTAGAAGATTTGAATTCTCAAACTTATGTTAGTCCAATTATTGTAATTGATCTTATTGTTAAAATGTGAGATCTAATGAGTGTAATTAGTTTCTTTTCATATAACACATATGAGGCTAAAATTGATAATACACAATCATTACTTTATTCTGAAATGGGAATTAAATTACCACTATTAAACATTCCCCTTTCACCTGTTGGAGCAAATGCAACTTCAGTATTATTAACTGAAAGTCCATTAGAAACAATGCCTGAAATTGAAGGAATTGAATCAAAACAATTATTTGTATTTAGAAATAAATATTTTCACACAAAAGAAGATGCAATAAATGAAATGAAAATTGATATGTATTTACATCCAGAAAATTATGCAAATACAACAAAAATGATGACAAATTCATTTAATAAAGAACATATTTTTACTTATGAAATACCAAAAATTTGTACAGTAAATAATGATGAAAATGAAAATATTGATTGTATTACTTAACCTCAATATGAAAAACAAATAAATATTGAAAAAGAAAATTATAATCAACATTTGAAGATTCAATAAATTGTTGATAGAGTTTCATATCCTTTAAATAAAAATTCAAATTATCTCTAATTTCAACTGGTTTATAACTTTCAACTCCACCTAAAATATAATTAACAATAAAATTATAAAAAGTTAAACTTGATCCTGAACTTATAGACGGATTATTTATTTGATTAAAAAAATCACGATTAATTTGAACTGGGTTATTTCTATCTAATTTTACATATTTATCACTTAGTGTATAAGAAATTTCTGTAGTACTAACTTCTTCAGTTTTTGCAATATATGGAATTCCATTATTTGAAAAACTAATAGGTGAATTTTTTTCTTTTCTGTTAAAAACGTTGCTGGTAAACTTGCAATAAAATTTAATGATAATAATAAAGTTATTATTATAGTTGAAATTTGTGCTTTTAATTTTAAACTTGCTAATGTGAAAAAACTAATTAATACTAAGTAAAGAAAATTAACTATTGTAACTTTTAGTACAAAAAAAATTAAATTTTAATTTTATTAATGAAGCTAATATATTTAGAACTGAAAAATTAATAAATCCTATTAAGATCAAATATAAAAATATAATAAGTAATTGAAATGTAATAATTTTAAATCTAGAAATTTGTTGTAAAGAAAGTATGTAAATTGTTTTATCATCAATTTTTGTATATAAAAATGAAAGAATAGTTAAGACAACAACTGCCTTATTTATAACTAACAATTTAAAATTGATACTTGATATTGTAAAAAACTAATATTTTTTTTCATTAACTATGAACCTACTTAATTTTAATTTCATAAATAATTAATTAATTTTTTTATTTACCCTATAATTAATTTTAATTTAAATAATAAATTTTATTTTTTTATTTTAAAGTTAAATTTCTAAATAATTTTATTCATCTTTAATAGTTATTAAAAAAATAATTTTATTATTTTTAAAATATGTAATCTTTATTATTTCTTTAAAAATAAAGATTACAATTAGTATAAATTCAAAAAAGAAAAAAGAATTATATTTTATAAATATAAAAAATAATTTACATTTATAAAATATTTCATTTTAATAAAATAAAAAGTTAGATTAATTAAATCTAACTTTTAAATATTTATTTGAATTGTATTATTACAAATTGAAAGTAATTTTCTTATTTAATTTAAACTATCTAAAATTGTTTCTTTATGTGTTATTGTTTCAAAAGTTTTATCTGCTTTTACTTTAAACTCGTAACTATAATTATAATTATCTAAGTCCCTAGTATTATCATTATATGGAGTTCCTGTTAAACTTAACTCTTTATCACAATAATTTGAAAGATTATTTAATGCACTTGTTGTAGGGAAAGGATGTCCCCCATCAAATTTACTTCAATTTGGTTCTTCAGATTCACTTGAAGTTCCAGAAATATAACAATATTTAGGTTCAATTTTCTTTAAAAAATTTGGACCAGCTGAATTTGCACTTCCATGATGTGGTACTTCGTATACATCAATTCGAATTAAGTTTATATTATCATTATTAACAATTTGAGTTGCTTCAGCCGCTTCTGAATCTCCAGTTATTAAAAATGAAATGTCATTTATTGTAAATTGCAAGAACGTACTTTTATTATTTTGATTAGTTATTTTTTTCAAATAATCTTGAATATAATAAGTTCAATTATTAAAAGTAATTCCCCCAAAATTATATTCTTCTTTAAAATCTGTAATTATATTAATTTCATCTTTATCAACCAAAATTTGACCTTTATTGATTTTTTCTAAAAAACCGCTGTGATCATATGGTAATACTAAATTATTTTTATTTTAAATTCCTCATCCACTTTATAAAGATTTGCATAATGATCTGTATGGTAATGTGTTAAAAATATTGGTTCAATTTCTTTAACACCTTGGCTTTTCATAAAATCTGATGAAAATGGATTTTTTATAAAATCATCTTGGATTCATTGTGTTGGATTTCCTCCAACTCCAGTATCAAAAACAATTGCTTTATCAGTATCATACTTTAAAAATGTAAATAAACCATTTCCAACAGATAATACATATAATGAACTGTCAATAAAAACTACATTTTTTGTTGAACAAGCAATAGCAGATGAAGTTGTTGATGCAATTAAGATTGTACTTAAAAAGGTTAATAATATTTTTTTCATAACTAACCTTTTTCTCCTCTTCCTCTTGTAATTCCGTTTATAATTAATCTATTTGTAAATAGAAACATAATTAACATTGGTAAGATTGATAAAGTTGCACCAGCTAATTTTAAATTTTGAGGATCTCTTGCTAATTCTTCTAAACCAACATCTCCCCCAACTCCCCCAGTGGCACTCATTATTCCCCATAACATCATAGGAACAGTTGCTCATCCTGAATCAGTTTTTAAAATCATTGTTGGTCATAAAACAGCATTTCAAGAAGAAATTAATGAAATAATTAATGAAGTTATTAAAACTGATTTTATTGATGGAAGTGCAATTTTTCAAAAGTATTTAAATGTTGAAAGACCATCAACTTTTGAAGCACTTTTTACACTTTTTCCAATTCTTTCAAATGCTTGTGACATTAAATAAATTGTAAAAACATTAGATAAGAAAGGTAAAATTAAAGCTAGAATATTATCTTTTAGTTTTAGTTTTACCATAAAAATGTATTGCCCTAATAAAAGAGCTTCTCCTGGAATCATTAATGTTGATAATAGAATTATTAAAATAACACCTTTTGCTTTTGTTCTATAATTTGCAAGTCCAAAACCTGCAATTACAGAAACAACTAATTGTAGTGCTGTTGAAATAACACTAATAATAATTGAATTTAAGAAAAATCTTGGTACACTAACAAAATACTTTAAATCATTTGAATTAATATATTCAAATAATGCTTTATATCCTTCTAAAGATCATGTTTCAGGCCAAAATGACATTGGTCTTGTTGGATCTAAATCATTTGTTGTTCTAAATGATGTTAATATCATTCAATAAAAAGGAAATATAATGATTACTGCAATAACAAATAAAAATAATGCTTGTAATACTTTAAGAATAATTCTTTTTTTTAAACTTTCACCAGCCATTGATGAAGTAAAAATTGTTTTTCTATTAATTAAATAATTATATTTAAAGTTTATAAAATAATTACCTATTGAATTAACTTTTAAGCTTAATCTTAAAGTTATTGATAAAAATAATTTGACAAATAAATTACTTGTTATTTTATATAATTCATCATGTTTTTCATGCTTATTTATAATTTTAAATTCACTTAGTTCTTTTCTTTTTTCTCTAATTAATTCCTTGTTACTTGAAGATTCTTTTAGTTTTAAAAAATTAGTTTTACTTTCTAAGTATTTTTGTTTAAAGTGAAGATTAATTTCTTTTCTATTAATTAGTTCACTTGTTTGTGATAAATTATTTTTTTCCATTAACTTTCTCCTTATCCATATTTCTTATTCAAAATATTACTAATTCTTTTATTTACAATTGTTAAAGCTAAAATAATTGCCATAAGAATAATTGAAGCTGCCCCTGCTTTTTGATATGAAGGAGAAGTAGAAGAAGCATTAATTTTATCATAGATATAAAATACAACAGTTTGACTATTTGAATTTGTTGCATCAATGTATGAACCAAATAAACCTAATGGAAAAACTTTAAAACTTGAAATTATTCCTGTTGTTATCATATAAACAATCATTGGAACAACTCCAGGTATTGAAATTCTTCAAAATTGTTTTCATTTTGGCATTCCATCAATACTTGCTGCTTGATAATATCTATTATCTAATTTTAAAAATGCTCCTGTAAACATTATTATTTCAAATGGCAATGACCTTCAAATTCCATAAATCATAACAAGTATTATTCCCTTACCTGGTGATTTTCATAGAATTGAATCTACTCCAAATCATCCCAAAATTCTATTCATTAATCCAAAATCTCCGGATGAAAAAATAAAGGAAAAGGACATAGCAATTGCCATTGATGAAGTTACATATGGTAAGAAAAATAATGATTGTAGAAATGAGAAAACTTTTTTATTTAATATATTAGAAAGAAATTTTGCTGTTGTTAATGTAATTAATAAACTAATTGGAATAACAACAACTGTATAAATTAGTGAATTTCTCAAAGCAATTGTAAATGTTGAATCTGAAATTACATTTTTAAAATTAACTGTTGAAAATTGAAAGTCAATTAATGGTCTTTTTGCTGAATTAAAACCAGTTTGAAATACTATAAAAATCGAATAGTATAAAAACATTGCTAACAAAAATAAAGCTGGTGTCATTCAGATAAGTTGATTAACCAAATCAAACTTTCTTTTTTCCATATTATTTAATTTATTTTTTTTATTTTTCAAAATTTTATCTACTTTTAGCCTGAACCATGATTTAGGTTTTATTTCTGAATTGTTATCCAACTAAATCACCTCCAGTAAATTTTTATTTTCGTCATTTTCAAAAATATAAATTTTATTTTTTAAAATATTAAATTTAATCTTTTGTCCAAGTTGTACATTTTCTAAAATATGTGAATCATAAATAATTCCAATAGTATTATTGTTAAATTTTAATTTAATAAAGTTTGTTTTTCCTAGCATTTCAAAAGATGTGATTTCTCCAATTAATGGTTTTTCATTTGAAATGTTTTGATTTGTTTTTGAAGAATCCAAAATTAAATGTTCTGGTCTAATTCCTACAATTACATCTTTATTTTTTAAATTAACTGATTTGGCAATTTTAACATCTTGTAAAAATATTTCTCCCTTTTCAGATATTTTTGTTTCCAAAAAATTCATTGAAGGTGTTCCAATAAAATTTGCAACAAATTTGTTAGCTGGTTTTTGATAAATTGATTTAGGTTCTTCTCCTTGTTGCAACTTACCTCTTGACATAACAAATACTTTATCTGAAATACTTAATGCTTCTTCTTGATCGTGTGTAACAAAAATAGTTGTAATTTTTGTATCTTGTTGAAATTTTTTAATTCATTCTCTTGTTGAAACTCGAAGTTTGGCATCAAGATTTGAAAGTGGTTCATCAAGTAATAAAATTTTTGGTTTTTTTATTACTGATCTTGCAATTGCAACTCTTTGTTGTTGACCACCACTTAACTCATATGGTTTTTTATAAAGCTGATCTTGTATTTCAACACGTTGTGCAACTTCAAAAACAGCTTTTTTGACTTCACTTCTAACAGAAGAAATATTTTTTCTGTAATTTAAAACCTCGGTTTTAAATTCTTCTTCTGTAAAGAAAATATCATTTTTTGAAAAATCCGTTATAATTTGTGACAATTTAAATTCCAAATCAATTAAGAATTTATCTATTATTACTTTTATTTCTTTATCATACTTTAAAGTAAAATCATCATTTATTGATTTAGCATCAATATTAAAATTTTCAATTATTTCTAGATATTCTGTATCATTTTTATCAAACAAAAATTCTTTTCCTGTTGTTTTTGTTTTTCTAATTTGCATTTTTTTTTCAAAATCAAATGACTTATTATGTTCATTTAATGTTCTTTTTGTTTCTTTTAAATTAAAAGAAATTTCATCAATATATTTTAGCTTTAAATCTTTTAAAAATTTATTTATTGAAGAATTAATATATTGATTTTTTTCTTTTTGATTTAATTCCTTTTTAAAATTTATTATTTTTAATTTAAAATCTCTTAATAATTTCAAATAAAAATCCAAATAAAATAATTTTGATTCATCATACATTCTTGAAATTTGTTTATTTTTAAAAACCTCAAGATGCGAACTTTTATAAAGTTCACTAATATATTTTTCAATTATTTGTCTGTATTTATCAAATAAATAACTTTCTAAATTTAAATATTTTTCATTTAAATCTTTTAAAAATTTATTAAATAATTCGAATAATTTTTCTTGAAGATCAAAAATATTTTTTTTCATGTTAGATTGTTTTAATTGATAAATTAATCTTGAATAATTTTGATTATTTTTTTTAACTTCTCTTTTAAAAGTTTTACTTTGATAAAGTGGGAATGCAATATTCTGAAATACATTTAAATGAGGATATAGTGAATAGTTTTGAAAAACTAAACCTATATTTCTCTTTTGAGTAGTTTTTTTTGAAACGTCAATACCATCAAAAATAATTTGACCACTTGTTATATTTATTAATCCTGCAATTGCATTTAATGTTGTAGATTTTCCACAACCACTTGGCCCCAGTAATGAAGCAAGTTCACCTGTTTCTATATCAATTGTTAAATTATCAACTGCAAGAAAGTTTCCATAATCAATACTAACATTTCTTAATTTTATACTCATAGTTTCATTCTCCTAAAGTAATTCATCAATATCTTTAATTATTGCATTAATTGTTTCTAAATCAGGAACAATTGCTCCTGCAGCAAGGTCATGACCTCCACCACCATATTTGGCAGCAATTTTATTAATTACTGTTTCTGCACTTCTAAATTCAACTCTATAAGATTTATTTTCAAATTGTGAAAATGTAATTCAAACTTTTATTTCTTCAAAACCTGCTAAAGTATTTGCATATTTATTCATCATTTCTGCTGTTAAATTATGTTTTTTTAAGTCTTCTAAAGAAATAATTACATATGCTAAACCTTTTTTTGTTAGTTTAAAAGTATTAAAAATTAAATTTGAAAATTCTAAATCTGATAATTTTCTTGTATTCAATTTTTTATAAAGTGCAAATAAATCAAATCCTGTTTTTAATAAAACAGAAGCTACTTCAAAAGTTCTTGCAGTTGTTCCTCTATATAAAAATCTTCCTGAATCTGTGACTGTTCCACAAAAAATTACTCTTGCTGCTTCTTGGGGAATATTTCAATTTAATTGAACTGCTAAATATCCAACCATTTCTGATGCAGAAGTAAAAGTAACATCCACTCACATTATATATCCATATGGAGTAACATTTGGGTGATGATCAATTTTAATAATTTGTTTTGCTTTTGAAAATCTTTGATCTGAAATTCTTTCTACATTAGCACAATCTGTAACAATTACTAATGCTTCTGAAAATACTTCATCATCAATTTGATCAACTTTTCCTAAAAAACTTAATCACTCAAATTCATCACCAACAACATAAACTTTTTTATCTTTAAAATTATTTTCAATTAAGTGTTTTAATCCAAATTGAGAACCATAAGCATCTCCATCAGGATTAACATGCCTTTGAATTATTATTGTTTGAAATTTTTTAATTTCTTCTTCAATTGTTTTTAATAAATCCATATATTAATCTTCTTTTCTATTTGGTAAAATTACTTGATAATTTAAACGTGTAGTTTCAAATTGAGCAGATAAATTTGGGTCTAAATCTGTTGCAATTATTTTAAATTCTTCAGTTGCACCTGTATATGAAACTCCTGATACTTTTTCACCATTTCAAAATTTATCAATTGTTAATTTTGAAGGTGATTTATACATACCTGATTGAATTGTATTTTTAAATACTTTATCACGAACTGCACTTCCAGGTTCTGAAGCTTCAACTGTTGCAAAGTGATTATTAGTTTTACCTGCAAGCATTTTATCAATTTGTGCAAAAATTAAATTAGTTCTATCATATTTATTTCCATTTTGATTACTAATTACTTTTTTTGTTCCTTTAACTCATTCATATAGTCACTATCACTATAACTTTTTGCATTTGCAGGCATATAACCTGTTCAAATTGCCATTTTTGCCATATTACCTTTATTCATTAAAAAATGTGTAAATTCTTTTCAACAGAAGCTTTTTCATTACTTGAACTTTTAAATAATGCAATTCCAGGACCTTGTTGCATTACATATGAATCACCTTTTGCTGTACTTGAAGCAACAGCAAATAAGTCAGTTGTTGCAACAGCAACATCAGCCATTACTTTTCCAGCTTTATAATCTGCTTCATTTTCAACAATTTTACTTGGTGTTGTTGAATAGTAGAATGATCCTGCACTTGAACCTGATGCCATTAACATTGTACCTTGTGCAAAATAACTTGAAGAATACACTTTGCTACCAGTATCTGAATTGGCCACAAATAATGTTCCAGTTTCATCTAATTTTGATACATCTGAATTTAATGAACCAGTTAAATTTTCAATTTTTATTAATTGTTCTAATCATTGAATTACTTCTGTAATACTTTTAATACCTGAACTATTATTTATTTTAAATGAATCATTATAGTAGTTATAAATAAAATCTTTGTTCTCTGAAGAAGTAACTATTCTTTGTTTTCCTAAATTATTTGCATAATTTGCATAAACTTTATTTCCCATTGAGTCAATTCCCAAAGCAAAAGCTTTTGCATATGTATTAGTTTCATTTTGAGAATTTTTAGTACTTAAAGATTTAAAATCTTTTGCTAAAATAGCAATATTTGAATCTTTTTGTAAAATTTTTCTTAAAGCTGATGCATCTGTTGCTTGTGCAATACTATTATATAATTCTTTATTATCTGAAGTTCCTGTTTCATTAGTAAATAAATCAGAAGCTTCAATTTCAATATCTTTTCCATCTTTTTGCAGTCCCAATTCATTCTTTAAAAATACACCAGTTGCTGCATATTCCACAGTTGAATCTTTAAAAATTTCTGTATTTGGTTTAATAATCTTAGATTTACTGTATTAATGTTAAAAGATTTTAATACAGGTAGAACATAAAGATTTTCTCCTATTGTTCCTTCTTCTAAGAAAGAACTTTGATATTCACTAAAAATAGTATTATCTGTAATATACCCTTCACTTTTTACATCCACTATTTGATCTGGAATTATTGATTTATATCTTGCTACATTATCTGGATAAGTTAAATATAAATCAGGAAGTGCTTCACCTGCATTAATTGAATTTAAAATTTGACCAGCTGATGGTGTTTCAATTTTAACTTCAATACCTAAATCATTATGATTTTCATTAAAATCTGTCACTACATCTTTATAATCATTTATAATCGACGAACTTATTGTTGTTAAAGCATCAATCATAAAAATTACTTCTTTAATTGATGATGCTGGTGATGATGAATCTTCATTACCACAAGCAATAACAGTTGTTGCTCCTGAAACTACAATTGTAGTCATACCTAATAAACTTAATAGTTTTTTCATTAAGGTGAAATCAAAAATAACTCTTAGTAAGCTCATGAGAAATCATAAATATTTATTTAGTTTTAAAGGGATTTTCATAAAAATTTTTTAAATCACTCATAGTTGTTTTATTGGTAAAACAGTAGAAACATCAACCCTTTATGTTGATATATATAAGTTAATTTATGATTCCACAAATATTTTACAATAAATAAAAAATATTTTATTAGTTTAAAAAATATTTGCTAATTTCAAATTTAAAACCCTATTTTAATTGAGTATATTTAAAAATAATATTTTCCATAAAAATATTAAATAATAGATATTTTTTCTAAATTATAAAATAAAATTTTTAATATTTAAAATTATTTTACTAATTAGACTTTTCTATTTTAAATAAAAAATATAGTTTTAAAATCATTTTGTGTTAAATAAGGGGGAAAAATGAAAAAATTATTATCTATCTTTGCAGCAGTTGGTTTAACTGCTACATCAAGTGGTTTAGCAACCACAGTTGTATCATGTACAGATTCTCTAAATGATGAAAATACTTACATTTCATATTACAATGAAAATAAGGATAAAAATAAGGAAGAATTAGAAACAATCTTTGCTGATTTAAAAGAAAAACAAAAAAAAAGCTAGTGATAAAATATTAGAAAGTTTGAGAAAAGATCAAATTAGTGAAGTTGATAAAATTTATATTTTTATGTCAAAAGTATTAGAAGATAAATCTACAATAGAAGATATATCTAAAATCTTTGCAGAATATTTACCACAAATTGAGAAACTTATTGGATCTGATTTTGTAAATAGCTTATATAAACTTAATATTATTACAATATTATTAAGGGCTTAAAAAAAATAAATAAAACCCTTTATTAAAGGGTTTTATTTATTTTTTTGTAAAAAACCTATTTAGTTTATAAACTATTTTTTTTTAGTACTTAATTGTTTAAGTTCTTCATAAGTTAATTGTTTAGGTTTTTGTTTTTGCAAATTTTTATTTAATTTTATTCAATTTAAAAAGCCATATATTGAATTAATTAAATATGAAATATGCATAATTATAAAAATTATTGCTGTTGATTGTTCATAAGCTTCATTTTCAATATTTACTAAAATAATAATTCACATAACTAAGTTTATAAAATTTACTAAAAGTCATAAAAATCATTGATCTACATATCTAAAAATCATTAAAATAACAGCAATAATACTTTCCACTAAAACAAAAGAATCTAATCAAACATTTTGTGCCTCAGTAAAATTAATCATTATTAATGAGTAACTTACTCAAATTAAAATAAGTGTAACACAAACTAAGATAATTCCTTGAATTGATAAGAATCTTGCAAAAACATCTCCTTGGTTATTTCTCTTTTTAAATCATAATGCAAAACCAATAATATTCATTGGAATATAAAATCCTGCATGTAAAATTACAGAACTGAGCAACATTCCTTCTAGAGCAATGATTATATATAAAATTGAATTAATTGATGCAATTATAAAAGAACTAATTTTTCCCTTTGCACCTAAAATCACTCCAATTGTTCCAGTAATACCTGCAATTATTGTAATTGCAATATCTTTTGCAATAATTCCTAAAACTAAAATTAGTATTAAGAAATAAATAACAAACATATTTCAAAAATATTTCATCCAGATAATTCTGTTTTTAAAAAATGCCATTTTGATTTTTTAATAGTTTGATTTTGATTGTTAATGTTATTCATAATTTTCTCCTAATTCTTTTAAAAAATTTATATTATTTAACTTTGTTCCTCTAATTTGAACTATTTGTGAAGAAATTAAATTTGCAAATTTTAATGCTTCTTTTATATTATTAGTTTTTCAAAAATAAAACATAAAGGCCCCAATATGTCCATCACCAGCCCCAGATGTATCTTTAATTTTTTTTACTTTATTTGCTTCAACTTTTATAAATTCTTTTCCATCATAAGAAATTGATCCATTTTCTCCAAGTGTAACAATAATTAAATTTTTATTTTCTAAATAAAGTTTTTTTATTGAATAAGTTAATTCAGTTTCATTTGTATATTCTAAAATTTCTTGTTCATTTAAATGAATTATTGGTTTTAAAAGCATTATTTTTTTTAATATTTTTTTATCAATTTGATTAAAAACAGGACCTGGTGCAAAATAAAACTTTTTATCTTTTAATTTTAATAAATAATCTATAAGTTTTAATGCATCCAAATTTTGCATTTTATATCCTTCAAAATAAATATTTGAATAATCTTCAATATTAATATTATTAAATCAATCCTGATAAAAATTTTGTTCTAGTCCTGAATAAGTTACAAAAGTTCTTTCACCATCAGGTTCTACAAAAGCAATACAATAGCCATTATCCATAGTATCATTTTTTATAACTATCTTATGTTCATCTTCTATTAATTGTTTTTCAATTATTTTTGAAAAAAAACCTGTACCAATTGGTGCAAATAATGTATATTGCATATCTAATAGTTTTAAAATATTTGCAACATTATAAGCACATCCCCCAACAACAAATAAACTATTTTTTGAAATTACATCTCCTTTTCTTTTTGGAAGATTTTCAACTTCAATAATAATGTCAACAATTGCAGAACCAATTACTAATGTTTTCATATAAAATTTCCTATTTACTTATATAACTTTCTATTTTTTCTACATAATATTCAAAATTAATATTATTATTTTCTTGAATACTTTTAACAAAATTTTTATTTATTTTTTCAATTCCTGTATATGCACCACAAATTGCACAAGCCATTGCCCCAATTGTATCTGTATCTACTCCAAGATTTGCAGATAAAAATGCAGCTTTATTTACATCTTTTGCATAATATGCAATTGCAATTGCACAAGGAACAGATTCACTAATATTAACACCCGCCCCAATTAAATCATATAATTCATCAATAAATTCTATATCTCTATTTTCAAATTTTTTTGCAATTGTAATTGCAAGTTTAATTATTTTTGTTAAAGAAGGACTATAAGTTTCAGATGCAACTTTTAGTGCTAAGTCATCAACAAAATAAATATTTTCAAGTATTTGATCAAAACTTAAACCATACATTGCACAACTTACTGCTGTTGCAATAATTGAAGCCCCTGAAATTGCAATATCACTTGTGTGTGTTACTTGTGAAACTTTAAAAACATAATCAATTAGTTCATTATGTTGGTTTGGTTTAAATAGTAAACCAATTGGTGCAATTCTCATTGAAGCACCATTACTTAATGCTTTTTTTGTAATTTGACTTGGATCAATATTTTGCTTAATTAATTTTAGTGCTTCTTTTGAAGTTGGTCCTAAAATATTATTTTCAAATGCATTATTTTCTTCTGCCCAAACTAATAAATTTTTTGCAATTATATTCTTATCAGGAACAAAATTATTTTCAAATAAGGAATCTAAAATAACTAAAGCTTGTGCTGTATCATCTGTGAATTGAGTCTTTTTATAATTCTTAGCAGCTTCATTTTCTTCAGGACCATCTAAAAAGTCTGTTATATAGCCTGAAAAATAATTTCTAATTTTTTTTCTTGCTCATAATTCTGAAGGCATCCCCATTGCATCTCCAATTGCCATTCCGTAAATAACACCTTGAATTTTATTTTTAAGTATTTATTTCCTCCATAATATTAATAATTACTCTTACTTTTTTATTATATTTGAAATTATAAATATAAGTATTTTAATATTAAAATAAAAGAAAATGTCACAAAATTTGTAACATTTTCTTTTATTTTATTGCTTTTTTCTTCTTTTTAATAAAAATTATACTTAATGAAATTATTGTTGCTGTTGCACCAACTGTAACTAAAACTATAATAAATATTTCAAGTGTACCTAAATTATTTTGCAATTGAGCATTTTCAAAAAAAGTTCCCTCATAAAAATCATAATAATTCAATTGACTACTATAATTAATATCTCTATAGTTATTCATTTTACTTCCAAAACCATCCAATGCATGACCGAATTCATGAATTAAAACACTATATTTTGCAGGTGAACTTCAAAATCCCATTGTGTAATCAGAATTAAACTGTTTAAAAGTTAATGATAAACCTGTCAATAGAATTGATGAATATGCTGAGCTTGAATAATCATTATAAAATCAATTAGATGTTATTCCCATCACCCCAGTTAAGTCCTCAGTTTTAGAATATATAGGATAATCAGGGGTAATTATAAATGCTGTTAATAAGTTTTTAACTCATGCTTCATTTTGAATCATTGAAAATAAAATATTATATAAAAATAAAGTTAATTCTTTTAAGTTTTGTGTATCTGATGTTGTTCATTTTTCAGAATCTTCAAAATTCATTGGTGTTGAATTTAAATATATTTTTTCAAGAGCACTATAAGTTCTTTCAAAATCAATTGTACTAATTTGATTAACATCTTTTGTTCATAAAATAAGTTTACTATTTAAATCTTCAAAACTTGAAAAATTATTTGTATTAAAATTTTTAAAACTTTCAATTGATTCATCACTAGCTTTTGTATAACTATCATTTAAAAAGTTTTCAAAAACAGATTTAAATTCTGCAGCATTTGTAATAGAAAAACTTACATAATAAGTATTAGCAATTCGACTATTAATACTTGATAAAATATTAGTTGTATTATTAATACCAAAATAATAACCTTCTAAAAAAGAACTCGACATATATTGCAAATCTACACTATTACTAGAAACATTTAAATCAAGATTATATTTTGTATCATCTGCTTCAGTTTTTTCTTCTTCTAAAACTTCATCAATTGATTCAATAATAGTTTCTTCTAAAGTAGAATTTTCAATTGTATTTGATAAAGCTCCACCTGTTTTTAAAATTTCAGGTAATACTGTTGTAAAAAAATCATTTGTTATTTCTCAACTTTTATTTTTTAATTCATCTGGAGTAGTCAATCATTTTGAAAAAGCTTCTGCAAAAAATTCTGCATCACTACTTGAACCATAAATACTTAAATTTATTGTTGAAGCAAAAATATTTTGTAAAAAAAGTTGTTTATAAAAATTATCATTTTGATTTTGATTTAAGTTACTATATTTTACTACTAAGTCATTTTCCAATTTAGTTAAATTATCTTCAGAAATAATAATATTATTTGCATAATAATATTTTAAAATTCTTCCAAAATACATTAATGTTGACTGATTATTTTGGCTAATAATTGGAGAAAAATAACTATTATACTTTAATTCTTCTGCTTTAGTATTTGCTTTATTATCAATTGTTAGTTTATTACTTATTAAAGTATTGTTATTATTATTTATTACTTTTATAAAACTTAGATTATATAAAAATAATGATAGCATAATAAGAATTTTACTAAATAGTTTGAATTTTTTATTCATTAAATCACTTCTTCTCATTTAAATAATATTACTACTTTTCTTTAAAAAAAGAAAGTTTTTTTAAAATAACGGTTGTATAAAGTTTTTTGGGGAGTATTATTTTAAGGTGATTTTAAAATATATATTATTTGCTTTTAAAACAAACACTTTTCTTACAAATCTATTTTAACAAAAAAACTATCATTTTTTAATATATTTATAAGTTTAAAGACTAAAAAAATACAAATGGAAATTTTTTTGCATACTAATGACTGTTGTGCCTGAAGCCTGGAACATTAAAAGTACCATTACTTCCTGATTTAGTGCTTTTATTTGTTTTCTTATCTCTATTTAAATAACCAATTGATTTATAATGATAAACATATTTAAAGTCATACTCTAAATTATCAATCTGAATTGTTTCTAAATCATATTCAAGGAGTGAGCTAAAATTATATCCATTAGTTTTCAATTTTTTAATTAAAAGTAAGTTATTAAAAGTCAAATAACTGTATATTTTTTGCATATCCTAAAATTGACTTAATAAATCAAGAAATCATTCCTTCAGTGTGAGAACTAGAATCAAAATTTTTATAATAATTTTCAATTTCTACTTTATTTCTCTTAATAAAAGCTATAAATGTTTTAAATTCTTCTAATTTCTCAAGTCATGATTGTTCTTCTAATCATAAGTATATATCATTGCATTTTTCCATAATTTCTTCAAATGAATGACCTTCTAATATTTGTTTTCTCAAACTATAAAAAAATATCTATATTTATCAACTATATCATTTTTTCTTCCACGAATAGGAAAAATAGCTTTTAAAAGTTTTAATAAATGAAATTTATCTAATACATATTTAGCATTCATTTCTGTAGCTAAATTTGGAATCCATTGTGCCGCATCTCCAAGTAAAATTAATCGTTTTCCTTCAACATTGCTAAACCACTTATTTAATAGTCGGCTGATTCTTTGAGCATATTTATTAGTTTTGATTGTTTCACCATTTTTAACTAATAAATAATCAACTCTTTTATTTTCTAAATAATTTCGTTTATGCAAACCTTTTCTAGAACCTGTATGCACAGTTAATAAGCGGACTCTATATTCTTGCTTTTTTTTATCAAATTTAAAAATTGGAAAGGTATCATCTGTTTCCAAATAAATATATGGTTTATCTAAAACATCAATTTTATTGCATTCCAAATCTAATAGAGCTTCATCAGAAATATTGAATCTCTTTACTACATTTGAAATAGTTTGCTCACTTATATCTGCATCTCTCAATGAATCAATAATGTCACAATATCTATTACCATTTCCTACTCTATTTAAAATTTCAACTTCTAAACTTGGTATTAATCTTTTATACTTTTTAATATTTATTTGATCATCAACTAAATATTTATATTCTTTCGTATGCTTATTTTGATACGTTTTTCTTGGAAAACAAATTGCTCCATAAATGGTTTTTTGCTTCCTAAGTCTTGTATCTTTTACATATCAACCCTTGTTTATTCTTTCAATACTATTCTTTATTTCTAAATCCATAGATATAAATTTACTAATTAGTTTTTCTATTGCCTTTTTTAAAAATTCTTCATGTATTTCTTTAAAAAAATTAATTTGATCAAAACATAATTTTTGTATATTTTTTATTAATTCAATCCTTTTATTCACTCTTTCATAAAGATTTTACCAAAAAAATATTTTTCTTATATTTTGTTAGCTTAGATTATGAAAAATAAAAAGCCTAATTTAGGCTCTTTATTTTATTTAATTTTTTTGGGCTTTGTTCTTTTTCAAATTCAATAAACAAGTAAACTAAAACTAGAATTAAATTTAATTGTTCTTGAATCAATTCCAATATAAGCTCCATGTCTATAGCTTGATCCAGCATTATAATTTAGCATTGTGTTTGTGGTAATTTTAAAATTTAAAGTATTTCCACTTCATGAATGACTTAATTTTGCTTCTATTCTATGGTAATCATTTGAACTATGATTAAATGATGGATTTAAAAATATATAACTTCCACTACTTGAGTTTAAATTATAATTAAATATCTTTCTAGTTGGCGTCCCCATATTCATTTTAGCGGATGATTGTTGTCACCCTTTACTTCCATTATTGGTAAAATTATATCCATAATAAAGATCAGCTGTAATTGAAGTATAATTTTTTAAGAACTCTGCTTTGGATGGAACATAATCAAGTGTATTAATACTTAATGTAGTTCATTCTTGACCTCATCATTTATTTCTATCACCTTTTGAAATTTCCTTATTGAAGTCATAAGATGAATTAAAACTATTTAGACTACCAAAGTCACTATATCGATGAATAAAAGTTCTTCTATCTTTTCCATAATAATTCATATTTTTTGTAAAAGTTGGATAAGTTGGATTATATCTTAAACCAGTCTTATAATCATAATCAACATTTGAATCATAATTTTGAACATTTTCATATTCTTTTTGAACATTTTTATCTAATTTTTGACTGTTTTCTTTAAAATTAGAGTCATTAAATTTAATTAATAGTGGCATTGTAATTAAAGTTGATAATCCTATTATTGATAAAAATATTTTTTTCATGCTTTTTCCTCCATTATTAGATAAATAAAAAACAAAACATTTGTTTTGTCTCGTCTTATCTTCCCTATAACATTAATATTAGTTTCCTATCTTTGTTTAGAATCTAATGTTTTTTCGTTATCTTTTTTATTTTCTAATTTTTCTTGTTGAAATTTATTCATTTCAGAAAAAATTGTTTCGATTTGATCACGTGAATAAACTCTATTTTCATAACGACCAGTTTCACCAGCAGCTTTTTGTTTCTCAGTTGCTGGACAAAACACAGTTGCTGGAAATGAATTTCAGGGTTTTTCCATTTCATTTGTTGTAGCATTTAATATTTCTTTTCCAACTGGAGGTAAAGAAATCTCAAAAGCTCCAATTGATACATGAATTATCCTTGAAAAATAGCCTATACTTCTCAAGTAATTTCTGCAATTGGTATTGCAATAATTGGTGCATATTTAAATATTTGAATTAAAAGAGTATCACCAAATGTTATTAATCAAATTACTGTTCCAACAATAACAATTCTTGGTTCTTTCACTATAAGATTATTTATTATTGGACCAGTTGGATATGTAATTGGTTCTGCAATTGGTATTGCATTTCAATGAGCTTTAACTGATGGGATTGCAAAATACTTTTTTGTTATTATAATTGGTTTATTTCACGCTGGATTTGTAATTACAGGAATGTATCACTTACTAAATGCAGTAATTTTACAAAATGTTGCTCAAAATTGAGGAGACTTTATTTTTATGAGTATTTGTGCTCAAGCAATTGGACAAGGAAGTGCTGTAATTGGGTGAATGATTCTAAATAGAAAAGACCCAAAAACAAAAGAAGTTGGAACTGCTTTAGTTGTTTCTGCCTATCTTGGAGTAACTGAACCTGCACTTTATGGTGTAAATTTAAAATATTTATTCCCTTTTATAGCTGGTTCAATTTCAACCGCTATTGCTTTAGAAATTTGTGTAATGTCTGGGGTAACAGCACAATCAATTGGAAATGGAAGTTGATTGGGAATTTTAAGTGTACAAATTAATTCAAAAGTAGAAGGAGTTAAAACATGAGCTGGTACTGCATACTTATGATTTATGATTGCCAATATTGTAAATGCAGCATTAGTTATTTCACTTTCTTATATATTTGGAAAAATGAAATTCTTTAAAAAATTTGATCCAAATTTTGTGGAATTAAAAAATGAAAATAAAAAAATTAAAAATAAAGAAAAAATAGTTGCATAATAATTTTGTAAGGAAAGGAAAATTAAAATGGCTAGAAATATTGATAAAACTGAATCAATTACCAAAGCAAGTTATTTTTTAGGAGTAGTTTGATCTTTGAGTTTAGTTATTGGAACAATACTAGTTTCAATATTGGAATTATTTAGTTTTTGGTGAATTTTAATAATTATTACACTTTTAAGTATTGGATTATTTATTATTCATTTAAAAATAACAAGAAATATTATGAATAACATCAATGTTGATAAGAATATTTTTATACTTCATTGATTATGTTTTATTCAATTACTAGCTTTAAATATTCCTTTATTTGCATATGAGGTAATTGGAATTTTATTTTATAAAAAAATTGCATATATACTATAAATTCTATGTTAACTAAAACTTAAAGTATTATTATAAAAGACATATAATAGTAATTCTAAGACCATGATGTAGTTCTTTGTAGATACTTAGATAATTGTAGTGTTAACTGCAAACTTACATTAGAAGTTTAATTACCCTTATTATAAGGGTGATTTTACATTTATACTAATAAAAAAAGTAAAAAAAAATAAATTTAATAAATAATTTTATAATTAAATAACTATAAATAAAAAACTCTGTTAAAACTAACAGAGTTTTTTATTTATTATATTCTTTTAAAATTTTTTCAAAATTAAGTTTATCAACATTTTCAAAAATTATATTTGCTTGACTTACCTCTTCTTTTTCTCCAACACCAATAGCAAACATTTTTGCAGATTTAATTGATTCAATACCTATTTTTGCATCTTCTACTCCTCAACAATCTTTAACATCGATTCTAAAGTAATCAGCTGCTTTTAAAAAGATTTCAGGATTTGGTTTATGTTTTAAAATATTTTTTGGATTTACTAAGTAATCAAATAATTCAATAATATTTGCTTGTTCCAAAATAAATTTTGAATTGCTACTAGTTGATGCCATAGCAATTAAAATATTTTGTTCTTTTAAGATTTTAATAAATTTTATTGTTCCTTCATAGATTTTAATGTTATTTTTTTGTTTTAAGTGATTTAAATAAACTTTATTTTTTTCAAAAATAATTTCCTTTTTTTCTTTTTTTGAAAACTCTCTTTTACTTATAAATGATTTTAAAATTAATTCTAAACTATCTTTTCTTGAAAGTCCTCTAAATTTATTTAAAAAACTTTCATCTAAATTAATATTTAACTTTTTATTTGCAACTTCTTTTCAAGATCAATAATGTAAATATGCAGTATCACTAATAACACCATCACAATCAAAAATAACTAATTTTGGAAATTTCATTATAATTGAATTTCCAAAATTAGTTATTAATTGGTACATTTTTTGATTGTGTTTAATATTTACATTATCACCTGATATTTTTTGCAAATATAAAATTTTATTTTTTAATTTAAAATTAATTATTGCAGATTGATATTCAATATTAATAGAATAAGAATTTATTTGATCATTAAATACAGGATCAATCATTAAAAATTCTTCTTCAATGTTAAATAATCCATAAATAACAAACATTCTAACTCCACCCATATTTGCCATATGTAATCCTCTATCTGTATTTTTATGAGTGTCATATAAATCAAGATTAATTGACTCTTTAAAATATTTAAAGCCAAAGTCTTTAATTTTTAGTCTGACTGCCATTATTGCATATACACACTTAGAACGTGATGAATCAGCTGTATCGGTTTTATCATAAAACTCTCAATTATTAATCATTGTTTCTTTATCAACTTTGTCATAAAAAAACATATTTGCCGAAACAACATCTGCTTGTTTTGTAACTCTTAGTGTATTTATTGATAAAGAATGTAAAGTTCTTAAAAAAGGCTTATATTTTTCAATATACTCTTTTGTAACTGGCTTTCTTTTTAAGAAATTATCGTGTTGTGGATTTAAATTCAATTCTTTATTATAAGGAATTAAAATAACATTTGCTAAATTTTCAAATTCCTTTAATTCCTCTTCAGTAATTTTAAGTTGTTCTTTTTTTTGATTATAGAGATTTATGTTTTTTTCTTTTAACATTTTAAAACTTTTATTTGCTCATTTTAAATTATATTGAGCAACACAATTTGTTCAATAATCATCATTTACAAGAATTTGATATTCATCTGGTCCTGTAACTGAATTAATATGTCCAACTCCATCAGTTACAACAATTTTATCTTCTCAAACTCTTGCAGTTTCAATTAAAATATCTAAACCATAATTAAATAAAAAATCATAATCTTTTGTTGCTTTAAAATAATTTATTATTGTAAAACAAATATCTCCATTGATATGATATTGAGCAGTTCCAGCTGGAAAATATGTGCTTGTTTCATCTCCATTTATTGTTCTTCAAGTAAATAAAGCACCTTTTGGGTGAGCTAAAAGTTTTGCTCTTTTTCTTGCACTATCTAAAGTATTATATCTAAACATTAACATTAATTTTGCAAGTGTTGGATCAAATAATGTTAAAGCAATGGCAATATAAATTTCTGAATCTCAAAAATAATGACCAGCATATCCTTCTCCTGTTAATCCTTTTGCAGCAACATTTGTTCAAGCTAATTTTCCAATATTTGTATAAAGTTGAAACATATTAAAATTATTTGCTAATAATAAATTTTGATTATTTTCTCCAAAATTACAGTTTGCTCTTTTTCAAAAATCTATAAAAAAATCTTCTTGTTGTTTTAAATAAAATTGATAATTATTTTTTGCAAATTCCATTAACTTTACTTTTGCTACGTTTATAGTTGGTTTTGAATAGTTTTGTTCATACAAAACACTAATTTTATCAATTATAATAGTTTCATTTAAAATTTTTTTTAATAATAAGTTTTCTCTTCATATTCAGAAAAATTAAATGAATTTAAGCCACTAATTTTTGTTGCATAAACAACTTTTTGATTTGACTTTAATGTTTTATAAACAATACTTTGAAAACTATTTGAAGATTCTCTTTCAATTTTATTAAAACTTTTTTGATCTTTTAATAAAGCTCTTGGGTCATTTGGTATGCCTTTATCTGTTGATGTTTCTTTAAAAATTAGTGGAAAATTAATTTTTACCTCTTTTTCACTTTTAAATGAAGTTGTAAAACTTATTTGTTGCAAAAATAATTCATAACTTATTTGAGATAATAATTTAGAAAAATAAAAATCTATATATTCTTCATCATTTAAGTTAAATCTATATTTTCTAACAATTTGACCAGATTGCATTTGATATTCAATAGAATAATTTGATGCTTTAGTTGGATCAAATAAAATTCTTTTATCATCAATATATATTTCCAAATTTTGAATATTGATTAATGGCATCATTCTTTGATATAAATCTGGATATCCTGTATATTTAGCTGCATATTGAATGTCAAAATAATCATAAAAAGCATTAATATAAGTGCCTTCAATTGAACTATTTTTATTCAAAATTTCCTCTTCAAATGAACCTCTAATTCCAATATAACCATTTGATATTGAGAAAATTAATTCTTCAACTTTTCTATTTTCAATTTTAAATTCTTTTTTTTCTATAAGTAATTCCATACTAACCTCCTTATAAATATTTTATTAAATAAAAGTAAATTTAAAGAGATTAAATAGTTTTAGTTGTATATACAAATAATTTAAAATTAAAAAAATGACTAGATTAAGTCATTTTCTTTTTTAATTCCTCACTATTTATACAGTCACTATCATTTCAATTTGCTAGTAGATTTATATAATTCATAAGTTCATATCCTTTATATATATCAATCAAATTATGTTTCTTTATTAATTCAAATTTTAAGTTAATATTCTTTCTTTTTCTTAAATGACCTCTAAAAAACTTCATTACATCTCTTACAATATCATAATTTTCATATTCATCTCCATATTTTTTCATAAATGTTTTAATTATTTCACTTACTTTATGCTTGTAAGATAAAACAGGATAGTATTTTGTATCATAAAAAAAATCATATACATCAATAAATTTAGAAGACATGCTTTCTAAATTTATCATAAAATTTTCAAAATTATTTGAAAAGAAAGATAAGGCTTGAACTTCTTGAAATTTAGACATGTAAAGTAACTCATCAATATTATTTTCCTTAATATATTGAGCAATTACAAAACTCATTTTTTCAAGTTCATTCATTAATTTTTTTTGATTTTTTCAAGTATTTGTAAATTGATAAACAAATTCATTTGATAAAATAAATTGATTTTTTTCCTCATTAAATTCCAAAATTCCCATACCAACAGTATATGGTATGTCATTAATTGTAATTTTTGGAAATTTAATTTTATATTGTTGATAAAACTGAAATGATTCAAAATCAATAATACATATTTTTTTTAATTTATGTTTTACCCCATTTATATAACATAGAAATTAAATTTCTATGCTTAAAATAATTATAAATTAAAATAAAATAAATTTAAAAAGGTTAGAAAGAGGAAATTTATTTTATCAATAAAATTTAATTTTACTAATGCAAAATTTTATTAATTTTGATTATAATTACAAACAATTTAATAAAAAAAATGTTGTAAAAATTATTAAAGTAAATTTTGATAAAAAAATAAAACCAAAGGTTTTATTTTTCATTAGTTAAAATTTTAACTGATTTGTCACTATCTGGATTTTTTGCTTTTTGTAATTTATTTTGAATATGATATTTTAAAAATCCTACTGGAACTAATAAAATTACAAGTAAAATCATAACAATTGGTTTTCATATATCTTTAAGTTCAATTCCTGTTAACAATAACATAAATGAACCAATTAAAGTTAAAATACAAGTTATATATGAAAATACAACAAATACTCAAAATAATCAATTTTTATATATTTTTTTATAATTTTGGTCTTTTAATCTTAAGTAAACTATGTTTGTTGTCATTAATATTTTTAATGAACTTACTGCAAGTGAAAAGTAACCTAATAATTCTCTTATTTCATTAAACATAATATAAATTGATGCAATAGCCATTAATAATAACATTGAGTACATTGGTCTTCCTGATCATTTTGAAAGTTTTAAGAAATGATGACTTAAATCTTTTTCTTCTGACATTTTTTGAACTAAACTTGTTTGGTATACTAGATAAGCATTGATACCACCAATAAATAAAACAATTGCAACTGAATTAAATACAATTGTTGCTCATTTTGGAAGTAAAGCAAATCCATTTAAAAATCCATCTTCTACTTTTCCAATTGATAAAATTGCAATTGCATATAATACATAAACTAACATAACAATACCAACACCAGCAAGAATTACTTTTGGTGTTGTTTTTTCAGCATTCTTAATTTCAGCTGTTACATATGTTGGAATTTCAGTTCCTGAATATGAAAACATTGTCATTGTTATTGCAGGAATTAATAGTGTTCCTCCAATATATGCCTGAGATAAATTTTCTTTCATAGCTCCTGAATTTAATAAGTTTTCACTTGTCCCATAAACTAAAGCTAAAATTAAAATAAATGCTATTGGAAAACTTTTTAAAACCATAAAAATAATTTGACTAACTTGACTACTATTTTTAATAAAGATTTGTGTTCCTCCAATAAAAAATAAAATTAAAATTGAAATAAATTTTCACAAATATTCATTATCATAGCCTGAAAAATCTCTAATAATATTTGTTAAAGCTAGACTTGCTGTTGCAATAGCAACAGCAGAAACAAATAATGTTAAAACTCAACCAAATCAAAAAGCCATAACTTTTCAATTTGCTCTTCTTAATCAGCTATAAGCTGTTCCATTTTCTTGAAATGAAATAGCTGGTTCAACCATTAAGAAAGTTTCAGGAAGGATAATAATTCCCCCTATTATTCAAACAAAAATCATTAATAAAGGATTATTTCCTGCCAGTGAAGAAACACTACCATAAGTAACAATAATGCTTGTTCCGATTGTTGCTGTAAGTGTTAAAGCAAGAACCGTTCAAAAACCCATTTTTTTAGTTTTCATTTACTTTTTTCTCTCTTTCATTTGCAAAATTTAAAGTCCTGTCCAAATATTGTTCATTGTAATCTGTTATTACATAAACATGATTTGACCCTTCTGGAGTTCAAATTTCACTAAGAGTATTTGATTCAAATTTTATTTTTTTATTATACATGTCTAAACTCATTTCATAGGGAATGAAAGTATCTCCAATTGCATGAATAAATAAAATTGGTATTTCTTTATTTAGATTCATTAATTTTAATAAATCATACTTACTTTGATTAGTTTTTGTAAGTTTACTAAATTTTTTTGTATATCCCATTCCCACAATTCATCACGGTTTTTTGAAAAAATTATTTTGAATATAATATCTATATTGAAGTTTTATACTACTAAAACCACAATCAGCTACAACTCAACTAATATCATCTTTAAATTTTCCAGTTTGAGAATAAAGAATTGATGTTGAAGCTCCCATACTATTTCCAATTAGTCCAATATTTTCAACTTGATATTCTTTTTTTAGATTGTCAATTATTTGATCAATCATTGAAATACTTGAATATCCAATATCAGTATTTTGCCCATAACTTTTTCCATGAGCAAAAGCATCAAAAGTTAAAATATTATAACCATTTTTGTAAAAATGATTAACTAATCTTAAAGCAAGATATTTATCTTCTGTTCAACCATGCATTCCAATAACTCATTTTTTTGAGTTACCATTTAATGCTTTTAAACAACTAATATTTCCTTTATCTGTTGTAATATCAAATTCAAATAAGTCTTGTTTTTTAAAAGAATCTTTGCCTAAATTCATTTTATCAATATCTCAATAATGATATTCTAAAGTATTAACCTCTACTGGAATATGGTTAAATTCTCCATTTGGTCCTTCATATTTTCCAAACCTTGGATATGTATAACAAAAGTACTTATATAATTTGAATAATTTATTTGATTTAATAAAGATTATTGGAAATAAAATAGTTGATAATATAATTTTTAAAAAATTGTATGTGTATAATTTTATTTTTTTTGACATAAATACTCCATTTAAATTTAAACCATTATATAATGATTACTTCTAAATTTTAAAATATATAAAAAAAAATATTACACTTTTTTATATTTTGAAATTTTTTTTCATAACTTAATTTTCAAATGTAATTTTTTTTTTTTTTTGCTAAAATGCCTTTTGTGTATATAAATGCATATAGAAAGAGGTAACTATGAATGGATTAGCAAAGGGTGGAATTATTACTAATTTTGTTGGAACAGCTTTAGCAGCATTAATTTCTATAATACTCTTAATTGCTTCTTTGCTTACTACAAGTACTTTACCAATAGCTGGAGGAATAATTATTATATTTACAATAATTTCTCTAATTTCTTCAATATTGATAATTATTTTTGGAGCTCTTGCATTAGCAAAAGGAAACAACAAATTTAAAATAACTACAGGAATAATTGGAATTATTTCAATACTATTTAATTGAATTGCATATTTCTTTGTTGCAATTATAATATTAGTAGGATCAATATTAACTTTATGCGGAAAAGCAAAAAATTAAATTAAATAAACTTTTAAATTATGAAATAATAAAAAGCAAGATTTTTTCTTGCTTTTTATTATTTCATAATTTACATATCAAATTCTGCTGTTAAATAATTATCTACAATCATATTATTAAAAGTGCCTATACCAATAAATTTATATAATTTCAAAAACATATTTTTCTGATTATAATTTTGTTTATCATGAATAAACAAATATTTTTTTATTTCTAAATTATTAAAATCCTTAATAATTTTATGTTCTAAAGTCATATTTTCTGGAATTGATCAATAAAATTTATTATTTTCCATATCATATTTAGTTAATTTGCCATACCCCATTCCATCTTCATCTGCTAAAATAATTTGCTTTGAATTATCAAAAGTCAAATAACCAGCTTGAAAAGTTAAAACTTTTAATTGCTCTCGGTAAAATAAAAAATTAGTACGACCCACTGCTGCTAAACACTGTTTTACTGTATATGTTGAATTTATAGAAAGAAGTTTTTCTGTATTATCAGAAAAAATTAATGTTTCATTATCTAATTTATATTTAAGAATTAAAATTATTTCTTCAACAATTAACTGATTATTATCCATAAAATACTGAACCAAATCATCTATTTTCAAATAATTAGGATATAAACCTAAGAATTTTTTCATACTTGTTATTTCATATAAGACTGATGTTATAAAAAGATTATCTAAATCATAATCAATATTTAATTTTTCAATTTTTCTTGTCAATCTTCTATAAAAATAAGAAATTATTTTATAGTTATCTAAAAATATAAACTGTTTTAAAATATTTTTATTTCTTTTTGTATCATTTTGAGTAGGTAAATAATTTGATATTTGCTTTGCAGTTTTTATAAACAAATCATCTAAATTATTATAAAAATCTTGAAGAGTTAATTCATAATCTTTAATTATCATTTCTAAACTTTTTAAATTATATTTTTGAAAATATTTAACTACTTGTTCTTTAATTATATTTTTATTGCCATATCATTTTTTTAAACTTTTTAAAATAATTTCTTCAGCATTTTTTTCTAAAGTAATCGTTGAATTATAAGGCAAGCCATGTTTGGTTGAAATAAAATTAGTTCCAATAATTTTTGGCTCAAAAAGATTTCTTATTCCTAAAGTTAAATCATACTTATTATCTATATTTGAAATTAAATCATAAACTTCTAATTTATTTTTCAATTCTGTCTTTCTTAGCCCTCTACCCAATTGTTGAAGATAAATTGTTTTTGAATTTGTTGGTCTTAATAAAATTATTGTATTTATTTCTGGTATATCAATACCTTCATTGAAAATATTTACAACACAAAGATAATTTATTCTACCTATCGAAAATTCATGAATAATTCTTTTTCTATCATTTTTATTCTGTGATGTTAAGACTTCTGCTTTTAAGTTTTTGGCTTTTAAAAAAGTAGCAATAATATTTGCATGCTCGATTGTTACACAAAAAATAAGTGCTGTTGGTCTAGCATAAATTCCAAGATACTTTTCAATTGTTTTAAATAACAATTCATTTCTAGATTCAGTATTTATTTTTTTAAAAATTTCTCTATCTGAATCTAAATCAACTCCTGTTAAATCAGTTTTACTATCATCAATACAATAATAATCAAATGGGCATAATAGTTTTTGATCAATAGCATCTCATAATCTTAATTCAGAAGCAAATTCATCATTAAAATATTTTTTAATATTTTTCCCATCTTCTCTTTCAGGAGTTGCTGTTAGACCAATAATTTGCTTTGGTTGAAAGTAATTAAAAGTTTTATCAAATGTATTTGCAGCTATATGATGTGCTTCATCATATACAATAATATCAAATTGTTCTTTTTTAAAATCTTCTAACCTATTTGATAAAGATTGAATTGTTGCAAATAAATATTCTGGATTTTCACTAATAATTTTTTGATCATATAAAACTTCACCAAAATTTGAGTCATTTAAAACTTGTCTATATGTATTAATTGCTTGATCAATTATTTCTTTTTGATGTGCTAAAAATAAAATTTTTAATTTTTTATTTACTTGCTCTATCTGTCTTTTATAATCAAAAGCAGAAACTAAAGTCTTTCCAGTACCTGTTGCCATTACAATTAAATGTTTATTTTTATTTAAAAACCTTCGATATGATAATTTATCTATTACTTCCTTTTGAAATTTATATAAATATTTTTTTGAATATTCAAATTTTGAATCTTGATTTAAAATTTCTAATTGAATTTTAGAATCCTGATTTTCTTTAATTCTTTGAATTAGAAAATCTCTTTCAAAAGAATTTGAAAAATCAACAAAATCTTCTTCTCATAAATAATCAAATTCTTTTATCAGTTGATGAACTAAATCATTTTTTTCTTTTGAAATAATTTTAATATTCCATTCCCTTCCGCTTATCATTCCTTTATAAGTTAAATTTGAAGAACCTATTATTGCACTATCTTGTTTTACTTTTCTTTTAAAAATAGCTGCTTTAATATGTATTCTTTCACTATGCTTTTCCAAATTATCTTCAATTTTAATTTTTATATTTTTATATTTTTCAGAAATTTTTCTTATTTCATTTAAATTATTAAATTGTGCTAAATCATCAAAAGTTGTAGAAATTATTTTAATAATAATATTATTTTTTAAACAGTATTCAAAAGTAGGTTCAATTTTATTTAAAATTGCTTTTGATATGAAAGGATAAATTAAATAAACTTCATCTGAAGTAACTATTTCATTTTTTATTTCACTTAAAAGTTCTTGCTGATCTTTATTTGTAAAAAATTTATCTTCTTTCATTTTTTTAGTTCCTTTTCTATTTTATTATTATATAGATATTAAAAATATAAACTAAAAAACATAATTTTTACTGACTTTTCAATTTAAAAAACCCAAAATCAATTAGGTTTTTTAAATAAAATTTATTTTATTATATTTCTTAATTTTACTTCATTTGCTTTTTCACGTTTTAAACAAATGACCGATATTATTCCTGCAATTGCTGCTAAAATACCAATTATAGTTATAACAGATAAACTGATTTGATTTGCAAACTTATTTGTTGCATAACCTGCTTCTGTTTCATATTTTTTTAATAAAATTGAATCTATTTGTCAAAACCAAGCATCTGGTGAGAAAGCAATACAAGAAATAAAGCCAACACTTGCTGCATATTCTTTTTGACTAACTTTAATTTCATAAATAGTAGCTCATCTATTTGTAACTAATGCTCAACATGATATTCCAAGCATTAAATAAAGAGTTGAAACTGCAACTTGTACTATAATTTTTCCAGTATGGCTCATACTTAAAAATGAATTCTCACTTAAACCTGAATTATTATTGCAATAAGACATAAAATTGATGAAATAAATAAACCAATTGTTATAAACAAAATATATTTACCTGATTTATCTGCTAATTTACCACTAGGTGCTGAAAAAATTGCTCTAAATAAATAAGTTCTTAAAATCCCCAAAGCTACAACCACCATAGCTGTAACTGTAAGTGCTTCTTGAATAAATGTTACAAAAACGCTTAATCCTGATTGAAACATATAAACACCCATTATTAAAAATGTTACTAATCAAATTTTGTAATTTTTTAAAACACTTGTTAAAGTATGTAAATCAAATTTATCTTCTTTTTTTACTTCATTTTTTGTTTCTGGTACAAAAAAACAAAGCAAAATACCATTAATTGCTATTAAAAAACTGAAAAAAAACCAATGTTGGAAAGGCTCAATTTCCAAGAGAATCTACAAAAACTGTTCCCATTATGTAGAAAATTAAATATACAAAACCAATAACAGCTGTTCCAATGATTCCATTTAAACTACCATGAACTCCATTTAGAACTCCATTTTGCTCATTTGTGCCTTGCTCGGAAAGAAGTTTTCATAAAGCACTTCAAAATATGAAGCAAGTTATAAAACTTCAAAGAGAAAATATTATATAAACCTGTGCTACTTTTCCTTCATTTATAAAAGGAATGAATCCATACCAAACTCCAATAAAACCTACTCCTAAAAGTCCAATTAAACATAATTTTTTTAAACTAATTTTATCTACAAAAAAACCTCCAACAAAATAACTTAATATAGCAACATATCCATAAATTGAATTTACTTGTGAAAACTCTGATGGTAAAATTTTTAATGAATTTGCAATTTTTACAGATGAAATTACATTTTTTAAATAAAATGGTACTGCCATTACAAGCACATCTGCTAAGGTTAGAATTGAAATGATTGATACAGTTTTTTTTACTAAGTTTATTTTTCACTTTAATTTTTTTTAAATCCGAAACTTCTACTTGTTTTTCATCCATAATTATTTATCCCCCCTTTTTTTCTAAATATTTATATCTAAATCAGGATTATCACTAATAAAAGAATTTATTAATTGGGGTTTATACATTTTTTTTATAATTTTTACATCACTATTATTTTTAAAAGTTCAAATATTCATTGGCAAATTTATTTTATTTATAATTTCAACATTATTTTTTTGTTTTAAAGATCCTAAATAAGAATTCAAATAGTCAAATTTTCTTATTAATTGCATATTTATATTGTTTAAACTTTCACATAAATAGGCTTTTTTAAAATCACTATTTAAAGTTAAAATAAATTCCAAGGCATTTTTTCCAAAAGATGAAACTATTATTTCAGCTTTAGTTTTTTTTCTAAATAAATCTAAAGCTGAATATAAAATTTGATATTCTTCTTTTGTATATCTATCAGGTTTAATTTCAACATTAATTACTTCATACTGATCACTTAGTTTTTCAATGAATTCTTCAATAAATAAACAAGGTATTCATTCAGGATTTTTTTGAAGTAATTAATGTTTTTTATTTCTTCATATGTAAAACTTCTAACAGTTTCGTCAATTGAACCAATTCTCTTAAAATTATGATCATGAAAAATAATAATTTTTTTATCTTTTGTCATACGAATATCAAATTCTACAGCTCTACATTTTTTTAAAGCATTTTGAAAATCAATAAATCTATTTTCACCATTTGGATTTCTAAAACCTCTATGTGCAACTAATATCACTTATATCATCTCTTTTCTTTCTTAAAAATTTTTTTACTCTATATCGGTTAATCATGAAAATGTTCTTTGAACAGCTTGTCTTCATCCTTTAATTAAATGATCTGCTTGTTTTTGTTCAATTAATGGATTCATTTCAAAGTCAAATTCAATATTTTTTCTAATTTCATCAATATCTTTTCAATAACCAGATTTTAAACCAGCTAAATAAGCTGCTCCCATTGCTGTTGTTTCAATATTTAATGGTTTTACAATTTTACATTGTGTAATATCTGATTGAAATTGCATCATAAATTTATTTTGAGATGCTCCTCCATCCACTTTTATACTATTAATTTTAGCTTTAACGTCTTTGCTCATTGCACTAACAACATCATATGCTTGATATGCAATTGCTTCTAAGGTTGCTCTAACTATATGTTCTCTTTTTGTTCCCCTATCTAAACCAAATATTGCTCCACGTGAATATGAATCTCAATAAGGTGAACCAAGTCCAGTAAATGATGGAACAACATAAACTCTTCTATCATCTTTTGTTTGACCTGCATATCATTCTGTTTCAATTGCATTATAAATAATTCTTAAATTATCTCTTAATCATTGAACAGCTGCTCCTGCAACCATTACAGAACCTTCTAAAGCATATGTAATTTTTCCGTTAATTGAATTTGCTACAGTTGTTAAAAGTCCATGATTTGAAAAAATTCTTTCTTCTTCTGTATTCATTAATATAAAACAACCAGTTCCATAAGTTACTTTTGATTCTCCCTTATTTATGCATAATTGACCAAATAAAGCAGATTGTTGGTCTCCAATTGAAGAATAAATTGGAATTTGTGTTTTATCCGTTTTTGAAATTAATCCAGGAAATGTATTTCCAAAATGAGCATTACAATCTTTAATTTCTGGAAGAATATTTTTTGGTATATCAAATAACTCTAATAATTCATCATCTCAATTGTTTGTATTAATATTGTATAACAATGTTCTTGAAGCATTAGTATGATCTGTTAGAAAAACTTCTCCTCCTGTTAATCGATAAATTAATCAAGTATTAATGGTTCCAAACATTAATTTATCCTCTTTTGCCAATTGTCTTGCTCCTTCAACATTATCCAAAATTCACTTAATTTTTGTTCCTGAAAAATAAGGATTAATTATTAATCCGGTTTTTTTTCTAACCATATCTACTTGTTGTTGATTCATTGATTCACAATATTTTGCTGTTCTTTGATCTTGTCAAACAATAGCATTATAAATTGGAAGTCCTGTTTCTTTATTTCAAATAACCACTGTTTCACGTTGATTTGTAATTCCAATTGCTGCAATTTGTTCACCTGAAATTCCAGATTTATTTAAAACTTGAACTAATGTTGAACGTTGTGTATTTCAAATTTCTGTTGCATTATGTTCAACTCAACCATCTTTTGGAAAATATTGAGTAAATTCTGTTTGATCAACTGCAACAATTTGTCCCTTTTTATTTGTAATCAATGTTCTTGCACTTGTTGTACCTTCATCAAGAGTAATAATATATTTTTCCATATTTCTCTCCTTTTAAACTATTGGAATAATTGCTTTTTCCTTTGAATTTCATTTTTCTTTTTTTTCTAATTTTCCATTAACATTCTCTATTAATTCAATTACCATATCTGCTATGGCTGGTGCTGATGCTATGGCTGGTGATTTCATTCCCCCAACATTTATAAATTTTTTATCACCACTTGCTGGTTTTATTCAAAAATCATCATAAATTGGTTCAATTGGTCTTGAACCTGAATAAGTCATACAAGTTTTTTGCATTTTAATATCGGGAATTAATTTTTTTCCAATTTCTCCAATAAAATCAAATTGTTCTTTTGTAACTAATCTTGTTTCATCTTTTGGTACTCCATCAACTGCTGTTGGACCAACCATAATATGTCCTGTTAATAATGGAGCTACAATAACTCCTTTACCGTGAATTGTGGGAACCATAAAAACAACTGAATTAACTATATTTTTTTCTGTTTTTTCAAGTATTCTATATTCTCCTCGCTTTGTTACTAAATTAAAGTCTGGATAGCCAGCCATTTTTGAAATTACATCTGCATAATGACCTGCTGCATTAATTACATATTCAGCAATAATTTCTTCATTTTTTGATGTAGTAATTGTATATTCTTCATTATTGTGTTTTATATCAATAACCTTTGAATTAACTCTTAATTCAATTCCGTTTTTAATTGCATTTGTAAATAAAACTTTAGTAAGTTCTGGTGTATCTACTGCAATGGATGAATTACAAACTAAAGCACCAATTGCTTCTTTTGAAATATTTGGTTCCCTTTTTTGTAACTCTTTTGCATCAATAATTTCTAGTTCTGAAGATTTTAGTCCGTTTGTTATACCACGCTTATACAACATATTAATATGTTTCATTTCTTCATCATTAAATGCAACAACAGTTGAATTTATTCTTAAAAAAGGAAAGTCCATATCTTTTATTCAATCTTCATATCTTAATTTACCGAGTTGATTTAGTTTTGCATTTAATTTTCCAGGTGTTGGGTCAAACCCACCATGTACTAGACCTGAATTCCCTGCTGAAGTTTCCATAGCAACTCTTGAATTTGCTTCTAAAACAATAACTTTTTTATTATATTTTCCAAGTTCACGAGCAATTGAAGCCCCAATTACTCCCCCACCAATTATACAAATATCATATTTTTTCATTATTTACCTAATTTCTATTTTATTTTTAAAAAAGTAAAAATATAGCTCCAACACTTACTCCTGCTAAAATTGCGGCAAGAACTGGAACAAATGAATATGATCAATCAGATTTTCCTTTTTCTTTTAATGGCATTAACATATGAATAATTCTTGGTCCTAAATCTCTAACTGGATTAATTGCATACCCAGTAGTTCCTCCAAGTGATAGACCTATTGAAATAACTACAATACCAATTACAATTGGACCAAAGAATGTTCCAGATGCAAATTTTCCCATTGCTAATGCTGCAAATACAAGTACAAATGTTCCAACAAATTCCATAAGTAGATTTAATAAAGTTGTAAATGAAAATAAACTACCTTTAAATGTTGAAGAAGTTGAATGCATTCCTAAAACATTTGCTGTTGAAAATTCTTCTTTTGTTTGCAAAGTTTTTTGAATATGTTTAAAATATAGTAAATCAATTATTATTTGCCCAAGCATTGCTCCAAGTAATTGAACAAAAAATAAACCAAAAAACAATCCAATTGCTCCTGAAGTTGAACCAGTTAATTGAATCATTAAGTCTCCTTTATCTGCAATTGTTGCCCCAACCATTACTGCTGGATTAAATCAACCTGGTGCACCATTGAATGATGATGCAATTAAAGCAGAAACTGTAACTGCAAATCCTCATCCAAGAGCAATTGCCACTAATCCAGCATTATTTCCCTTAGTATCTTTTAATACACAGTTTGCAACAATTCCATTTCCTAAAATAATAAGTAAGGATGTTCCAAAAAATTCTGTTAAAAATAATTCTGTTAAATTCATAACAAAAAACCTCCTTTTATTTTTTATTATTCCCCATTCAAGTTTAATAAGTAAAAGAATATTATTGTAAATTAGAAATATAAATTTTATTATATTTAAGCAAATTACATTATCAAAACATATTCTTTTTTTAAATTGAATAAGATGATTAATATAAACTATATTTGTAATGCATTTTTATTTATACATTATTTGTTAACAATAAATACTGTAAATAATTTTTTATTTAATTTTTATTAACTATAAAATTACTAGAAAACTAAACTAGTTCTATTAATTTAATATAGCAAATAAAAATACCCTCTTCTTTTACTCCTTTCCTAATTATTCTATCTAAAAAATGGAAAAAATTTCATTTTCATATCAAAATAAAATATTTTTTCTATTTATTTATTCTTTTAGACTATATTTAACTAATTCATTTTAATTTATGCATTAAATTTTAAATAAATTCAAAAAAATAACCATTAGATTATTTTTTTAAATTTATTTTTTATAGAATAGCAAAAAAATGATATTTTATTTAAATTATCATTTTTTATCTTAAATTTTTTAATAAAAAAATGTCTAATGTTTTTTAGTGTTATATTTATTTTTAACTTGTTGAATTTCTTTTTCCATTTCAAGTAAATTATTTTTGTCTTCAGTTTTAACTCAATGTGATAAATATATATTTTGAAATCTATCTCAAAAAATAAGAATTAAAGTAAATATAATAGTTAAATATAATGATCAAAAACTTGAAAGTGTATAAGAAATAATTTTAAATTTATCAACAAATTTAAATGAAAATATTGAAATCAAGAAAAAAACAATATAATTTAAAGGTAATAAATAAGATAAACAGTTTTTTAAATTGGAGATTAATAAATATTTATAAAGTAAATTTAGTAAGTATTTTGAATTAGTTTTTGATAAAAAAATAACATTAATTTTATTATCAATTAAATTTAAAGATTTATAAAATGATATTTTTAAAATTAAAAATTTTAATTCATAACTTTTAATACTTTTGATTCTTTGAATTTTTCTTTTCAAATTATTTAAAAATTTAAATTTTATATTAAAGATTTTTCATTCTAAATAGACAAACTTAATTGCAAAAGTAATTCCTACTGCAATAAAGGCTTTCATTATAATTGACAAGTATAGTTCAACAGAATCATGAAAATATATTTGTATTGTTGTAAATATAAAGTTTGTTTCATTATACAATGTTAAAATTGTAAATTCCTTTAAAAAAAAGGAATTTAGTGAATTTGCAATAAAAAGTAATAAAGCATTAATTTTTAAATTTAGTGAAAATAAATTTAAAAGAATAAAAATTAAAAATGGAATAATTAAATATAATAAATGATTTTTTAAAATATAAATTCCATTTATATACGATGAAAATTTTTGATAACCTATTGTAAAAAACATTATTGTAGAAATTATAAATATAGGAAATAGTATTTTAAATAAAGTAATTATAATTTCAGTTTTAATATAATTAAAATTTTTATTTTTAAATAGTTCTAAACTATAATAAAAAATCTCTACTAATAAAACTGCTGAAATTAAAGCTCCATATATCATCAAATTTTTTTCTCCAGTAAGAAATTGAATTGGATAAAAGCAAAAGATAGGAATAAAAATAATTCTAAGAATTCTTTTTGATAAAAACATTTCTAATAAAAATGTCCATACAAACATGAAACCAACAATAATTGATTGTTTTATAACTCTAAATATTAAATCTCACAAACCATAAATTGTGTAATTACTCATCATTAAATAACCACAAAAAATTAGTAAAGTAATTTCAATTAAATTATATTCACGTTTTATTTTTAATTTAGGTTTTTTCTTATGATTGAAATATTTTATTATTGAACCCAAAATTATAATTATGAATATAAAAGCACACAATAAAAAATTAACATTATCTTTTTTATTTTCAAAAAAATAGATAGTTAATAGTCAAGACAATAGAATAGAAATTGCAATAAACAATCTAATAAAAATTTGAAAATTATAGTAAATTTACTATTTTTACTCATTAACTTAGTATTTCTTTAACTACTTCTCTTAATTCATCATCATTTTTATAAAAATATAATTTTAAATTTCCATTATCATCAATATTAATATACATATAAATGATTGCTTCTTGACTTGAATATAATGTACTGTGTGAAATTCCCTCAATTACAGAATTTAATGCTCTTTGATAATCATAGAAATATATCTTTCCATTTGTTGAAAATTGAGAATTTACACTATAAATTGTATAAATTCCATCTTCTACAATATCATTAAAAGATCTTGGTCTCCCATTTCATGAACTATAATAAAGACTTTCCTTTATATTATCTTTTAGCAACAGGTATTTGATAAATCAGTTGCAATTAATTAAGATTTTAAAATTTAAAGTGTATAAAACTTTCTTGCCATCGTGAAATTAATATTAATTGAAATTCTTTAATTATTATCCACATTTAGTTTTCAGTTCTTTTGAAGAATGCATTTTATACTTATAAAAATTAAAAATCAAATCGCATACATATTCTTGATAAATCACTTACAGTATCACATTGGTTTTTTTATTGTGTAATAACATTTACATTTAATTTTTTTATGAAATATAAAAAATATTAAATCAGTATTTTTGTCTCATTCATAATTAATTCCAGAATTTACAAATCTACACATTGAATTAACTAGACCTGCACAATAGTCAGAATAATGAATTAAGAGATTATTTAAAGAATTTAGTTGAACAACTTGTAAATTTGAATTTATAAATTTTTGATTTAAAAATCAAGTAGTTTTAATAAATGCTTCCAATGATTCTAATTTAACACCATTTTTATTATATATATTTGGTACTACTTTTCTTTGATCAATATAAATATTAATATCAATCACTTCATTATTATCAATAAATAAATTACTTAATGTTCTTTCTATTATATAAAACACCATTATATTATGAATTGAATCCAAATCTGTTTTTCATTTTTCTTTGAAATTCATTTTTTTTAGATTACTTGTTATACTAATTTTTTTGATTGTAATTTTTTATATTATTAATTGAAAATTTTTTTAATCAATAGCAAAATTATAGGAATTAAAATTTTTGGAATTTAAAAAGACATATTCAAATTGAATATGTCTTTTTTTAACTTCTATTTACCTGTTTTTTCATGAACAATATTTGCAACATGTTCAACATCTGTTTCAATAATTAATTGTAAACCTTGATCTCCAAGTCTTTTTATACCATAAATTCCAAGAGCTTTAAGTTTATCATCATTAATATCTGTTTTATTATCTTTTACTGTTAGTCTTAATCTCGTACTACAATTATCTACTTTTATAAAATTATCCATTTTAACTATTTCAATAATAGCATTTGCAAGATTTTCATATTTTTCATTACTATTTTTTGCTTTACCTTTTACTAATGATTTATTTGAATTTACATCCCCAATTGTTTCATTTTCATCATCACGTCCAGGAGTTTTAATATTCATTTTTTTAATTATAATACTAAATGTAAAGTAATATGCAGGAAATGCCAGAGCTGCTAGAGCAAACATTCATAATGGATTTGACAATACTCCATAAGTTCCCCCATTTACAAGACCTTCATATTTGCTCATTCCTCAACTATTTGCAAAACTAATTATATAATCGATAAATCCACCACTAAATCCAAAACCAATATGCAGATGCATTGCAATTGCAATGGCTGCAAATATTGAAGTATAAACAGCATTTACAACTCATAATACTGGACCAACAAATATAAATGAAAATACTAAAGGTTCATCAATTCCAGTTAATGCAGCAACAATAGCAACTCCTCCTAAGAAAGTTGCAACTTCTCTTCTTCTTTCTTTTTTAGCACACATTATCATAGCAATAGCAGCACCAGGTAATCCTCCTCAAAACATTGGAAAGTATCCTGTTTGAAAGTTACCAGAAATCATTGATTTTTGAAAAGCATTTATATCCCCAAAAATTGTAAAACTAGGCAATCCACTTGTGGTTTGATTTAATAAGACACCTGTTGGGATAATTCCTTGTCTAATTGCAAAATATTCTTTAAAGTTTTCTCCTGTAATTGGGGTTGAATTGAACATTTTATTTGCTATTTCTTGAAGCATATTTTGTCCAAAATCACTTAATCCTCCATTTGCATTTAATAATGCTTCACTTGTCATTTTATTTCAAAGAACAATATGTCCATTAAAATCAACAATATAACCTTCAATTGGCATCTGGAATCACAAGAATGTATTTATAATATGGTGTAAACCTGTTGGTTGAACCAATCTGTTTAAAAGTCCATATAAAAATGCACCAGGAACAGCTCAAGAATCTCCTGAACTTACAAGTTTACCAAAAGAAATTAGTCCATATTGAAATCATGGTCAAATTATTGCAAATAAGAAAGCAACAGGAACTGATGCTACCATTATTACCATTGGTACAAATCTTCTTCCTCCAAAAAATGATAAGGTTTTTGGTAATTTAATATTTTTAAATTTATTATATGATCAAGCACTTAAACATCCTGCAACAATTCCACCAAGTACTCCAATATTTAAAATATATGTTCCCCCAATAATTTGTAATTTGTCATTTACCATTCCATAATTTGGAACATAAAATAAACTTGAAAGTTTACCAGCTACTTCTCAATTTCCTTCTGTATTTTTTGCAAAATAATCAAATGTTATTGTATTGTCATAAAATAATTTTGGCAATCCATTTTCACCAAGAAATGTAGTTAATATAAGGTAAAAAGCAGCACCAACTAATGCAGCTTCTCCTCTTTGATCTTTTAAAAGACCAAAAGCAGTTCCTATTGCAAAAAATAATGGTAAATTATCAAATATTGTTGAACCTGGTTTTTGAAGTATAAAACCAATTCATCAACCAGCATTATACTGATGTTCAACATTTAATTCCATAGCTAAAGAACCAAATCTGTTTAGTAAAGCTGCAAAAGGCAATAATGCTATTGGAAACATTAATGATTTTCCTAAACCTTGCAATTTTACTAGAAAGTTATTTCAGTGATTATTTCCAGCTTTATTTAATGGTTTTTCTGAATCTACTGTTTTAACTTTTTTTTCTTTTTTTGAAAGCATATTCACTCTGTATTCCCTCCTTCTTTCATTTTTAGTTTATAAATATATAAAAAAAAAATCAAATAATTTTAGAAATTATTTTATTTTTTATGAAAGAAAATGGAAATTTATTTCATTATTTTGTTAATTCAACAATTAACATTGAAAAACAAAAAATAATAACTAAGCAAATAAAAAATAATATAAAGGTTTTTAATCACTTACTAAATAAACTATAAATTTCTTTTTGAGGTCTTAAGTTAATTTGATTTTCCTTTTGCATAACTACTTTATTTTTTTTATTTCATTTTAAGTAAAAAATCATTAATATAAGAGCTAATAAAGCAAATATTAATCCACATAATAAACCAATTTCAATACCTGTCACTAATTAAAATCTCCATAAATTTTTACACCCTTAACAACACGATTAACTTCACCACTTGGACAAGGATTGTCTGGATTTATATTAACAGCTACTGAAGTATTTACTGCTAATAGCTGAGCAAATAAAATATAATATATACCAATTATTATTTCATTTAAATCATTTGTATCTAAATTTAAATAAAACTTTGTAAATTTTTCAAGATTTACATCATGTTTATTATCTAAAATAACAAGTTGTTTTATTTTTTTATCATTAGAAATTTCTGAAATTAAATCAAATTCATATTTTCTTGAATATTCATCTTTACTCATTAAAAAAATAATTGTTGTATTTTCATTTAAAATTGATTTTGGTCCATGTCTAAAAGCAAGTATTCCATTATAAAATGCTGGAATAATTCCTTGAGTAAGTTCTAAAAGTTTTAAATATGATTCAATTGCAATACCTTTAAACTCCCCACTTCCCAAATATACTACTCTATCATTTACTTGTAAATTTAAGTTTTTTATTGAATTGTTAAGTTTAAATAATATTTTGTCAAATCTACAAATTGCATTTTCAATTTGATCAAAACAATTTTGATTTACAAGTTGAGATAAAAATAATAAAGCTGCAATTGTCATTCCTGAATAACTTGAAGTCATTGCAAAACCTTCATCATTTGATTCTTTAGGTAGTAAAAATAATTCACTATTTGCTGTTTCTTTTGCTTTTTTTGCCAAAACACCGTTTTGATTACAAGTTATAACTAAATTAAAAATATTATTTACAAATTGATTTGCAATATCAAAAGTTGCAGTTGATTCAGGTGAATTTCCACTTCTTGCAAAAGAAATTAGTAAGGTTTTATCATTTGGATTTAAATAATTTTTTGGATTAGAAACTATATCTGTTGTTGGTATTGAAACTATATTTAATCCTTTTTTAAAAAAATATGGGCAAAGTGCATCACCAATAAATTGACTAGTTCCAGCACCAGTTAAAATTATTTTATAATCTTTGAACTTACTAATGAAATTTTGATAAAAATCCAAATTTTCTTTAAATTGATCACTAATTTGACTTCATATAATTGCTTGTTGTTGAATTTCTTTTGATGTTTTAAAATCATCAATATTTATTTTATTACTCATTTTTAATTCTCCTTTGAAAATACAATATTTAAATACTCTATTTTTTCAGTTATTAAACCTTTTGCTTTTTGATCTGTAATTAAATTATTAATGTCATTAACACTAATTAATTGATTTATTCCTTCATTTACAAATTTTGAAGAATCAACAAGAAGATTTTTAACAGTAGAACGCTTTAAAACTTCTATTAAAACATCTAATTCTGGTGCAAAATCATCATAGATATTTCCTTCATAATCAATTGAATAGCAGCTAAAAAATGCATTTGAGAATTTTATTCCTTCTAAATATTTTTTAGTATCTCTGTTATAAAAAACTTGAGACTTTTCTTTAAAAATACCACCAAGTAAAAAAACATCTTTTATATTTTTATTATTTCAAGCTGATAAAAAAACAGGAAAAGAATTTGTTACTAAAACTTTTATTTTTTTATCTATTTTTTTAACAAAATGTTCAATAGTTGTTCCAGGAGCACAAAAAATTACATCATTTTCTTTTAATAATTTTATAGCTTCATTTGCAATAGCTACTTTTTTGTACAATTCTTTTTGAGCTTTTTCTATTCTTCCAATTTCTAATTCGTTTTCTACTTTTGAAATAATTCCCCCAAAAGTTAAAGTTATTTTGTCTTCTTTTTCTAATTCTTTTAGATCTCTTCGTGCAGTACTTTCATTTATTCCATTACTTTGAGCATATTCCAAAAAGTCCTTTGAAGACATAAAGTTTTTTTCCACAATTTTTTGTAGAAGAATTTCTTTTCTTTTTAACTTATGCATATAACCTCCATTCACAAATATTATAGACATTTTTTGAAATAATTTGAAATAATTTGAATTATTAAAAATAAAATATAAAAAGCATATTTAAAAATATGCTTTTTATATTTTAAATGTTATATTAAACAATTGTAAATAAAATTATTAAACCAATTCCAATAATAATTAAAGTTGAAAAAGACTTCTTACTATTAATTTAGTATAAAAATTTTTATTTTCTTTTGAAATAACAAAATCCTTTGTAAATTCTGTTTTTTGTTTCAATTTTTTTTCAAAAAATAATAAAAGTAAAATTGAAATAAAAATTATTAAAATACCCAAAATCATTAAAATACCCAAAATCATTAAAATAATTCTAGTCATTTTTTTTGTTTTTTTCAAAATTCAATTAAATTATATGCAAGGTCTTTTAATAAAAGTGTTGTCATTAAGTGATCTTGACCATGAATTATAGTCAAAGTTATTTCATTATATTCTTCTTTTGCTTCTTCAAACAACATATCTGCTTGACTTCTATGTGCTTGATTTAGCAATTCTTCTGCTTCTTTCATTAACTCATCAATTTTTTCAAAATCATTATTTTTTGCATTATTTATACATTCCATAATTAAACTTCTTGCTTCACCTGCATATGCTACTAATTCTAAACCTT